>CAQUWW010000024.1:0-7435 GCA_948896875.1 uncultured Acetatifactor sp. | reverse complement strand
CCATGTGGAATATCCTGACCAGGAAGGCGTCACAGGTACTTCCTTTTCCTATTCTACCACCATTGCCAACAATACATTAAACACACAGAATTATAATTTCTCTTCCAATGCGCCGGCAGGCTGGACAGTTGCCTTCAGCAGCGGTTCCACTCAGGTCTCCAGCCTGGAAATCGAATCCGGAAGCAGTGCCGGCGTAACAATCACGGTGACGCCGCCCGACAAAGTGGAAGCCGGTGACTATACCATCGACTGTGCCGCCACTTCCGCCAGAGAACAGCTTTCCACGGCTCTGAACGTGAAAATCCTGGGCACCTATGACATGGAACTCTCCACCACTGACGGCAGACTGTCTTTTGACGCCTATGCCAATAAACAGTCAGATGTTACTCTGAAACTTACCAACCGCGGAAATATCCCTCTGGAGAATATCTCACTGGCCGCTTCTCTGCCCGCAGGCTGGGAAGCCGAGTTCGATACCACCACCATTGACTTACTGGAAGCAGGTGCTTCCAAAGAGGTTCTGGTCCATGTGACTCCCGGTAAAGATTCTCTTACCGGTGATTACGCCACCATCCTCACCGCGTCCTGCGACAATCAGTCCGCTACGGCCCAGTTTCGCATCACCGTAAAGACCTCTACCGGCTGGGGTATTTTTGCCGTCGTTATCATCATCGGCGTGGCAGGAGGTCTCTATTTTATCATGAAAAAATATGGCAGGAGGTAAGCTATGACATCCTCTGAAACGAAAACTGCCGCGGTAATCCGCACAATGGGACTGACCAAAAAATACGGAGAGCTGACCGCAGTGGATCATTTGAATCTGGAAATACGTAAGGGCGAGGTGTTCGGTCTGCTGGGGCCCAACGGCGCCGGCAAAACCACCACCACACTGATGCTGCTGGGTCTGACGGAACCCACAGAGGGAAAAGCCATGATTCATGAACTTGACTGTACCAGAGACACCATTGAAGTCAAAAAAAGAGTGGGGTACCTGCCAGATAATGTAGGATTTTACGGAACCATGACCGGCCGGGAGAACCTTCGTTTCATGGGCAGGCTCAATGGCCTGATGGGAGAAGCACTGGAAAAGCGAATTGACGCCCTCCTGAAACGTGTCAACATGACAGAGGCAGCCGATCGGAAGACAGGAACTTACTCCCGAGGTATGCGGCAGCGCCTGGGAATCGCCGATGTGCTGATGAAGGATCCCGATATTATCATTATGGACGAACCGACCCTGGGCATCGACCCGGAAGGAATCCGGGAACTGATGTGGCTGATCCGGGACCTGGCGGAACAGGACGGGCGGACGGTTCTTCTGTCCTCCCATCAGCTCTATCAGGTACAGCGGGTCTGTGACCGCATGGGCATTTTTGTGGAGGGCAAAATGATTGCCTGCGGCACACTGGAAGAGCTGGGACAGCAGATCAGTCACGACGGTATCAACACAGTGGAGCTTTCCGTCTATCCCGACAATGTAGGGTTGCAGTCCCTCTTAAAAAACATGAAGGGAATCATCGACATCGAGAAAAATAATGACACTTATGTCATACGCTCATCCTATGATCTGCGCAGGGCTTTGTCCAAAACCCTTGCCGAACAGGGCTATACCATCATGCACCTGAGGCAGGCTGGAAGCGATCTGGATGAAATTTACCGGAAATATTTTGAAAAGGCGGGTGAGAAGGTTGGTTAAAAAAGCAAGCTTAAATATCCCTGGGCACAGAAATACCCATGTGCTGAAAGTGTTATTTGAAAAGGAGACTGCGGAATTCATCAACAGCAGGCGAATGCTTCTGTTCGTGGTTCTGACAGCATTGATTACCATATCCGGTTTCTATGCCGCTTTATCCGGTCTGGCTGAAGCCTTTTCCGGAGGAAATGCCTCTGCGGATTTCCTGTTCCTGAAGCTTTTTACCGTCAGCGCCAATTCCATTCCTTCCTACAATTCCCTGATGGCGTTGATGGCTCCTTTTATCGGTATCTTTATGGGATTTGACGCCATCAACAGCGAACGTTCGGAAGGAACGCTGAACCGCCTGGTAAGCCAGCCTTTATACCGGGACAATATCATCATCGGTAAATTCCTGGCAGGTCTCTTTATCAGCGCTGTCATGGTATTCTCCTCGGGACTGCTGATCGCCTCCGTTGGGTTGATTTCCACAGGACTGATTCCCACCGCGGAAGAAGCGGCCAGACTGTTTCTCTATCTGTGCTTCTGCGTGATTTACATCGGCTTCTGGCTGGCCGTGGCAATCCTGTTCTCCACGGTCTGCCGCCACGCTGCCACCTCGGCGCTGGCCTGTATTGCGGTATGGCTGTTCTGCGCCATTTTCATCAGTCTGTTGGCCGGAATTATCGCGGATGCGCTATATCCTGTAAACGGAAATGATATGCAGTCTCTGCTGAATGAGATGAAAAATTATTCCTGCGAACTGAATCTGAACCGTGTCTCTCCCTATTACCTCTTCGGAGAAGCGACTTCCACCGTACTCAATCCGGGCGTCAGAACCATCAACGCGGTCACTGTCACACAGCTCAGCGGCGCGCTGGCCGGCAACCTGACACTGGGCCAGAGCCTGCTGCTGGTATGGCCTCATCTGACCGCGCTGGCCGCGCTGATGTTGATTGTATTTACGATTTCCTATGTATCCTTTATGCGGCAGGAGATCCGGTCGAGGTAATAAATCAAATTCCTGGGTTGTCCAACACAGGACTGGACTTCTCTGAAAAATGACAGGGGACAACAGTCTTTTCCAAATCTGTTGTCCCCTGTCATTTTATCTCTTATGAGCCATGCCAGATCAATTACATTCCCTTCAACCCCATCACATAAATCTGGCAGGGATTCTGTTCTCCCCACAGAGCAGGAAATACTTCAAATTCTTTAAATCCCAGACTCTGATAGAAGCGGTTGGTGGCGTCATATTCTTCATAACGCCCCATCTGTACCGTTTTCACCTGCAGGAATTCATATCCTTTCTCCGCTGCACATCTTCTCGCCCTGAAGAATAACTCCCTGCCAATGCCCTGCCGGTGGCACTCTCTGCGCACACCCATTACAGCCAGCTCCACCGTAGCCTTCCCTGTTTCCTTCAGACACAGAAACCCGATTGGCTGTCTTCGTTCTTCATCAAAAGCAGCGAAAAATAGTTGTTCCTGACTATCGTTAATGTATTCCTCTCTGGCCTCCGGAATACCGAACCACTCCGACAGCGCCTCCAGAATCCGGCGCGATATGGACGCCTTTTCTGCTTTCTCCGCTATTTGCTCTATACATATTCTTTTCTGGCCTGCAGTTCCCTGCCCTTTATTCGCCGGCACTGTCCTGTCAACATTTTCTTTCTGAGAGCTTTCTGTTTCATTTTTCAGCGCTACAGTTTTGTTCTCTTCCCTGAAAATCACGCCGCTTTCCCTTTTCTGGGTCGCCTCATATTCTTTCCGCAGAATGGAATACCAGCACTCGTCACAGATACCCTGATTGTTCACGCCGCCTGCTCTCCACGTCCCCTCATAAGTCATGCCGCACTTTCTCATAACTTTACCGGAATTGGGATTCCGGGGATCATGACAGGCATTGACACAATTTGCCCCCACCTCGTCAAAGAAAAAGGCAATGAGTGCTGTCACCGCTTCCGCCACAATACCCTGTCCCCACCAGGCCCGGCCGATACAATAGCCAATAGTGACAGAATCCGTCTCATCATTTATCTTCACAGCGCTGATGCTCCCAATGGGCTCCCCCTGCACCTTCAGAACAACGGCCCATTGATAATATTTTGATCCGACGCTCTCCTTCACCCAGCTGTCCGTTACCGCCTGTGACACCTCCACGCTCTTATGTGTAGGCCAGGTCAGGAATTTTGTCACTTCCGGGTCCGACGCCCAGTTGCGGTACATGGGCTCCGCATCCTCGGGCTGAAACGTCCGCAACAATAACCGTTTGGTCTCGATTCTCTTTGTTCCCTTATGCTCCATGCCTCTTCCTCCCGCTTTAAGTCCTTTCTTCCGTAACCTTTCGCTTGCTTACATAGCTGTTTTTACATTATAGCGTATCTTCTTCCTTAATTCCAGCCCTGCATAAACTATCACATATAAATTCACCCTTTCCTCTTGACCCCTATACGCAAAATTGCGTATAATATCAAAAAGGCGGTGATATAAGGTGAATTTAAAGGGACTTCGGAAGCTAAGAAAACTCACACAAAAAGAACTGGCCGCTATGAGCGGTGTAAATTTCCGCTCTCTCCAGGATTATGAACAGGGCCGCAAAAAATTGTCCTCCGCCAGCGGAGATGTGCTGCTCCGATTGTCTACAGTTTTGGGCTGTTCCATGGAAGCGCTGCTGGCAGACACCTCTTTTTCCGGCGCACCGTTACTGTCCTCTAACCAGATAACGACCGACGAAATCCAGAGCCAGAATTTTTACTGCGAAAAATATAAAACGGCCGGCCGTTGGATCTGCGACGATTCGACGGTATCCATCCTTTTTTATTATGAAGGAGAGCGATATACCATTCCCTTCAAAGCTATCTTCGACAGAGAAAATCTCTCCTGGCTGAAGGAAGCGGCAGTTATGTGCATGGATTCTAAAATCAGGGAGATTCTCTTCTCCCGACTTGAAATGGAGGCCTGGTAAAATGCAGGAAAATTTGTACTATCTCATGCATCGGGATGACCCGGTGTGCATGATATCCATCGATCCCTTATCCGGAGCCATGCTTCAGGTGTCACAGCAGAAAACACCTGAACTGCTGCCTCCCGGCACAAAATCCGATGTCCAGATGCTACGCAAATGGTGGCAGCGACGTGCGGTACCCATAAACCAGGGCCGCATTCAACATATTTTGGAACAAATGGGCTTTACCACCCCCCAGGAATACCTGGTAAAAAACCTGGGCCTGAGTCTGACAGATCATTACTGGATCAAACCGTTGGAATTAAATCTGACATGGGAAAATGTTAATTTGTTCACAAACCCTTTTCGCGATCCGATAGGTGATATGCAGTTTGATACCCCTTTGACAGAGGCAGTTGAAGTTTCGGATCATGCGTTTTCGCCCAGTTCTTCCGTCCAGGGTGAACTACAGAAAAAATGGGTTATTTCCAACGGCAAACGATGCCTCATAAAGGGAAATCATAGCAGTAACTCTCAGGAAAGCCTGAATGAAGTCGTCGCAACTCTGCTTCACAGAAAACAAAATTCGCAGCCTTATGTTGCCTACTCTGTCATACGGCTAAAGTCCTGCGCCCAACTCTATTGTATCTGTGAAAGCTTTACATCCGATACAATAGAACTGATTCCGGCAATTGATGTGGTAAATTCCAGAAAAAAGGACAATGCCATGTCCATGTATGAGCATTTTATTGCTGTTTGTGCCGAATATGGCCTGGATGAGAATAGTACCAGAACCTTTCTGGAATACCAGATTCTGACTGACTTTATTCTCACAAATATTGACCGGCATTTGAACAATTTCGGTGTTCTTCGGGATACCAATACCCTGAAATTTATCGGTATGGCGCCAATTTTTGATTCAGGAAACTCCATGTTCTGGCAAAATCCCAGACTGGCGGAGCAGGATGATCTGTTACAAATTTCAGTTAACAGTTTCCGAAAGACAGAGTTCCAGCTGCTCAAATATGTACAAAATCCATCCCTGGTAGACCTGAATCTTCTGCCGGATGAAAATGAGGTATATGCAATCTATAGTCAGGATCCCCTGATTTCCTGCTTAGATTCTATCCTGACCGGCTACAGAAGAAAAATCGAATTTCTGAAACAACTGCAAAATAAAACTATCCGGTGATAACAGTAATACAAGATTGATCAAAGGAGAAATCAGATATGTTAAATGCACTTTGTATGGAAATGATGCGCTACTATAGCGGAGACCCAGGCCGTATTCAACATTTTGTAAAAGTACATGCTTTTGCAAAGCTCATAGGCGAACTGGAGCACATCGGAGCAGAAACCATGGAAATCCTGGAAGCCGCCGCTTATGTGCACGATATCGGTATCAAGCCTGCGGAAGAAAAGTTCGGTTCCTGCGCGGGCCCTCTTCAGGAACAGGAAGGCCCCGCAGTGGCGGAAGAGATGCTCCAGCGACTGTGCTTTGAAAAGCAGTTGATAGAACGGGTCTGTTATTTAGTGGGCCATCATCATACTTACACCCAGATAGACGGCATGGACTATCAGATTTTAGTCGAGGCAGATTTTCTGGTAAATCTCCATGAAGGCAGCGCGGACAAAGCTGCTGTGGAATCCGCCTTTAAAACCATATTCCGGACAGAAAGCGGAAAGCGAATCTGCAGGGAAATGTTTGTCACACAATTTTAAATGCCACCCATCCTTCTATTCCATAGTGCTCAGATATCTTGTCTATAGTCCCTTTGTCAATGTCATCGGTTCCGCTGTATTTTACCTAATGTCGAGAGCAAGGCATATACTTGGCACAACTATATGGTGGTATTTGCGGAGGCAACAAAATCAGCCGTCCAGGAACAAGTTCAGACAAAAACATTGACTTAGCGACGTCGGTAAGTGTATAATATTAGCGACCCCATAAAGTGAGGTGATGAAGTTGGGGAATAAAAAAATGGGGCGCCCGACCGATAACCCGAAAGATATTTCCTTGAAAGTTCGACTCGATAAAGATACAGCAGAAAAGCTGGACGAATGTGTTCATATTCTGGAAGTATCAAAAGCCGAAGTTGTTAGACAAGGAATACAGAAGGTTCACGGCGACCTGACACAAAAATAGTATAAGAAGCGGCGCACTCTCGCCAAAGTATGCCACCGCTTCTCACGGCGCTATTACCTTACAGGCAGACCGCGTAAATATTATACACTGCGCGGCTCCGTCTGGCAAGTTTTTGTGCATAATATCAGTTGAAAGGGCGGAAGTGTATGGGAAAAATTTTAGAAGCAATAGCAACCGACCACCTTTGCGTTGAGCCGACGATTTATGAAGGTGATCCCAGATTTAACCGGGCAAGGAATCGGTACTGCACCATCGGAGAAAAGCTAATGGCGAAACTGAATGAGGAAGAACAGAAAATGTTGGACGATTACAGTACCGCACAGACCGAAGAAAGCCTTCTCTATGGGAATGACCGCTTTGTCAAAGGGTTCCGGTTAGGTGTACTTATGATGATGGAAGTCATCACGGACAAAGATGATTTGATTCTCCATGAGGGGAACAGCGTATGAGCATTTTATAACGGCCTTATGATTTTCTGTTTTACTTTCTATTGACAGCAATACTGTTCTGTGGCATAATGCATTCAAACCCTACGGGGAGTGGATTTTTCAAGAGAAATCTTTTTTCGCCACACAATTGCCGGAAGACAATTGTGTGGCGTTTTTTATGCACAGACCCGCATAAATGTGAAAAACCATATATGCAAGTTTTTCACATGGAAGTTTGCCGCT
>CAQUWW010000023.1:15587-34806 GCA_948896875.1 uncultured Acetatifactor sp. | reverse complement strand
TCGGCGCGTTATCCCTGCAGAATAAAGAACCTCCCGCCCCTTTCCCGCCGTTCCTTTGCTGTAGAGAATAAGCCTCTGTCAGTCCTTGCAATAACCTGGACTTTAGCAGTAACTTCCTGTCGGTCCTTACAGAATACCTGGTCTTAGCGGAAGCCCCCGGTTGGCCATCGCAGTAACTTTGACTTTGGCCTCAGGACCATAAAGGTCCTTGCACGAGACTGGCCCGTTGTAAACTAAACGCGAAATTTAGCCCATTCCCCGCCGCTTCCCATAAGCGGAAGCCCGCAGATTTTTTCAGATTCCCTCTACCCCCATTCCACCCTTTTGCGGTATAATAGGCATAGTAAAACCAACAAAACAAAACCGGGAGGATCACCACTGTGCAGCAACTATCCCTTTTTGACTCTTCAAACGACTATTCCCCATCCCGCACTTTTGTCCCTCTGGCGGACAGAATGCGTCCCGAATCCCTGGCGGATTATGTGGGACAGAAACATCTTCTGGGAGAGGGAAAATTACTGCGCCAGATGCTGGAAAAGGATCAGGTCTGCTCTATGATCTTCTGGGGCCCTCCAGGTGTAGGGAAAACCACTCTGGCCAGAATCATCGCCGGACAAACCAAATCGGATTTTGTAAATTTCAGCGCTGTCACCAGCGGCATCAAGGAAATTAAAGAAATCATGAAGCAGGCGGAAGAAAACAGGGCTTATGGAATCCGTACTCTGGTCTTCGTAGATGAAATTCACCGTTTCAACAAAGCCCAGCAGGATGCGTTTCTCCCCTATGTGGAAAAGGGCAGCATCACCCTGATCGGCGCCACTACCGAGAATCCCTCTTTTGAGATCAATGCGGCTCTTCTGTCCCGCTGTAAAGTATTTGTGCTGAAAGAACTGAGTGCGGATGAGCTGACCGACATGCTCGTCCGTACAGTGACAGATAAACGAGGTTTCGGAAATACTACGCTTCATATGGAGGAAGGAACTCTTGCCGCCATCGCCTCCTTTGCCAATGGTGATGCCCGCATGGCGCTGAATACGCTGGAAATCGCCATCCTCAACGGCGAAATCTCTTCCGACGGCTCTGTCACCGTGCAGAAAGAGACCCTGGAACAATGTCTGGGCAAGAAGACTTTACTTTATGATAAAAAAGGCGAAGAACATTATAATCTGATCTCCGCCCTCCACAAGTCCATGCGCAATTCCGATCCGGACGCCGCCGTATATTGGCTTGCCAGAATGCTGGAAGCCGGAGAAGATCCCCTTTTCATTGCCCGGCGGCTAATCCGCTTTGCCAGCGAGGATATCGGACTTGCAGATTCTCAGGCCCTGCAGATTGCCGTGGCCGCCTACCAGGCCTGCCATTTTAATGGTATGCCCGAATGTAATCTGAATCTGACGCAGGCCGTGGTTTACCTGTCTCTGGCGCCCCGGTCCAACGCGTTGTACCAGGCTTACGAAACCGCGAAAAAGGATGCTCTGACCCAGCTTTCGGAACCGGTTCCCCTGGTTATCCGCAATGCGCCCACACAGCTGATGGATGACCTCCACTATGGAAAAGGGTATGTGTATGCCCATGATACGGAAGAAAAAATAGCCCGCATGACCTGTCTGCCGGAAAGCCTGAAGGACAGGCGCTACTACCTTCCAACGGAGGAAGGGGCGGAAGGAATTTTTAAGAAAAGGCTGGAGCAAAGCAGGGCGTTTCGGCTGGATAAAAAATAATTATTTGGTATCCTCCATCCTCCGCAAAACCTCTTCTCTGTCCAGTTCTTCCAGCCTGCGTTTCGTGCAGCCCGACAGCGCGGGTTCAAAGCCGCACACCCTTTTAAAAGTGCAGTATGTGCAGGCCTCTTCGCTCCCCTTCTCATAAGGATTCAGCGAAATCTGCCCATTCAGAATTTCCCGGCCGATTTCCGCGATTTTTCGGCTTACATAGTCTGATACTGTCTTCAGTTCCCGATGGTTCAGCACAGAGGACCGGGCGGAAAAATTTCCGTCCTTCTTCCTCTCTACGGGAATCACATCTGATTTATCTTCCATCTCGTGGTCCAGGAGCGTCACAATTTCCGGTGCGCTGTTCACCACGCCATTCATACGCAGCTGTCTGGTAATCTCTTCATTGATTTCCTCCGGACTCAGCTCTACGGAGGTCTCCACCGAAGGATCCTCAATGTGATAATACAGCAACGCTGCCGGGACAATTTCCTTCCCTTTATGACGTCGGGCCTCCAGTTCCATGGCCGCATTCATATATACCACCAGCTGCAGCTGCAGACCATAGTACAGAGCTGCCAGATCAAATTTCTTATTTCCGGATTTGTAGTCAATGACCTTTACATAGACCTTATCCTCGTCCTCCGCCACATCGATTCTGTCAATCCTTCCCCTGAGGTGCATTTTCTCCCCCTCCGTCAGAGCCACATTGACACTTTCCAGGTGTTCTGCATGGTGAAAAGAGAGTTCAAATGATTCCGGCACAAAGCTTCCTCTGCGCAGCTGTTTCTGCAAGGTCAACACTGTTCTGGTCAGAATCCTGCCCATTCTGGTAATGGCATATTCATTTCTGGCACTGCTGTAGAGAACGGTATTGCCATAAGAAGCCGCATAGCTCTCCAGCGCCTCCCGCACACATTCTCCGGCAAATTCTTCCGGGAAATCAAACCATGTATACTGCCTTTCCTTCAGTTTGTCCGCAAACTGCTCCAATATCGCATGATACACATTTCCCATATCCACAGTTTCAAAGGAGAACTCTCCCCTCTCCTTCAACGCCAGTCCATATTGGAGAAAATGCCTGTAGGCACAGGCTGCAAAAGTTTCCAGACGAGTGACGCTGTTCTCCAGCTGTACCCCATACAGGGCTCTCGCCACAGCAGCGGACAGTCCTGTGTCTTCATATCTTCTGAAAGCGGCCTGCGTAAGAAAATCCCTTTTCCCCCGCAGCGCTTCCTCCCCATATACCTGGTAAATTGTAAAAAATTCCGGTTCCTTCTCTTTTGCCAATACTCCTTCCGCATATTCCCTGAGTTCTTCCGCAAGGTAAGACGCACCCTCCTGCCTGGTGACAATCTGTTCCAGGACACTGTCCAGCTGTGGATATTTCACAACCATTTTAGGATAAAGATTTCTGATCACTTCCACCAGATAGGCCGGTCGCAGAGATTTCCCGGTGTTGTTTACTTTAGACCAGGAAAGATATAGCCGCCTGGAAGGTTTTGTCATATTCAGATACAGATAGAACCTCTGAATATAAATCTGCTGTCTGGGACTGGGCGCCAGCTCCAGCTCTGACTCCTTCAGGAACTCCCTGTCCATATCGGAGATAATTCCTCCTTTTGATGCAGTCTTTGGAATATTCCCGTCATTTACTCCCAGGAAAAACAATACTCTGACCTGATTCAGTCGGGTTCTTTCCATATCGCCTACCAGCACCCTGTCCACATTCTGCGGAATAGTACCCACCTGTATCTCCCCAAATCCAGCCTCCAGAATCTCCTCGAATTCCTTCAGCGAAATCCTCTCCTCTCCCAACAGGGCGTAAACCTGATCCAGAAGCTCCATCACCAGACGGTAAATCTGGGCGTATTCCTTTGCCCGCGTCAGCGCTCCCGTCTCCTCAAATCTTGTCTGAAAGGCTGCCAGCTTCTGCTGTACCTGGTTTTGTACCAGAAAATCATACAAGCCGTTCACATAATTCTTCACCTGCTCCTTTTCTTTGAAATGAAGCATTTCCACCTGCTCCATCATTTTCTCTCTCAGAGCATTCATCTCCGTCAGAGCTTCCTCGTCACCCTCCATTGCCGGTGTCTTACGAGTAAAAAGCCGGCTATAGGCGCGATACCCCTTTAACCCTGTCTCCAGACAGTAATTCTCCAGCTTGTCCACCTGCTCTAAAGTCAGATCTACCAGCCCGCTGCGCAGATAGTGAAATACTGCTTCATAAGAAAAGTCCTTTATATATAACCCCAGCGCACTCTTGATATATTCAATCATAGGATTCAGTACAATCTCCCTGGTTCTGTCAATATAACAGGGAATTTCCATCTGGGCAAATTCAGTCTCCACATAGGGTGCATATCCGGCCAAATCTCCCATAATCAGGGCTATGTCCCGGTAAGCCAGCCCTTCTTCCCTGACCAGCCTGCAGATCTCAAGCCCGGTCTGGTGCACTTCATCCTTTGGCGTAGTAGTCTCAAATATCTGAATTTCCTTCTGCTCCTGCTCATAAGCGCTGACCCCGTAGCGGAACAGATTCTTTTCCAGATATGCCAATGCAGGCGCATTGCGAAATCGATGATTTTCATTGTAACGAATGCTGTAAGCCTGCCCGGCCAAAGGCGGCCTGCTTTCGCCCTTGCCCGGCAGAATAAACACATCCTGCTTTCTCCCCACCTGATTCTCCTCTGCAAGTCTGGTCAGGTCTGCCACTGTCTTCTTGCTCAGATGAAACAGCTTCTGTTCTCCATCCTCCCCATAAGGGTTTTCTCCCTCTCCCAGCGTCAGCGTTACAATAACCTCCTGGCACAAATTCATCAATTCGGCAATCACTTTTGTCTGTACAGGCGTAAATCCGGTGAAACCATCGAATACTACAACGCTTCCGGGCAGAAGTCCGGATTTGTACAGCGAACGGCGCAGAACGTCCAGAGTCTCTTCTGTGGTAATAAAATTGCCACGTATGTAATCCATGAATCCTTTATACAAAGTCTCCAGATCTTTCAATTTCTGCACCAATGCTCCGCGTTTTCCGGCAAATGCAATCAGCCTGGATACATCCTCCGTGCCGATGCCATATTGCATAAACTCGGAAATTGCGCTTTTTACCTCATGAATATACCCCTGCCTGTTCAGAAATCCTCCCAATGCAGGAAGATTCCCCTCCAGATTCGCCGCCACCTTTTGAAGGACCAGGCTTTTTCCCGTATCATCCAGAACAGGGATCTCCTGCCCTCCTACTTCTTCCAGAATGCGGTGTCCCAGGCGCCCGAAGCTCAACACATCAGTGTTCATGATGCCGCCTCTGTCATTTAAAAGAACCAGTTCTTTCTGCGTCTGCATGGTAAACTGATCCGGCACAATAATCAAAAAATTCTGCTTCGGATTCATCGCTGCCCGACTGGTAATCTCTTCATATAATTGTCGACTTTTGCCCGCTCCGGAGGGGCCAAAATAAAATTGAAGGCTCATCTGTACTTTCCCTGTTCTATTACGTATATACACATCTGCTCCGGCTGTGGCTGTCCTTTGGCAGACGCAATCCTTTTTCTGTTTTTCATTCTTTTCCTCCTGCTCTCATACCGGACAGGAGAAACGCTGTTCGCCTGCCTGTATTTTGTTTCTTTTCGTTGAATAGGTGGCGAAAAGCCAACAAGACAGAATGCAATGCATTCTGAAATAGCATCCAGAATATGGTATATTCCCTCCGGCAGATATTTTGAAATGTCCCGGCTGAGAATACGTTTATTATAGCATAGGTTTCCGTATTGTACAAGTTAATTTTCTGAGCAAAATTATTCCGGTCTCATTCTTCCTTTCCGGGATGATATCTACTGAAAATAACGGAATAAATACGTATTGCAGAGGGCAGAGAAATATTTTATAATCAAATACATCAATTCGAATCTGTGGGGGTAACTATGCTTAAACTGGAGAAGATAAACGGAAAAAATGTATGGGATATTTTAAAGCTATGTGTGTCCCAGGAACAGAAAAGCTTTGTGGCACGCAATGATATCAGCATTATCGAAGCCTATACCACCATAACCGGAAACGGGTATGCTTTCCCTTTTGGAATCTATAAGGAGGATACGCCGGTCGGCTTTCTGATGATTGGTTTTGACACAGACGATTACTGGGAAGACGCTCCGTCAATAGCGAAAGGGAATTATAACCTCTGGCGACTGATGATAGACAGGAATTATCAGAAGCAAGGGTATGGAACAGAAGCAATCAGGCTTGCCTTGAATTTCATAAAAACATTTCCGTGCGGCAAAGCAGAATACTGCTGGTTGTCCTATGAACCTGAGAATGAAGTTGCCAGTCGGTTATACCGTTCCTTTGGATTTGTGGAAACCGGAGAAAAGGATGGGGAGGAATTGATTGCCGTTTTGAAATTATAAAGGCAGTTGGAGGCTGCATGTCTGACCATATGACAGGGTAATAACAGCTCAGTGTTCTGTCTGAGCTGTTACCTTCTGCATACCGTGAAACAGGCTCGCATTCTCGTCAAGATAGAACCGCCACAGATAGTCTGCCGCCTCCTCCGCATAGTCGATACCGATTCTCTTTCCCGCTTTGATCTGCTTTTTCCCAACAGGAATCCCTTCCGTCACATAAAAACTATTGCTCTCCACCATGTCCATGTCATTGTCCGCCCTGGTGATGCCCATGGCAATGCACAGCTTGCCGGGACCGTCCGCCAGATGCTTTTTCAGGGACGCGGGATAATGTTCCGGTGTGTATACAGGCTTTCCTCTTTTGATCTGCTTTCTATTCAGTTCCGCCAGCCGCAGAGCAGTCATGCGGCGGCGGGACTCTTCCTCTGCCGGCACAACGCTTCGAAGCAGCACGGCCTGCGGTATCCCTTCCGTCATGGCGGCAATGTTCATGCAGCTGTACATTCCATAGATCAGGTACACATAGGAGGTACCCCCCTGATGGTACATGGGTTCGGTTCGTTCCGTCCGCTTTCCGCCATAAGTGTGAGACCCCTTGTCGGATTCCCCCATATAGCTCTCCACCTCTGTGATAATGCCTCTGACGGTTCCCACCGAAGTCTCGTGCACCAGGATTTTCCCCAGGAGTTCCTTCGCTACTGTAATCCCGTCTCTGGCGAAAAATTCCCTTGTAAGGCGTTCCTGACATGCCTTTGCTTCTGCCTTCCGCATACGCTGAATCCTCTCTGTTTCCTTATCATTCGGTTCTTCTCTCATAGTCTGTTTCCTATTGAATTTGTTTCCTGTTGCACACCATCATAATACAGGCCCTCCCCGAAGTCAATCCTTGTATCTGTCCATGAGATACATTTATCTGCAAGTACGCAACTGTTATGCAGGTATCATAAATTGCATAATATTGTTCCCCCAAACGCATTACAAACATCGACTTCACATGAGGGACTGTCTGAATTATTTCTACAGTTCATTATACAAAAAAGCCCCGGCCGATACAGTCCCGGTCAGAGCTTTTTCCTTTATTCTAGCCTTTTTATTCCAGAATCCTCAAACAGTTCCCTGTGCCTTCGCCTTCCATCTCTCTAAAGTGGGGAAATATTCCATCAGCATTGCCTTTGCTTCCTCTATGGTCTTTGCACGGCCCCCTTCCACTTCAAACGGTGCGCAGAACTCCACCATCTCCTCCATGGTACCATTCTGAGCAAATTCTCCGTCCTTGAAGCAATAGCAGCAATAAGTCTCATTTCTGCTGCCATCCTTATTGGTTCCGTACTGCTCCTCCTGCATGGGCATTCCGCAGCTCTGACAGATTTTCAGATTCTCATAGGTTTTGTTTTCCATTTTCTTCTCCTTTTCCCGAAGTTCGCCCCCTGCCACAATGCTCCCGCAGGCAGATGTGCCGCTTCGCTTTCCATTTTCCGAAAAAGCCATATGCTGAGGTATCAGCGGCTTTTCTGAACCCATCATAGCATATTGAATATGACATCAGCGTGTCACATTAAAATTCCCTTTTCAGAATTGTGTGAACACTGTTACATCTGCTGAATAAGAAAATAAATATAGATTGCGGAGGACAGACAGGTATTGTATCATGATTACAGGGCAATCATGATTGAGATTGAAAGAGAGGGAAAGATATAAAATGAATGCAGATAATGAATTACTGAAAAATTTGGAGAAATTGCATACTACTGAATTAGGTGTGGAGCGCATAAAAAGAAATCTGTTCTTAGATATCGATACAAAAGATGTTGTGAATTGGTGTAAATCTAAAATCAAATCTGTCAATGCCACTATTACAAGAAGTGGGAAAAATTGGTATGTGAAGGTAGACAATTGTATTATAACGGTAAATGCATACAGCTATACGATTATCACGGCACATAAGGAAAAAATAAAATAAAACTTCCGAAAAAGGAGTTAAAATGCTTCGAAATATAAGGTCGCCATCCGGCGGATTCTGATGCCCACTTCCTCCCGCACCCAGGCCGGTTCCACCACCCTGGCCGCCGGTCCGAAGGATAAAATAAGTCCATACACCCAGTCGTCCACAGAACAATTCATACGGATCTCAAAATCTCCCGACGGCAGAATTGTGATTTCCTCCTCTTCAAATCTGTCGTAAATCCGGTAGGCTTCTCCTTTTTCAATTCGCAGGATAATTTCTGTCATTGTATCCTCTTTCTTCCCATCCAATGACAGACCTGATTCGGATTTCTCCTTCGCCTCCTCCTGCTTCTGACACAGATTGGTCTCCGAACAGTCGCAGTACTCTTCCCTCCTGTCAAATGTCTCCTCCAGCACCCGGACCCGTTTCATACGCAGCACCTTGAACAGACGCATAGCCTGCCTCGTCCGGCAGAAGGCACTCACATACCATGTATACTCTTTAAAAAGAAGCTGAATCGGTTCCACCGTGCGGCTTCTCATCTCTCCGTGCTGTCCATAATAGTCAAACACCATCACATGTCGGCCCAGAATCGCCTCTTTAATCTGCACAAACAGGTCATCCCTTCTTCCACTCCAGTCAGAAAAGTCAATGGAAACCCAATTTACCGGCTCCATCCGAAAGAAATCTCCCAGGCGCCTCAGAATTTCGCCTTCCTCTTCCGCTCCGGTTTCCCGCAGGCTCACAAGCGCCGCCAGAATTTGCTTCTGCTCCTCTTTCGAAACCAGCATCCTGTCCAGCACAAAATTCTCCATCAGGCAGATACCGCCGTTTTTCCCCTTTCTGGCATAAACCGGGATGCCGGCCAAATTCAGGCTGTCCACATCCCGGTAAATTGTTCGCACAGACACTTCAAACCGTTTTGCCAGTTCTCCGGCGGTAACCGTTCCCTTTTTCATCAAAATAGTGACAATTCCCAGTAGCCGGTATATCATCCTGTTCTCTCCTTTTTCCGTTGCTGCAAAAGCATTTACGCCTGACTCTGCGGCACTGCACAGTCAAAATGGGCTTACTTGCATTCTCTGATGCGCAAAACAGTTGTGCGCTATCATTTACAGCTCCTGGCAGGAAGGACAAAAGTACACCGTACCGCCCAGATAGCTTGCCTTTTGAATAATATTTCCGCAATAAGGACAGGGTTTTCCCACCGTTTTCTTACTCAGCATGGTGATGTACCTTCCATTTTCTCCGAACAAATCCTTCTCCGTATCTCTTCCACCTTTCTCGGTCATCTGAGCCAGTGTTCCTGTCACAGTCTCGTAAAGCTGTTTCCAGCGGCTTTCCGTCAGCGTGCCGATTTTCTTCCGCGGATGCAGTCCCGCCTTCAACAGAATGTCCTGCAACACTCCATTTCCCAGCCCGGGTATCCGTTGCTGCGTGGCCAGAAAGGCCTTCATGGACAGGGTGCCGGGAAGGTCCGTCCGCAGCTCCCGGAAATACTCGTAATTGAAGTCCTCCGTGCCGGGAAAGGGCTTTTCTTTCGCCGCCAGGTAATAAGGATTGTCATATTCCTCCGGCTTGATCAGAAACATAGAACCATACATCTGCACGGTACACACCAGCGAGCTGCTGTCATCTAACGTCAACCTGGTCTGGTAACGCTCCGGCAGCTTCTCATCCGGCTGAAAATACCGCAGATTGGTGCCGTCTCCCACCACAAAGCTATATTCTCCCAGACTGATTTCCAGCATACTCCCGATGCCGGTGCTCTCTCCGATCACACTGTCTTCCATGACCTTCACATAGAAATCCGGCTCTCCGGTATACCAGGCAAAGGAATGCTTTGTATGCGCGGCCTCCACATCCACGATTTTCCTGCCGCGAAGCTTTTGGTTCATCTGTTTCGCAAGAGTTAAACTTTCAGGTATTTCCAGCATACTTTTTTCCTCATTTTAATTTTATTCTTCCGGCACCTCAATGGAAATCGCATAGTCTAAAATAACATTTCCTTTTTCGTCTGGTGTGGTAAATCCCGGACAACGATATCTTTCCAGACACCAGTCATCCTCCTTCCGTTTCCAATGATGGACTTTCAGCTCTTCCAGACACTGGTTATGAGTGTCCATGGTATAAAACTCACTGCTGTTCTCCCGATCATACAGATAGCACACCGCATAGTCCAACGGTTCAATCATGACAGACTCAAACCCCTTCGGAACTTCTGTATCTACCGGAAAGAGCATGCCAATCCAGCGCTCCGGCATCCCATCCACGATGTGCACCGCACCGATATAGGCATCCCCGTTAAACGGAAGACAGGGCTTGCGTTCCAATGTGGCGAACCAGCCGTTCTCCCACCATTCTCCCCAATTTGCGCTGCCCTCATACTTTTTGCCGATCAAACGTGCCGCCGGGCAACTTTCTCTCTTTACCTCCAAAATTGTAACTGCCATTTTCCGTACCTCCTTTGATAGATGGCCATCCGGCCGCTTCCTCGCTTTCATGATTAGCCCTTTGATTATAGGGTTCGCGAAGCGGTTCCTATAATAGTCCTTTGACTATAGCTCATTCTATCATGGTGAATATGACATCAGTGTGTCATGTTCTGGGGCCGGCGGAAAAATATCGCTGTCACTCCTTCAAATCCAGCTCCACAGGGCAGTGGTCGGAACCCATTACACTGGAATGAATCTTTGCGTCCTCCAGCCTGTCCCTTAAGCTTTCCGACGTCACAAAATAGTCGATACGCCACCCCACATTCTTTGACCTGGCCTGGCCCATATAGGACCACCAGGAATAGGCATCCTTCAGATCCGGATAAAAATGGCGGAAAGTATCCACAAACCCGTTTTCCAGCACTTTTCCGAAGCACTTGCGCTCCTCGTCGGTAAAGCCGGCATTGTGGCGGTTCGTCTTCGGATTCTTCAGATCGATTTCCTGATGGGCCACATTCAGGTCTCCACAGTAAATCACCGGTTTGGTTTCTTCCAGCTTTTTCAGGTAATTCAGAAATGCTTCCTCCCACTGCATCCGGTAATCCAGCCGGGTAAGCTCTCTCTGAGAATTTGGCACATAGACTGTGATCACAAAGTATTTTTCATATTCCGCCGTAATCACACGCCCCTCGTGGTCATGCTCCTCCACCCCTATACCGTAAGTAACCTTCAACGGCTCCTTTTTCGTAAAAAGCGCCGTGCCCGAGTACCCCTTTTTCTCCGCATAATTCCAATACTGATGATAGCCCGGCAGTTCCAGGTCCAGCTGTCCTGCCTGCATTTTGGTTTCCTGCAGGCAAAAAATATCAGCATCCGCCTCCCGGAAGAAATCCATAAAGCCTTTCTGCATACACGCCCGCAGTCCGTTCACATTCCATGATATCAGTTTTATATGTTCCATGCTGTCCACCTTCCGTTTTGATCCGGAAACCGTCGGAAAATCACTTATAAGATTTCCGGACCGTTCCGTATTATCGTTTCCTGGTCATCGTATCATAAAATCCTATTCCCCGCAAGGCAGGAAAATTGCATTAAAAACAGCTTACAGCTTTTCTCTTACCATCATCAGAGTATATCCAAGAAGATTTTGCCCTTTCCACTTGGCTCGGTCAAGTCTGTCAGAATCGTTCATTGACAAACCAATACCCCAAATGCGATCTTTCACGGCACATTCTGCCAGAATTGCGTTACCTGTATCGACAAGACGCTCTTTCAACTCGCTGTTTTGCGCAAACTTTGCAATCAAGCCCTCATAGACGACGATCTGCCGTATCCCGTTCCAATGGTTATCATCATATCCCGATACCAATCGTCCGAGTTTTTTCATATGTGCAACATCATTCGTATGTAAAATCTGAGCAGCTACATTTCTGTCTCCAAAACAAACAGCCTTGCGATACATCATAAACTGCTCCACCCCCGAAAACACAATCCCATCCAGCGTGAAATGGGAAGGATACCAATTACTCAAGTACCCGTTTTCTTCATCGGGATTATGAAAACAAATGATTCGATTCATATAAGCTCCTCCTTCTTTTATTTTTTGTCATGATCAATAGAATCCACGCTCTGCGAGGATTCTATTGTCATAAATTAAGGCATAGCTGCTCTGCATCTATGCCCTGCCATAACTTTACAAACCTTATCTGAATTCGCCTGCTTATGAATGAATGGCTTTTTCAAGGATTCCAAATCCCAACGGATACGGCCCGGTATGCACGCTGATAGTGGCCCCTATCTGATAGATGGGAATCTCCTTCACATCGAAACCTTTTTCCCGTAAGGTTTCCAACGCATGGTCTCTGAATGCTACCGCCTCCTCATAATCATAGCCAAATCCCACACAGATACTGTAGCATTCGCTGTTCAGGCCACCGGCCAGATAGTCCAGCAAAAGCTCCAGCGCTTTCTCCGTGGTACGCTTCCTGCCTCTGCCGATGCCGGAAGGGAATATCTCGCCTTCCTTCAGTGTAATCACCGGGCGGATTCCAAGTACGCTGCCTGCTACCGCAGTCACTTTCCCGATGCGGCCGCCATGCTTCAGATACTCCATATCCCCAACTGTAAAAAAGATTCTTCCGCTGTTCTTGATTTCTTCCAGACGCTTCACCGTCTCTTTGTAGCTCCTACCGCTGTCTCTGAGTTCAACCGCCTCCAGCACATACAGTCCCTGTAGCACCGTATCCACACAGGAGTCAATCACCGTAATCTCCGCCTCCGGATATTCTTCCGTAATCATGGCTTTTGCATTGAGCGCAGACTGCATGGACCCGCTGAATTTCGTGGTAATGCAGATACAGATCAGGGGAATGTCCTCCTTCACAAAGGGCAAAAATACTTCCATATAATCCTGAGCGGAAGGCATGGAAGATTTGGGATATACACCCTTGCGATCTACCATCTGCTGATAAAAATCCCGGATTCCGATCTCCACATTTTCTTTCACATAATTCTTGTCATCAAAGGACACATAAAAAGGAACCACTGTGATATTCTTTTCCTCTACCAGCTTCTCCGGCAGATCACAGGAACCGTCACTGATAATATGAAATGCTTCGCTCATAACACAACCACCTTCTACTTATGTATTCATCTGTAATGTATAGAATACCATTGATTGCCAGAAATAGCAATAGATTTTGTCTTGTTTATCACATTTTATAGTATCCTGTTCTTTTTAATGTGGTTATTTTAACTACTTATTATCGTTTCCTGATTTTATAAATCTTTTTGTTCCGCTGCTTCCATAGGATACAGGTTTGGAACGGCTCTTTTCTTCAAGAATATCGACGCTCTCATATCTGTCTCAAAGCGCAAAAATCTACGCAGCCCCGGTCAAATTGAGGCTGCGCACTTGGTTTTTCACTCTGTAAATTTTCGGATTCCAGGCCCTGGGCCGAATACCGGAATGTTGCAATACTGCTTATGTATTTCTAATGTTTTGCAGCAACTTAGAAGCTAATCCACAAAAGCACTTACAACTAATATTAGGAAAATGGCAACAATGCTGCTACACACAAGACCTGTAATCGCCTTTCCTTTTTTCGTGGTTTTCTTTACCAGACTGCAGATAGCCAATATAAATCCTACCAGTGCACAAATCATTCCTGCACTTTCTATTAATGCACCCACCATCATAGTTGACTCATCATAATATCCGGTTCCATATCCCAGTACCTTTCGCTCGGCAGACATCGCAATAACACCTCCAATCCCAATAACGACATCTCCCACTATCCCCAATATCATGGATGCTGTAGCTATCGAATTTGCCGTATTCCTGGGAATCGGATAGCCAGGGGTTGGATAGCCTGCATTTGGGTATCCAGCATTCTGGTATCCTGGATTCTGATACCCCGCATTTTGATACCCCGCATTCTGATACCCCGCATTTTGATAGCCGACATTTTGTTGTCCGGGATTCTGCATCTGCATATTAGGCCCTCCCTGACCCGGACCTGCCTGATTCTGCCCCATTCCGCCTGCAGGCTGCCCTACGGACATGGATGCGCCGCAATGTGGGCAGAACTTATTTCCTGCCGGTGCCTCCGCACCGCACTTAAAACATTTCATCTGTGTCTCTCCTCCTTCTTCCTGAATCGTCTGCTCACCTCCGCAGACCGCTATCTTACTCCTGCCGCCGGAATTTCGCCTTCTGACCGAACAGGTCCAGCGTAAGGCTGTCCTTGTCCAGTGTATATTTTGCCTGATAGGAGACCGCGATCTCCCCCACAACCGGCACGTCAATCGCGTATTTCAGCATCAGTGTGTTATCCTCCATTTTCTGATAAGAGAAGGAACCTATTGTAATAGCAAGTCCCCCTCCCCCCAGCCATAGACCACCGCTCTCGTCAAAGGTCACGGTTATATCCCCCAGGTACGAAAGCCCTGTCATCTCCATGACGCTGTCAACGATCCAGTCCTCCAGCCCTGCCTCCTCTGACAGCAGCCCCGATATGGCATTTTCCAGGTTCACTGCATCCTCGCTGTACCATGTCCCTGTCAATGAATAGACGACCTGTTCCTCCCCCCGTCCCAGCCTGGGGATCAGGAGGATCAGCAGTAATACTACGACAACCACACCTGCCGCTATGACTATCATTTTCTTCTGTCCGCCGGTCAGGCCCGGTTTTTTTTGCGCAGGCAGCGTCCCTGTCCCCGCCCAGGACATCCCAGGCTGCATATTGGCAGGCGCCTTTCCGGAAAATGCCTCCACTTTCTCTCCGCATTTCGGGCAGAAGCCCGCCCCATCCTTTATGTCGTTCCCACACTTCTTACAGTACATTAACCCCTCTCCTTATATCGGTATCTTTCTGTCTTATCCCACCTTTGCACCGCATGATGTGCAGAACAGGCTTCCTTCCTCCAACACAGCGCCACATTGGCTGCATTTTGGCGTTTCCGGCGCACTTACCGGCATTCCTCCGTCCTCTGACTTCTCGTCTGCTTTCTTCCCGCACTGATTGCAGAACACGCTTCCATAGGATATGGTGGCTCCGCAGTTCTCACACATCATCAGCCCTTCCAGACGCAGCTTGTTCTTGTAATAGCCCTTCCTGTTCTCCTCCAGCTTCTTGACCATCTGCACAAACGGAGCATACTTCTCCTCCAGATCGTCCTCTTTCTTAGCCTTGTTCTCCTCATAGTAGGCCTGGCCCAGTTGAAAGATTTTCTGCTGTATCTCCCCATCCACCTGTGCGATATTGTCCAGGGCCATTCTCATTTCCGGTGATTCCCGCTGTGCGCCTATGTTGGCAAGATTGCCCAGATTTCCAAGATTGCTTAAGATCTTCATTTCTTTCTCCCTCCTGTGTCCGTTTTACAGCCCGCTTTTCCTACTGTTTCCGCTGCCGTTTTTCTGCTTCGTGATAGCATTTATTTTGGTACAGGATTATATTACCCCCCCGCCCTGTTTTGTCAACAATATTTCTATTCTGTGGTTAAATTTATGGACCTTTTGACCCCTGTCTGCTATAATGAAACTATTCGGTGAACCGTCCGAACTGTTACAATATATACTCATGAACAAAAACAATTGCCAATCTAAATGTAAACGTCCGAACGCTTCCACAATGCCGGTGCAATAAGTGGCATACAATAGAAGCTAAGCAACGCTTCTATTGTCAAGAATAAATAAGTTCACGAGTATAATAAATTTTCAAATCTCAGGAAAGGTATGGACATTTTATGAAGATTACAATCAGAAACCAGAATGCCGTCGTCACCTGTCAAACTCACGGCGCCGAACTGCTGTCCTATCAGACAACGGCTGGAAAAGAATATTTATGGCAGAAGGACCCTGCCTATTGGGCCAAAACTTCACCGGTTCTGTTCCCCTACATCGGTCCGGTACCTGAAACGGTAACCATTCACGGCACCGCCTACAAAATTCCACGACATGGCTTCATAAAGGATGTTGAATTTGAAGTTCGGGAGCAGGGTGCGGACTATGTGGTTCTGACTGCCCAGGCCAACGATTTCACCCTCTCTGTCTACCCGTATTCCTTTACCTTTACTGTCACCTTCCGTTTACAGGAATCTGCCCTGGAAGTCACTTATGGAGTCCGTAACCAGGGAGCAGAGGAGATGCCCTTCCTTGTGGGCGGACATCCCGGATTCTTCTGTCCCATGGAAGCCGGGGAACGCTTCGAGGATTATCTGCTCCGTTTTGCGGATGAGACCATACCGGATTTTCCTCTGACTTACTCCAAATTCGACAACGACGCAATCCTGTTTGAGAATCTGAAATGTCGGTCCGTGAAGCTGATTCACCATGAGACGGAACGGGGGCTGCAGTTCGATTTCCCGGACTATCCCAGCATCGCCTTCTGGACCCCGGTGAAGAAGAATGCTCCCTTTCTCTGCCTGGAGCCCTGGTGCGGCGGAACCATGGACCAGGTATTGGATACCAATCTGCTGGAGAAAAAATATGTCCAGCATCTGCCCGGAGGAGAATCCAGAGACTACCGCTTCTCCTTTAGACCATGCTGAACATAGCATCCTTTGTCTTTCTTTTTTTTAAATCCGAATCGCTGCCAAACATTCCGCCGGATATTCCGGGTCTTCTCACGGATGTAAGGCAGCCTTTCTATATTCCCCGGGAGTCAGGCCCACCAGCCGTTTAAAGACCTGGTTGAAAAATTTGGTGTCGTCATAGCCCGCCTCCCGGGCGATGGCCTGTATGGGCTGATTGCTGCCTGCCAGAAGCTCACAGCATTTCTCCACCCGGATCTTCTGCAGATAAGCCAATGCCGTCATGCCGGTTTCCTGCCTGAAGCGCCGGCTGACATAGGGCAGACTATAATGATATTTCCGGCAAAAAAGCTGAAGCACCGCCCGCTCTTCATAATGGGCTTCCAGAAACTGTAACGCTTCCAATACCATATCACTTTTTGCATTTTTCCTCAGCTGCTGTGCCATATCCTTCTCTCCCTGTTCCCTCACCACCTGACGCATGGTCAGGATCAATATTTCCAACAGCCTTCCCCGAAAAATTTCCTCATACCCCGTATCTTTCCTGAGATATTCCTCCTGCATTCCTTCCAGAAGCCGCAGCACACGGCCGTCTCTATCATGGAAAATCCGGTTGGCCGATGTTTTCCCCAGGTACTGCCTGTGGTAACGAATCAGACACACCCGCAGCAGCTCTTCAAAGGATTTATGTCCCGCCAGAGTATCGTCTATGACTTCCGCCAGAAACAGACAATTTATCAGCGTAAAATTCCTGCAGTTCTGATAACTGTGACTGCTTCCGCAATCGATGATAAAAAAGTCCCCCTGCCGCACCGTATCGGTAATCCCATCCAGCGTCTGCTCCGCGGTCCCTCCCGTCACGTAGGCCAGCTCAAAGCAGTCGTGATCATGTACCATAGTATCCTCCTGCACAAAAGGCTTGATCGCCAGCCTGTCTCTGACATTATCTGCAAATGATCGAAAAGAAATCGTATATCTGTTTTGCATGTTCTCCCCGCCTCACTCCCTGTATTTTATAGGTTAAAAATACACCCATTTTCAGTCAAAAACAAGTCTTTTTTATCATCCCGGTATCTGATACAGTGAACATAGTTACAGTTCACGGCCTTGCCGTAAACTGTAACATGATGCACACAAAATGAGCAAAAAAGCTCATTTTGGCGCATGCAGCCTCGGGACTATAATCAGCAAGTGGTCGTTCAATGCCGGCATGATTTGGGGACGCTCCTTTGCGGCCACAAATTATGCCCGTGATATGGCATTGAATGAACACTTGCGGAACTAAAATCAGAGGATGCCATTGCGGTGCCGGGATAATTTGGGGGCGCTTCTCTTGCGGCCACGAATTATCCCACTAAGCCCTGGCACCAAAATGGCATCCTCGGAACTATAATAGGAGGTATAAGAATATGAAATGGAGTGCGAACTGGATCAAACCTGCCGAAGATACCGGCGATGTTGCGCCTGTCTACGGCAAACATTTTACCCTGTCAGGAAAGGTACGGGAAGCCCGGCTTTCCATCACCGCCCTGGGCGTTTACGAGGCGGCTCTGAATGGGAAGAGAGTGGGCGACTTTATTCTGGCGCCGGGCTGGACCAGCTATTACAAGAGACTGCAATATCAGGAATATGACGTGACCGGCCTGCTGACGGGAGACAATTTGCTGACCGTCACAGTGGGAAAAGGCTGGTATCGCAGCCCTATGCCCGGCTGGCAGGGTTCTTCCTGGCAGGAAGGTCTGCGCCAAAGGCCTGCCGGATTATTGGCTCAGCTGACCCTCACCTATCAGGACGGAAGTCAGGAAACCATACTTTCCGACGAAAGCTGGACCGTTTCCGAGAGTAGGGTACGTTTTTCTGAGATTTATAATGGGGAAATCTATGATGCCTCTTTTGAACCGGCTCTGGACGGAAAGACAGTGTGCTTTGATGGTCCCTTTGACACCCTGATCCCCCAGCAGGGAGAGGAAATCAAAGAGCAGGAGCGCATATGCGGGGCTCGTATGTTCACTACTCCAAAGGGAGAGCTTGTCATCGATTTTGGTCAGAATCTCACCGGATATGTGGAGACTACGCTGGAGGGCAGCGCCGGGGAGATCCTGGATTTGTCCTTTGCAGAAGTCATGGACAAGGATGGAAATTTCTACACAGAAAATTATCGCAGCGCCAAAGCCCAGTACCACTATACCTGCCGGGACGGTCTGCAGACCTACAAGCCGAAGCTGACGTTCTGGGGCTTCCGCTACATCCGGGTCAATCAGTTCCCGGGAGGTTTGGATAACGTTTCTCCGGCATGCTTTACCGCCATCGCTGTCCATTCCGATATGAAACGCACCGGGTGGTTAAGCAGCTCCAACCCTACACTGAACCGGCTGTTTGACAACATTATATGGGGCCAGAAAGGCAATTTTGTGGACGTCCCCACCGACTGCCCCCAGCGTGACGAACGTCTGGGCTGGACAGGAGATGCCCAGGTATTCATTCGGACCGCCTGTCTGAATTATGACGCGGAAAAATTTTTCACCAAATGGCTGGCAGACATGGCCGCAGATCAGCATGAAGACGGTTATGTGGGGCATGTCATTCCGGATTTGCTGCAGAATCCTCATGCCAGCGCGGCCTGGGGAGACGCCGCCACAATCTGCCCCTGGGAAGTGTATAAAGCGTATGGTAACAAAGCCATACTGGAAA
>CAQUWW010000023.1:2991-15577 GCA_948896875.1 uncultured Acetatifactor sp. | reverse complement strand
AAAATCAGTTTGAATGTATGCACAAATGGGTAGATTACATTACCTCCACTACCACCACCCCGAACCTGTGGACCGGCGGCACCCATTACGGCGACTGGCTGGGCCTGGATGCGCCCTCCGGAAGCTATAAAGGTTCCAGCGACCAGGATTTCATCGCTTCCGCCTTTTACGCGCATTCCACTTCTCTTGTGATTAAGGCAGGAAAAGCATTGGGTAGAGATGTGGCCGCTTACGAGGCTCTATATGACCGGATTGTAGCCGCTTTCCGAAGCGCATATCCGGAATACAGGACCCAGACCGAATGTGTTCTGGCCGCTCATTTCCACCTGGCGCCTGATTGTCAGGCTGCCGCCGATCAGCTGGCTCGAATGATCACGGACTGCGGCACGAAGCTTCAGACAGGATTTGTGGGGACTCCTTATCTGCTTCACGTCCTCAGCGATTACGGCTATGCGGATCTGACTTACTCCCTGCTGCTGCGGGAGCAGTATCCCTCCTGGCTTTATCCCGTGACAAAGGGAGCCACTACCATCTGGGAGCATTGGGACGGCATCATGGAGAACGGAGATTTCTGGAGCGCCGATATGAATTCCTACAACCATTATGCTTATGGTTCCGTGGCAGATTGGGTATATGGCGTTGCCGCAGGTATCACACCTGTGGAGGAAGCGCCAGGCTATGAAAAAGTGCGCATCGCTCCCGTTCCGGATGCCCGTCTGGACTGGCTGAAGGCCTCCCTGAACACCAGGCATGGGTTGGTAAGTTCCCAATGGAAAAAAGAGGACGGCATGTGGCGCTATGAGATTACCACGCCGGTGGATGCGGAAATCGTAATTGCCGGAGAAAGTCATCAGGTGACGCCGGGAACATATTTTTTCTATAGTGCTATTTAGATAGTAGAATAACAGAATATCGTTTTAGATACAAAGGGAGCAGGATTTCGGCCTACAACAGCTGATATCCTGCTCCTTTTCCATACAACTCCTCCTCTTCACAGCAGGCGATGCAGTCTCTGCAACATTCCTGCACACTATGTAGCATTTTTTCTTTGTGAAAAATATGTACAATCCTCTCTTTTTGTTGCATAATAAAACATATCCTCTCTTTTTTGTGCAGAAATTGAGAGGAAAACGCGGATAGCATACTGTAAACTATACCTGTCAGGAGGGTTTTACAACATGGAATGGATTGAAAGATTAAACGATGCCATAGGCTATATGGAAGAACATTTGACAGACGAGATTGACTATGAACAGCTTGGCCGGATTGCCTGCTGCTCTTCCTATCATTTTCAGAGAATGTTCGCTTATATGGCAGGCGTTCCCCTGTCCGAATATATCCGCCGAAGGAAAATGTCCCTTGCCGCGGTAGAGCTGCAGGAAAAGGGGACAAAAATTATCGATGTGGCCGCCAGATTCGGCTATCAGTCTCCCACCGCATTCAACAGAGCCTTTCAGTCTGTTCATGGAATTGCCCCGTCCGCCGTAAAAAAGGAAGGGGTATCCGTAAAGTCTTTCCCTCCGATTACCTTTAAAATTACAGTCAAAGGAGTGGAAGAAATGAATTATCGCATCGAAACAAAAGAAGCTTTCCGTATTATCGGCGTATCCGTACCCCTGCATAAGGACATCGAGAAGAATTTCACGGTGATTCCTTCTAAGTGGGAAGAAATATCCCGGAACGGAACTCTGCAGAAGCTGGCCGGCATGATGGATACGCCGCCCATGGGAATACTGGGCATCAGCACATGTAATGACACGGAACCATGGCGGTACTATATAGCCGTATCGACTTCTCAGGAGAAAGGCGATTTTGAGGAATATGTGGTGCCTGCGGCAACCTGGGCAATTTTTTCCGGAACAGGGACCAATCAATCTATCCAGGAGCTGGAACGCCGCATCGTAACAGAGTGGCTGCCCACCTCCGGATATGAATATGGAAATGCTCCCGATGTGGAGGTCTACCTGAATCCGGATCCGCAAAATGCACAGTACGAGGTGTGGATCCCTGTAGTTAAAAAATCGTAAGTCTTTCCGACGCAGCACCGGGAGTATATCATTTTGGAAAAGTTATCATGCCATAACCTTCCTCGGCGAAACTCCATACTCCTTTTGGAAGGCTCTGTAAAAAGATGAATAATCGTGGAATCCCGCCTCCAGCGCGGCATCCCCGATAGGCGCTCCCTGAGCACACAGCTCCCGCACCTTCGTCAGCCGTTTGCGCCGGATATACTCATGAACAGTAAGTCCGGTAGCCTTACGAAATTCCCTGCACAGATAGTATTTGGAGATGAAAAACTTTTCCTGCAGAATATCCAGCGTAATATCGCCGGCATAATGATTGTTCAGATAGAGTATGACAGATCTGATCGGTCCCATGGAAATATCGGAAGCGGAAAAGTCTCTGATCTGATTGATCAGATACAATATCTCAATAATGATCGAATTCAGAACAGGTGCGTCAAAGGGAAGACTATAGTCCCCGGAATACTTTTTGTATCTCAAAAAAGCATCATACAAACCGCTGGAGCGAGCCACATCCGCGGAAATTTTATGGCCTGTGCCCATGGAAGCATTTAAAAACTGTGCTTCGTAATCGGCACAGGCATTTTGCTGGAAAAAGTCAGGCGAAACCATCAAGACAACCCTTCTGTAAGGTGCGGCGCTATTGTGATAGATTCTGTGAAATTCATGTTTTCTGATAATGATCAGATTCCCCGGCTCCAAAGTGTAGATATTGTCTTCCACCACATATCTGGCATCTCCCTCCAGAAACAGAAGAATTTCATACTCATTGTGATTGTGAAGGTTAAAATGGGCATTGGTGGGAGCAGCCGTATAAGACTCGAAAATATGATAACAGGCTTCCATGCGGGACACCTCTCTTCCTCTTTTCAACACTTTTAATCATTGTATCTCATGCGGGCAAGAATCGCAATGTTTTCCGCAATAAATAATATATTAATTGTAAAAAGTATGTATTATGATAAGTCTATCAAATAAGTAAAAAGTGAAAAAGCTTTAGAAAGATCAGATTCAAAATAAGGCAGGAGGTGTCGTAAAAATGAAGTATGAGAAGCTCAGTGGATTTTCAGATGAAATTGCCGAGGATGTGGATACCCAGTTCCGGGTCCTGAAGAAGTTAGGCATCAGTTACTTTGAGCCTCGTGGAATCGATGGTAAAAGTATCGCGGCTCTTTCGGATGAAGAAGTAGCAGGATTAAGAGAAAAAATGGCAGCCTGTGGGATAAAAGTGTCCTCCATAGGTTCTCCCATCGGAAAGGTGAAACTGGAAGAAGATTTTGAATCCCATTTCTCTCAGTTCAAACGAGTGGTGGAGATCGCCGGACAGTTGGATGCAAAATACATCAGAATGTTCAGTTTTTATCACAACGGCGGAGAAGAATGGTCCGCCCGGGAAAGGTCGGAAGTCCTTGCGCGCCTGGAACGGATGATTCGCTATGCGGAAGAGCAGGATGTGATTCTGCTCCATGAAAATGAAAAGGGAATTTACGGCGACACGGTAGAGCGCTGCGCGGACCTGATGGATACTCTGGGCTGCGAACATTTCCGCGCGGTATTTGACCCGGCCAACTTTGTGCAATGCGGCCAGGACACCAAAGAAGGTTACGCCAGGCTGAAAAACCACATCGCCTATGTCCATATCAAGGACGCCTTCCTGGCAGACGGTAAAGTAGTGCCTGCGGGATCCGGCGACGGAAATGTGGAATATGTGTTGAAGTCCCTTTTTGATAATGGGTACCGCGGATTTTTAAGCCTGGAGCCGCACCTGGGCAGCTTTGCCGGACTTGAGAATCTGGAGCTTGATGACAAAATGGCCGGGCTGCCTCAGGGCGGAGAAGGCACCTTTACTCTGGCATACCGGGCGCTGGAAGAGATTCTGGATCGGATTCTGTAATCAAGCTCCCATGCACTAAACCGCTCCACCATATTTGAAAGTCAGGAGTATAGAAGATGCATAGGGACTATTATAGTAAAGATCTAACGAAAAACAATACATAACAATAGAAGCAGAAAAACCCTGCGGAAAGGATGTGTAACATGGAAAAATTGAAATTGGGGATTATTGGGTTCGGCAACATGGGAACCGGCCACGCAAAAAACGTCATGGAGGGCAAAGTGCCCCGGATGGAACTGGGTGCGATCTGTGATATTGCGCCGGCCAGACAGGACGCGATCAGACAGCTCTATCCCGGCGTTGCCGTCTTTTCCAACGCTACGGAAATGTTTGAGAGCGGCCTCTGCGACGTGGTTCTCATCGCCACACCTCATTATGACCATCCCACATTGGCTATCGAAGCCTTCCGGCATGGACTTCATGTCATTACGGAAAAGCCTGCGGGAGTATATACCAGACAGGTAAAGGAAATGAATGCCGCTGCCGCCGCCTCAGACAAGGTGTTCGGCATCATGTACAATCAGAGAACCAATCCTGTATACCAGAAACTGCGGAAAATGATTCAGGCCGGCGACCTGGGCCACATTAAGAGAATCACCTGGATCATCACGGACTGGTATCGTCCTCAGGCCTATCATGACAGCAGCACCTGGCGTTCCGCCTGGAAGACGGAAGGCGGCGGCGCCCTGATCAACCAGAACCCCCACCAGCTGGATCTGTGGCAGTGGATGTTCGGTGTTCCGGACAGAATTTTTGCCAAAGCCAGCTTTGGCAAGTATTACAATATCGAAGTAGAAGACGATGTCATGGCATACTTTGAATATGACAACGGAACCACCGGAGAATATATTACTTCCACAGGGGAAGCGCCGGGAACCAATCGCCTGGAAATCGCCTGCGATATGGGAAAGGTCGTGGTGGAGGGCAATCGTATCCTCTTCTACCGCAATACGGTGTCGGAGCGGGAATTCAACAAGACCAATACCGTTCCTTTCGGAAGACCGGAGTGCTGGGAATGCAATATTCCGGCTGATTTCTCCGGCGGTCCCCAACATGTGGGCATCCTGAATAATTTCGCAGATGCCGTACTGAATGGCGCCGAACTGCTGGCAAAAGGAGAAGAGGGCATCTATGGCCTGACCATCTCCAATGCCATTCATCTGAGTGCCTGGACCGGCGAGACAGTAGATGTGAAGAATTTCCCCGACGACAGATTTTATGATCTGCTGCAGGAGAAAATCCGCACCTCCACAATGGTGAAGAAAGAATCGCAGGTGGTTGTCGACAACAGCAATACTTATTAAAGGAGGGCTGAAACATGGATAAGAGAATAGGCGCACAATATTATACTTTGAGAGAATATACGAAGACCATAGAGGATTTTGAAGAAACCTGTAGAAAAGTCAGCGAAATCGGCTATAAGCTTGTCCAGATTTCCGGAACGCCTCTGGGCGCCGCGGAGATGAGAGCGGTATTGGATCGATATAATCTGGAGGTAGTCACCACTCACAGAAGCTTTGATGATTTCGAGAAAAATCTGGATGAAATCATGGATTACAACCGGACTCTGGGCTGTAAGCTCTGCGGCATCGGCTCCATGCCGGGATGGGCCCGGGAAAATTCCGAAAATCTGAGCCGTTTTATCTGCGAGGCAAATGAGATGGCGGCACGGCTTGCAAAGGAAGGATTTTATTTCGGATATCATAATCATGCCATTGAGTTCGCCAAAATTGACGGTAAATTCATTATGGACCGCCTGATCGAGGAAACGGACAAGGACGCCTTCCGCTTCATTGTCGATACCTGTTGGCTCCAGGTAGGGGGAATGAATCCCTCTTCTTATATCCGGAAGCTTGGAGACAGGGCCATGGCCATTCATCTCAAGGACTTGAAAGCCAATATAGATTTCACCACAGAAATGGCTGAAATCGGAGAAGGAAGTCTTGACTGGGACGACATTCTGCAGGCCTGCGAGGAGGCCGGCGCCAAATGGGCTCTGGTAGAACAGGATGTCTGCAGGCGGAATCCTTTTGAATCCATGAAAATCAGCTATGAATATCTGATTGGAAAGGGATATTGTTAAAATTGTTAAAATAGAAAGAAGGCCTGCTTTCCTGTTCCCTTTTCCCTGTTTTTATTATATAATTTTGATAATAGAATCCGCACTTTGATTCTATTAGATAATTTTGATAATAGAATCTGCACTTTAGATTCTATTAGATAATTTTGATAATAGAATCTGCACAATCTACAGAAGAAAAGGAAGGAATCAATGAAGAATACTATACAGAAAGCGGGCCTTATCCTTGAATTGGTCAGTGAAAAAGCGATTAAATTCATGATATTGATTCTATGCGGCGCCCTTGCCTGGGGCACTTCCACAGCCACTTTCCGCTATCCCATCAGTTATCTGGAAGAATATATCCAGGAGTATGTCGATTCTCCGCTCAAGAATATAGCTGTGGCTGTGGCTGTCTTTTTCCTTTTCTACTTGTTTCAGAAGCTGTTTTTTTATAAAGCGGATGAAAAGCAGCAGAAAAAACGGGTATTCCTTCTGGCTGTGATTTCTGTCATCCTGACGGCAATCCTTTTGAGCATTTGGGTGACTGTCAGCAACCTGGAGCCATATTGGGATCAGCTGGAGGTATTCCTGACTGCGAAATCCTTTCGTGCAGGGGATTATTCTAATATGAAATATGCTTATCTGTCTCTGTATACGCAGCAATACGGTCTGATTTTCCTGGAAGAACTGCTGATGGGAATATGGCCGAATTATCTTCTTTTTCAATATATCAATATTTTCTTTATCTGTATGACCATTTTTCTATTGTACCGCATTACAGACTGTCTCTTTCATAACCAGACGGTCAATCTCTACACTTTGGCCGGCATTACGTTTTTTCTGCCAATGCACATGTATGTCACTTATGTGTATGGCGACCTTTGTTCCATTGCATTCAGTCTGCTGGCTGTCTACTGCCTGATAAAGTGGAACGAGAATGGAAAGTGGCGCTGCCTTGCAATTGCGGCCGTCGGCTCCATTATAGCTGTACTTGCGCGTACCAATACTCTGATTCCCCTTTTTGCCATTGCCATTGTATGCGTCATTCTCTCGCTGAAAAAATGGAGTTTCAAGCCAATATTGTTTGCACTGATCCTGCTGCTCCTTCCTATGGGAAGCACGCATGGGGTACAGAAATTCTATGAACTGCGTTCCGGTAATGAAGTGGGAAAATCTGTTCCCTCCCTGCTATGGATTGCCATGGGAATGCTGGAAGACGGAGGCGCTGTCGGCGTATACAACGGCTATGTGGAAGCAGTGTGGAATTCCTCAGAACATAACAAAAAAGAAGCGACCGAATTTGCCACTTATGATATTCAACGCCGCCTGGAAGATTTCAGACAGGACCCTGCATATGCCTGGGATTTTTATCGTTTTAAGGTACTGGAGCAATGGGCGGAACCTAGCTTTTCCAGCCTGACAATGACCGGAAAATATACCCAAGAATCTGAAGGACTGGTCAGGTTTATTTATTATGGTCTTTTCCCCGACCTGTTCCTTCGGTTCATGAATTATTTCCTGTATATCCTTTATTTCGGTGCATTCTGTTATGCCGCCTGCAGTCTGAGGCGCCGGGAAGGCATCCTGAATGTGCTTTTGTTGATTGCCGTCGTCGGCGGCTTTCTCTTCTGCATCCTCTGGGAGGCAAAAAGCCGCTATATGCTGCCTTTTGCCATTTTCCTCCTCCCATACATGGCCAGGGGAATCCATATGGCGCAGGACACGGTACAGCGGTTGATTGCACGGCTTTTTCACACTAAGACTTCGTCAAGTCCCATATTGCCGATATAGCTCCTTTGTCGCCGGATACTATTTCGATATCATTGTTGATATCATTGTATTTTTCCTTCAAGAAAAGCTGAATCAGCCGTCCCAGATGACTGTTACACTTTATTGCATAGCCATTTGGTTTACCAAGGTCAGACATAACGATTAAGTACCCGCCGACACATAAACCAGAACCAGGAATCCTGCTGGTTCCTGGTCCTGGGGATTATGCGGATGATTAAGGCATTCCGTCAAATTCAAGAATTACCTTCGGCTCTGCTATGTCATCATATTTACGATTCCGTAATGTAAGAGACATTTCCATCTCTTTTATATCCTCTATTCCGCTTATTTTATTATCTTTCAGTGAACTTTCCCTGATCTTCACATCCATAATCGCATATTCTCCTGCCTGAACAGTTGCACCAGATGTATAAAAATCTATCATGAAAGCATTCACAGATAGAGAATTATGACCTACATCCACAGAGATTGGTTCGTCAGAACCATTATATACCAACATAAGAAGATTAATATCATTTGTATAGCCGCTCTGTTCCTGAAACAGTCCCTTTGATATAACCGTAATTCCCTTGTCACTATAAAGCTCCGTACCTGTAATGTCTGGAGCAGTTTCACTACTGGAAAGGGAAACTTCTATCTTCTGTGCTTCCCCTTTTTCATTTCCTTCCGCATCTTCCACATAGAACATACAACCAAAGCTGCCAATCTCCGTAATTCCCAACGTTTCCCTGTACAGCTCATCTAACAGATCAGATATTGAAAAATCCAGAATTCTCCTGGCACCGGGATTTATCAAATCATGAGACCATGCATAGCTGCATACCGTGACTCCATTGATAGCTATATTCTTTGTAACACTGCTGATTGTTTCCTTTGAATCGTTTACAACCTCTAAAAGCATAAGTTTCTCCCCTTCACTATTTGTGAGTAACCCTGCCGATATAATCCGTACTTCATTCTGGTTAAACCATTCCTGTTCTGCAAAATAGTCTACAGTACAATCATACCCCTTTTCCAGGACACCGCTACCAATCATTTCCACATATGTATCTTTTTCATAGGCATGCTCATCCGCAACAGAGATCTTTATCTGTCTCGCCCCTGTATAGACGCTATCATAGTTTTCATCCTGAATCTCGAATCCTATCCTGATATCCGCGATTTCCCTGATTCCAAATATAAGAAACTGAGCCAGATCAAATCTGATTGTTTCGTAAGCTTTCTTTCCCGCAACTACGTCTGTATTCAGGTACCCGCCATCCATCATATAACCATTAATTTCATCACAGCTATATCCGGCTGTCCCGCTGAGGAAGTTTAAATTTTTGTCACTGTTATTCTCTATCAGCAGATCTATCTCCAACGCACTATTCGTAAATTTCAAATTTGTAGCTGTTATTTTTATGTGATTTTCATCCACCAGCACAGTTTCTTCCATTTCCGGAATTATAAAAAGTCCTGTCTCCGTTCTTTCCTGTCCCTGTATACCTGCATCTCCCTGGTCATCCGACGGTCTATCCTCTTCTATTTGCCTGTCAGAATCCCTTTCCATATTTTCTACTTGTTCGGCCTCTCTCCCTGTTCCAAATTCTCCAACTTTCTCGCCAATCCAATCATTCAATGATGGTAATTTATATCTTACCAAAACCGCCGTTATAACAACTACTATCAAAAGTAGAACACTTAATTTCTTATGTCTCATTTTTCTTTTCCTCCTCACCATTACGACGGGTGCCAAACTGACACCCGCCGCCCTCCAGTCTTCCTTCAACTCTGTCTGCTATCCCAGTTTTTTCAGAATTTCATATGCCTTTCGTATTAACTCCTCTTTTCGTTTTTTCTCCTCCTCCAAACATAAAATCTGCTTTTCAAGCGCCTCTCTGACTTTTTCTTTCGGCGCTGTAATCAGTTCGCTGATTTCCCTGATGCTAAACCCCAGCTGCTGATACAGTTTAATCTGTTCAATCCGCCTCTGGGCCTCCTCATCGTAGAGCAGATACCCGTATTTGTTTTTCCCAGACGGCAATACTAGTCCCGCCTTTTCATATCCCTGAATGGCCCGCCTGGTTACCCTATACATTTCACATACTTCACGCAAAGTTTTCCTGTTACTCATAAGCTTCCCTCCTTTACCCTAAAACTGCACGCAACGTGCAGTCAAACACTTTTTTGCCCTGTGCCGGAATGCCATCACACCCTTGTCCACGCTGGGCTGTCACGGCATTCCGGTCCTTTTGCAGGGCGTGTAAAAAAGCCCATAAAAAAATCACCTCCTTCATAAAAGGAAATGATTTTTTCGCGAATTTATGGCACAGGGAAGATGTTCTTATGCGAAATGATGCTGATAAGACAGCAATGTTGATTGTTGTTTACAGAAAACGCAGATGTGGCTTTAGCGCGCATGATTTGGACGAATACCAAAGAGGAGGATGATTTGCAAACAATTATGATTTTTTCGCGAATCGAATATGTAAATCAGACACAGATTACCATCCATACATCTTCAATAGAATTCCACATCCACTGTCAGTTCCGGAATTCCAGGATTTAATTGCCGTATCAATGCTTCAATCGTTTTCCCGGCCGATTTCCGAGCGCTCAGGAAAAAAGTCTGATTCGACAGGAATTCTTTCCGAAACAGTACTTCCGCCTCATTAAGTTGCTGTCTTGCAAGTTCTTCTCCAACCCGATAACTTTTATTCATAATCCCATGTTTAAATAGTATCTTATCCACATTTTTGTAGTCTATTTTTACACTTGTCAGTTCCGGATAGGGAACCCGTACCAGAACATGGGCCCGCTCATTGTCCACTATATATTCTCCTGCTTTCAGATCTACCACAAAAGTCCCTTCCCCTGGCACTTCCAGCCAGGAGGTAAGCTTATCCTGATTGTCTTCTTCATTTACAATCATAAATTCCACATCGCTTACCTTCAATACTTCCAGCTTTTGGGTTTCTTCCAGGCTCCCGATATAGATGGATACCCGATTGCTCACATGATACTTTTCTTCCGCCGAAGTTTTATAGTCTTCATATTTTTCTTCATACGCCGCTTCCTTCTCCGTTTCATAAGAAGTAAGATAACCGGATGCCAATGCGGACGCTCCTGTTTTTACTGTTCCCGATAAAATCAGGATAATACTGGCAATCATGCAAAATATGCCGCCTGTAACCAGAAATCCGCCATACTGCTTTCCCTTCAGCAAATCTTTTTTTCTGTCTGTTCCCTTTTTCCGGGGCAATTTCTTTTTATCCTCTGTCTTAATAATCTCGTTCATTTTATTCTTCTCCTGCTTCAAAAAAGTTGACATACACTTCCTTTTTCGATACGGAAATCGAATTCACCAGCCATGTTACCTGTGTCTCGGCAGAATCTCTGGCGGCCTGTATTAAGGCCTCGTAATTCGCTATGCTCTCCTTCGATTTTTCATCTATCTTAGCCATAGAATTCAGATATGCTTGAAGTCCTTCCTCTGCTGAGCCACTGAAAGAATATCTTTGATATTCTGCCAGTTTTTCTGTATTATTTTGATTGACTGTAAGCTCCATCTCAGGTTCCGGAATCGTAATGTACAATCCATCCTCCCTCTCCAGAATTTCTGCCTGTCCCAGGTCAATGGTGAATACCGCATCCCCCTTCATCAAATACAGCGCCATATAGTCATCGCCGATGGAATGTATATCATTCAGTTTGACTCCGGCCGCAAGGATTTCCAGCTTTCCACACTCTCTCATCCTGTTCACGATGTCCGCAGTGGTATCCACCGCACTGAGACCCTCTTCCTTTCCTTCCGCATAGGCCTCTCTGTAATCGAGCAAGGCCTCGAAAGAACCCATCAGCTTCCCGGAACCGGCCCCCATTGTCTCTCCCACGGCGGCTCCCATAGCTTCCGCCCGAAAGCGCAGACTGATACTCCAGACGAAAACAAGAAACAAAATCAGAAGAATTCCTTTTAGTATCAGTCCTTTTGGTTTCAAAAAAGTACGTAATCTCTTAAATCCACTCCCCGTCTGCTTCACGCCTTTATTCTCCTTCCGTCACTTCCACAATTTCAATTCCGAAATCGGATTCCGTAAGTACCCTGCCGTCATATTCCGCTGTAATGATAACACTCTCCGTCACTTTTTTATCCGACTTTCCTATTCCCAGGAACCTGCCGGTTCCTTCAGCCGGTATCCGGAATCTGTAATCTCATATTCCAGAGTAAGCTTCTGTCCCTCTCTGAGCCGAAGCTTTTCTTCGCCTACATCTTTTCCGTCACATTTATAGATATATTCTGCCCGGGAATCTGACCGATCCAGTGTCACTTCTATCCAGCTTTTCGCTTCATGTTCTCCGATCAATTTGTCTATTTGTGTACGATATTTTTCATAATCCAATTCCTTTTGAAACGCTGTTTTGTCCAGCGCATTTCCTTCTGCTATGTAATATCCCTCCATGGGAAATACGGTTACGGTCAACTTCTGAGATTCTTCCACAAAATCGCCTGTCTGCAGCGTTTTCCCGTCCGCTTCCCTTCTCACAGTAATCGTCATATTTGGCCCTGCCTCAGGCATGGTGAACCTCTCTCCCTCTACAAGGCTGACTGTAATATGGATGGATTTGTACCACACTTTTGAATCCGCGATTTCAGACGGCTCATAGATGTAAATGGGTTCCTGCACATCAGTAAGATCCTCAATATAACGAATTTCCGGCACAGGATTTTCTTTTCCCTCCTCCACCTCCTTTTGTATCACGATTTTCACAGCCTTTCCCGAAGGAATAGACTTATTCCTGATTTGCATTGTCACAGGCTCCTGGGTCCCGATT
>CAQUWW010000023.1:0-2981 GCA_948896875.1 uncultured Acetatifactor sp. | reverse complement strand
TGATAGTACAATCACTTTTAAAACGATGCTTTTCATAGCTGTAAGTATTTTTATCGAGCCCGGACGCTTCCACCTCAAACTGCATTCCACCTTTCACGCTCTCCTCCAGCACAATGGTCAGTTCCGGCTTATGGTCTGCATCTTCCGTGAATACCTCCTTCATATCCGTTCCCTTTATCCTGATCTCCTGCTTATCTTGCTCTTCGACTTCATATGTTGCCCCATTTGTGGCATTACAAATCCAGCCTTCCCACGCCTCGAATTTCATCTCAACTATAGTCCCGCTGTATGTGGTGATATTTTCCTCCGTTACCTTCCTGCCATCAATATAATATAAAATCTGCCCGCCATACTCCGGCTGGTTCAGATGAAGAGATGCCTGGGCCTTTCGGGTAAAGTGAATTTCTTCCAGTTGTCTTCTTGTCTCCTCTTCCTCTCCCACCACAATATAATGCTCCTTACCGCTCAGCCAGTAGCCGTCATCCGCCGTATTCTGTTCATAATAGATTTTACTTTCCCTGGCCAGATACTGAATTCCGGACACTACCGCGCCAAAACATCGAAAGGTAATCGTTCCATGCTCGTAACTATATTCGGAAGGGTCGAAGACAAACTGGCCGTCTTTTTCCGGTACTATCATAGTATACTGATAGGACTGTTCGGGCTCCTGCCTATCCGGATTAAACTTTGTATTTTGTGTTGTATTCGTCAGAATCAATTCTCTACACTTTTCCAGATCCGTCCAGGTTTTATCTGTCTCAATCGTCACTTCATCACCATATTTCAGGTGCGGAATCTCAAGTTCCGTGTTCGCCTCTATCCGTTTTTTCTCTCCACCATTTATTTTTACAGTTCTCTCCATACCCGAAAGAAGCGCAACATTCAGATATCTGCACAGTTCCACGGAATATGCCGTCTCCGTATCACTTGTCTCCCTCCCCCGGAAGACCACCAGCCCCTCCTCCTGATTGCAATAATAGCATTCCGGTTCCGAGCCCACATAAAAATACTGCTCACTGTCATATTCATAGCTGATGACATGAGAAGAAAGCGGACTGACCTCCACCCGCTCATCTGTATATTCCATATCATCAATAAACCATGTCCCTGGCATTTCACAGGAATTCCCGTCTTCATCTGTATAGTAATCCTTCAGGGAAAGCTCTATCTGCCGGTATTCTCCTATCGGTTCCACAGAGATTTCCGTCCCTGTATAGTCCTCTGGAATCTGCAATACAATACCATCTTCCTGATAGTCACTTTTTAATAAGGTTGAAAGCTTTCTTACCATTCCGGAATTATTCCTGGGATCGCTGTCCGCACTGTATTCGTATATCTGGAAAGCAGAAAATTCGTATGCGCCGCTGATCACTGTATCACTGACGGCCACTTTTCCATAAACTGCATCTCCGGGATTCAGATAACAGGATTCATTGTTCATGGGAATTGTACAGTCTCTGTCTCTATAATACTGAATATCCAAATTGCTGTTCACGGCAAAGGTCACATGTACCTGGCCTTTTTCTTCCTCCTCATTTATTTCCCGGTAATATCCTTCTGCATCCACATTCCCGGCTTCTGCCCTGTTCTGATAATTTACATAACTGTCTTCCTCCAGAATCCCAGCTTCTTCCAACATTTTATCTTCCAACCATGTTTCGATACTTCCGCAACCGCTTAAAGCCGCCATAGTCAGACACACACATAAACATAATATCTCCGCTTTTCGCATCTTTTCTATCCTTTGTTCTCAAACATTCTCAAAATTATGGAAAATACAGCAATCAGATGGTTGTCCGTATAATCACATAAAATAGACTCTCTCTTTTGTCTGCATTTTCAATTAGCTACGTTCATATTAACATATTTATATTATTTTCGCTACATTTTGTTGCTTATTTGTACAGAAAGACAGATAAAATGAGATAAGTAAACAGACTTGCCATAACGAAAGGCGATAGTGATGAAGGGCCAACTGCTTCCCGAAAAATTGAAAGAACTCCGAAAATTGCACGGATATACCCAGGATGATGTAGCCGCCGCCCTGGGGATCGTCAGGCAGACCTATTCCCATTACGAAACCGGCAGACGCCTTCCAACCCCGGATATGCTCTTTCGTCTTGCAGGTCTCTATAGTGTATCCGTGGATGACCTGATGCAACTTATTGCAGACCTGGACCGGGACATTCATTACGATGCGCCGATGCCCACGCAATCCAGCAGGGATTTGGCCGATTTTCTGGAATATATTAATCGTCCTGAAAATCAGAAAAGATTCCGCCATTTCGACAGATCCGAAAAGGAGCTGCTCTATTATTTTGAAACGCTTTCGGAAGAGGATAAACGGGAAATCATTGAATTCACCAAAATAAAATCCCGAAAGAAAAAAACCTGATTCCATCTTCTTTTACTCTAGGACTGCACGTAACGTGCAGTCAAGCACTTTTCTGACGAATAAGTTCTGTGGATAAGGAGCACTACAATGGCTAAGAAAGTTGATATTATAAAAGATGCTGACGGTAAAAGCATTGTGATCATCAATGATCTGCGTTTCAAAGGAAGAAGGAGCGTAGACTGGAACATTGTTGAAGATTGCCTGAAAGAATATATTGGTCAGTGCGCGGAAATTACGGAAACATCAGATGTGGTATATATAGGCGCAGATTTCCCCGATGAGTTTGCCCATTCCAAAGACACAAAAGAGCTAAGGGGGGCAAATATGTATGCAAAGGCAAATTCTTCAAGTGTCATCAAAGAGATGATTGAAATTGCCACAAATAAAACTTTTACAGACAATTATGCGCAAAAACACAATACAGATGCAAAATACGGTTGGTATAGATATGACACACGTTTTGCAATCCCTGTCTATGATGATGTTGGCGAACTGATTAGATACAATGTCTTTAAGTCAAGAATTCTGATACGTCATGCAAAAGACGGAAAACTGTATCTGTATGATATTTTAAGGACAAAAAAAG
>CAQUWW010000022.1:25535-35506 GCA_948896875.1 uncultured Acetatifactor sp. | reverse complement strand
TCAGAAGCATAAAAACAGCGCTGGCAGCTATGCTGACAGCGCTGCTCTACGTCTTTGTGCCGGATCGCAATCCGACGTTTGCCTGTATCGGCGCCATCTTTGGGATGGGAACGGATATGGAGGAGTCCCGCCGCAACGGCGGGAACCGTTTTTTCGGGACGATTATCGGAGGATTTATCGGTCTGGGCCTCTACTGGCTGGAGCACCAGATCTTTCCGGAGGGATGTTACTGGGTGCGGCTTCCGCTGGTTTTTCTGGGAATTGTCATTATGATTTCGCTGTGTGTGCTGTTTCGCTGGCCAGGCGGAGTACAGCCGGGCGGTGTGGTGCTGTGTATTATATTATTTAACACACCGGCGCACCATATTGACTATGCCATTCACCGGATGATTGACACCGGCGTGGGTGTTCTCATAGCGTTGCTGGTAAATTTTCTGCTTCCGAGAAGCAGACTGGAACGTTGGTTTCATCTGGAAGACAGAAATTTGCGAAAGCTGGCCGGCAGCATGGAGGATGCGGAGAAAAGGCTGTGAAATGCGGCCCGGGAAGCAGAATTGCGGCATTTGATTGAATGAAGGGGAATATCTGACAGAGAATTGGAATATTTTTATTCTTCTTCTTGACAAAAAAGTATCATATAAGATACAATTCGCCTATAGATGTATCTTATATGATTCTTTTGCAAAGGGGGAAGAAGCAATTGAATGAAGGAATAGCGGTATTCTTAAACGGAAGAGAAAATGAGGGAAGAAAACTGGAGAAGCTGATCAGGAGAATCGATGATTTCCTGCTGGATTTCGGGCTTACATACAGCGGCATCATGAATCTCTATACGCCGACAGCTGAAGAGGACAGAGATCATGCGGTATTCGCCGCGAGGAATGCTCTGCATAATGCAGAATGGCTGAAGGACAGGCTGGCATATGTCTCCATCGCGAATCAGACGAATGCATGTCCGCTGGAACAGATACGGCTGGATAATATGGCGGAACCGTCAGCTGCAAAGCTGAATTATTATGAGGCATATTATCAGTCCTCCCATGAGCTGGCGCACGGCATCGTAGTGGATGAGGAGAAAAGGCTGAGGGATGGATATATTTCCTATCTTCTTGCCAGAAAGTACGGGATCCGTCCGGAGATTTACGAAGCATTTTCGATTCGTCCGCTGCGGAAAGTGGTTATAGGCCGTCATGCAGTACAGCACAGGGGGACATGGAAGAGGAAGAAAGGCAGAAAGTATTGCTGGACATATTCTCTGAAAGCAGCGGTAGTTCCCGGAGACATTTTAAAGGTACAGACGAAAAAAGGACAGATGTATATGTGCGTGGAGAGAATTGAGTATGTGACAGGAGAGGAATTCTGCGCAGAATATTCTGCCGTGATCAGGCATATGAGAAAACGATTGGAAGTATAGGGAGAGACAGAGGATATGGGACGCGGAATGGATTACATTTATCTGGATGGTGACCAGGAGATATTGATAGAGGCTTACCAGAAGGATACACGCAGGGATGTGGTGGCTCAGTACGTCCGGAGCAGAAAGGAAAAGGGGATTACGCAGGCAGAGCTGGCCAGGCGCGCCGGGATTCCGCGGACGAATATTACGCGGTTTGAAAGTGGCGATTATAATCCGTCATTGGAAATGATGGTGCGCATCGCGGCGGCGCTTGGCATGAAGCTGCAGATTGAGCTGGCGGAGTGAGACTGCCTGGAAATCTTTAGGATGAGATATTTTAACAAAAAATTATATTAGTATAAAATTTACTATTGTCAGGAGCCCCGTTGCTATAGTCATAGTTTTTTAAACCCTTCATACAATGGTAAAAAGTATTCTTAGAGGGGTATTCCTTTGAAGGATTATATCGAAGAGCGCGCCATCGGCATCGCCAATTATATCATCGATAACAACGCCACGGTCAGGCAGACGGCGAAAGCCTACGGAGTCAGCAAGAGCACGGTACATATGGTTGTAACAAAACAGAGCGGTATCTGTGGAGAGTAAAATAGATCATATGGCAAACTCCCCATTGCGTCCGCGGCAAGAATTCGATATACTGAATGTATATGGCAGGTTTGTTGTGAGCGTATGGGAGAAGGTCTGCAGGGAAAGGGGTATGTATGGCAAGGACAGTAAGCATAGGAAATCAGGATTTTGAATCAATTAGGAGAGAAAACTATTTCTATGTGGACAAGACCCACTTCATTAAAGAATGGTGGGAGCGTGGGGACAGCGTAACATTGATTACCCGTCCCAGAAGATTTGGCAAGACACTGAATATGAATATGCTGGAGAAATTCTTTTCCGTGGAATATGCGGGCAGGGAAGATTTGTTCCGGGGGCTGCGCATATGGGAAGAGGAGAAATACAGGGCTCTGCAGGGCACTTACCCTGTTATCATGCTCAGCTTTGCCAAAGTGAAGGAGACAACATACCGGAATGCTCAAAAGAAAATGTGCCAGATTATCGCATCGGTCTACAATCATTTCTATTATCTGCTGGACAGGGAAAAATTGAATGATCAGGAAAAGGAATATTTCAGAAGGGTTTCCGTGGATATGGAAGAATATGTTGCCTCAGATGCCATTGGCGTTCTATCAGAAATACTCTTTCGGTATTATGGGAAAAAGGTGATAGTGCTTCTGGATGAATATGATACGCCCATGCAGGAGGCCTATGTAAATGGGTATTGGGAGGAAATTGTTTCCTTTACCAGAAGCCTGTTCAATGCAACATTCAAGACAAATCCTTATCTGGAGCGTGCGCTCATGACAGGGATTACAAGGGTCAGCAGAGAGTCCATGTTCTCGGACTTGAATAATTTGGAAGTAGTGACGGTAACCTCGGAAAAGTACATGGACAGTTTTGGATTCACGGAAGAAGAAGTATTCACTGCATTGAATGAGTTTGGACTGTCTGATAGGAGAGGAGAAGTAAAGCAGTGGTATGATGGCTTCATTTTTGGAAGGATTCCAGATATTTATAATCCCTGGTCGATTATCAATTATCTGGATAAAGGGAAATTAGGTCTGTACTGGATCAACACCAGCTCCAACAGTCTGGCCGGCAAGCTGGTGCGGGAGGGAAGCCCCGAACTGAAGATGACCATGGAAAAACTGCTGCGGGGGGAGACCTTTGCCATTATTCTTGATGAACAGATTGTATTCAGCGAATTAGAGCAGGGCGATGAGGCGGTGTGGAGCCTCCTGCTTGCCAGCGGTTATCTGAAAGCGGTTCAACATACATTCAACGCCCTTTTGAGAAAGGAAGAATATGAACTGAAACTGACAAATCTGGAAGTTCAGGTGATGTTCGAGAGGCTGATAGAGGGATGGTTTGGGAGATGCAGCCATGTCAGTAACGCATTTTTGAAAGCACTGCTTATGGGAGACCTGAAAGCAATGAATACCTATATGAATAAAGTTGCCTTACAGACATTTAGCTACTTTGACACGGGTTCCAATCCCTCGGAGCAGGAGCCGGAACGATTCTACCATGGTTTTGTGCTGGGGATGATGGTGGAGCTGGCAGACAAGTATGTGCTGACTTCTAACCGCGAGAGAGGATTCGGCAGGTATGATGTGATGCTGGAGCCAAGGCAGGAAAATGAAATCCCGCACATTTCAGGTCTGGAAGCAGCTGCCAATAATCGCGAAAGAGATGCGATAAAAAATAATCGCGAAAGAGATGCGATTATTATAGAATTTAAGGTGCAGTACTCGGATATGGAAGCGGAGCTGGCTGATACGGTGAAGGAAGCGCTGAAGCAGATTGAGGAAAAACAGTATGAAGCCATATTGCGGGCAAGAGGTATTCCGGCAGAACGAATCAAAAAGTATGGTTTTGCATTCTGCGGGAAAAAGGTTCTGATTGGGAGAGCCGGATAATGATAAAAACTGTAATCGTAGTACTATCATCAACAACGCTACAGTGAAACAGACAGTAAAGGAGTATTTAGAAGAGCTGTCGGAAAGCTTCTAAATGCTCCTTATTAAAATATCTGCTTGTGGAATAGTACTGGTTAGAGAGCAGATCCATCACCATCGAAAAAGTCATGATTGCCTGGGTTTCATCAACGGACAGATGCATGAATCCATTACGGATGAACGCGGGGGATCAGAGACCATCCAAGTGCCAATGGACCAATGGTATCTGGAGTACTATTGGGGATGGACGGATAACTCCGGATATTATTCAGAATCCTATCAAGATGATTTATATGGAATATATAATGATATGGATATCCTGATGAAAGAATAAGGAGCAAAATAGCACTCCATCTATAGATGACGAATTCAGGTTTTTGTTCCTGTTACTGGGCCATCGTATATCCCGCATATACGGCGATATATATGAGGGTATTTTATAGAAAAAATCCGCACCAGACATCCATTTCAGTCATACCGTCCGGGAATCTTTCATACACTGTAAAAAAGATTCTCAAGAGGTACTCTTTTGAAGGATTATATCGAAGAGCGTGCCGTCAGCATCGCCAATTATATCATTGACTCCAATGCCACAGTACGACAGACAGCCAAGGCTTTTGGGGTCAGCAAGAGCACGGTACATAAGGATGTAACAGAACGGCTGACACAGGTCAATCCCGCACTGGCGGCGGAGGCCAGAAAGGTACTGGATGTGAATAAATCTGAACGGCACATCCGGGGAGGACTTGCCACAAAGGAGAAGTATCTGCACCAGCACGGCAGTATGGTGTAAGAGACCCAGGTATAGGAAAATGGAAATCCACCGGCAGACAGGAAAAGCTGCAGGTGGATTTTTTCTATGTTCTATTTGCATAATAAACATATTTGGGCTAAAATAAATGTAAATCAGAGCCATGAGGCCACTGAGAACGGGAGGCAGTCAATGATACACATAGACAGGGAGGACATGCTGGAGCTTACCAGAAGGATGACCATAGCAAGGAACTGTTTTGGTAGGATTGCAGGCGCATACATGGACGAAGAAGGCTTTATAGACGGTACATTTAACACACATTTTCAGAAATTATCCGGTGTGGACAAGGCGAAGAACCTGAAAATTGCGAAAGCCGTACTGATTTCGGATACCAATGTACAGCTGAAGGATTATCGTTTCAAACCTACGGACAGGAAGCCGGGAAGCATCTGGCAGCTGTTGATGGCGTTGCGGGAATGTGAATTGAAAAACGACGCGTTGCTGCTTTCGCTGTATGAATACATAGGGGAACGATATCGGCCTGGTTATCCATATGGCATTACTGTTTTTCATGGCAATTATGATGTGCCTGAAAAGGGAAGCGACAAGGTGCGGCAGTGGGAGTCGGAGGAAGTCTATAATTTCTTGATCTGTGCCATATACCCTGTGAGCGGAGACTATGAGGCCGGCAGGCCGGAACGGGGTTTCCTCTTCCCGGCGTTCAGCAACAGGAGCACAGATGTGGAGGGGATTCATATATTTGACGCAGATGGAGCCCCGGAGAGCTTTGCAGAAATGATTATGACACTTTAAGCAAAACAGAATATGAGAAAGGAAAATGAGATGAATGCAATTATAGTATATGAATCCACCCATCATGGGAACACGAAAAAGCTGGTGGATGGGATTGTGAAGGAATATGGGGTCAGAGCGGTAAAGGTGGAGGATGCCATGGAGATGGACTTTTCTTCCTGTGACCTGATCGGTATTGCGTCAGGTGTGGCTTTCGGAAAATTTTATGAGAAGGCAGAGCGGTTTGCAGCGGAGAAGCTTCCGGAGCATAAGAAAGTATTTTTCCTGTATACATGTGGGAATGACACCGGGAAATATGCAGCCTCCGTTTCCGCGAAAGCGAAAGAGAAGAACTGCCAGGTTCTTGGCGTGTATGGCTGCCGGGGCTTTGACACCTTTGGGCCGTTTAAGCTGGTTGGCGGAATTGCCAAAGGCCACCCGACGCAGGAGGAAATCGATGGAGCAGTGAAATTTTACAGCGGACTGACGGTGGAAGGAAAATGAAGGAAGCGGTCAGGTGCCGCAGGGAATCGAGAGGCAGAAATGCACTCCGAATTACAGAAAATATAGAGAATATTACGAGGAATAGAAATGAAAAATAAGAGAAATGTAAAAATGATGGTGGCGGCTGTGGTGTTCGCGCTGACAGCGGTATCAGCCGGCTGCGGAGATGAGAGCGAAGGACCTGTGCAGCCACAGCCCATAGACCTTTCCTCCGGGGAAACGGTGGAGTCAGCCGGTGGAGAAGCCGGGCCGGAAGGCGGCATGGTTTCCGGAGAAAATCAGGGTGGAAATTTCCGGGGAGAGACCGGAGAAGGCACAGAGCAGCAGGGGACCCAGGGAGAAGCGCCCATAGGAACGCAGAACACAGAACCCGGGCAGACAGAACCCGGGAAGCTTGATTTTGAAGATCTGGCCGGCTGGACCTTTTATTTCAGCAGCGGTGCAGGGGCCTGGTTTACGGAGCTTGCTATTGACAGTGACGGCAGAATAGAAGGACATTATCAGGATGCCGATATGGGGGATACGGGGGACACTTATCCCAATGGAACTTTGTATCTCAGCGATTTTACAGGGAATTTTGGAGAGCTGGAGAAGGTGGATTCCCATACTTACAAAATGAAGCTGTCTTCCCTCTCCTATGAACAGGAGCCGGCGAAAGAGGAAATTGTAGACGGCGTGCGCCAAATTTATTCCATTGCAAATGGATTGGCAGGCGGGGAGGAATTTTATTTGTATCTTCCGGGTACAAGGCTGGACGAGCTGCCGGAATCGTATCTGGGATGGGTGATATCCTATGGTTTGGAAAAGAACGGAAAGGAAGAGCTTCCCTTTTTTGGTTTATATAATATTACGACCGGGGATGGGTTTTCCAGCAATCAGTATCCGGAGCAAAGTCTTGCGGAAAGGATTGCCATGGAGATTTCTTTTGCGGAGGAAAGCGCCGAAGAGTTGGAGAAGAAGCTGCAGGAGGCGACAACACAGCTGGACATGAATACGATCAGTGGAGAATTGTTCCAGACCTGGGATGACACCCTGAATATAGTGTGGAAGCTTCTGGAAGCGGAGCTTGACAGCGCAGATATGGAGAAGCTGCGGACGGAAGAGCGGGAGTGGATTACCTGGAAGGATGCTGAGGTGGATGCCGCCGGACAGAGGACTGCAGGCGGAAGCGCGCAGTCCATGGACCGGTACCAGAAGGCGGCGGAGCTGACCAGGGAAAGGGTGTATCAGCTGGCGGAATATGCGAAATGAAAAAGAGCTGTCACATCATCATAGCTATGAGCTGATCTCTGCACACGGCGTCATCTGCCCCCTTGACTTTTGACGCCTTTCCCTCCAGCTCCATTTTATTTACGGCGGCTCGCATGAGTTTTTCCTGGAATTCTTTCTTTTCCTGCTCTGCTTTCTGCGCTCTACGCTCTGCTCTGGCGCGGTTCTGCAGTTTCAGGGTGTTTTCCATGGAATGTAAAAGTCCAGTCATATCGTTCATATTGCTGCTCCTGTTCCGGATTTACAGTCCTGCTGCAAATCCTATATGGGATTCCCACAATAGGCGGGAAGGGTAACGGACTATATAATATATCGGATTCTTTCTGTTTTTCTGAAGTTCCAAAGCAATTGTTCCTCGAAGGGAGATACCTGTTCAGACTGGAACCGGAGGAGCGATACAGACGAAAGAAAAAGGCTGCAAAGTCGTTATATACAGGAGGAAACGGAAGAAGGAGACAGGAGATGACAGCTTTATACACGGTTCTTCATTTGTTGGTGGACGGCGTGTGCGCATTGGCCATGTTCGGCAGATTCCTTCCCCGGGAAGGGGGATATTTTCATATATTATGGTATAACTTCTGTGCGTTTGCGCTGCAGATGCCTTTTGGACTGCTGCTGGATATGGTGAGTGAGCGAATGGCAGAGGGGAATAAAAGGCAGAGAGGACCGATGGGACAAGGACCGACAGGACAGCCGGATCCGGCCTTTCTCACGGCAGCGGCGGGAGTTGTATGCACCATTGCGGGAGCCCTGGTTCATCCGGTACTTCTGGGAATCGGAAACGCGCTGTTCCATGTGGGCGGAGGCGTTGGAACCATTCGGGAAGATCGGGTGAAAAATCGGCGGGGCAGAGATTTGGGAGTATTTGTGGCGCCCGGTGCTCTGGGGCTTTATCTGGGAACTTTGATTGCAAAGGCAGGATTCTGGAGGGTCTGGTATCTTGGGGTGAGCCTTGTGATGGTGCTTTTGTGCGTGGGGGCATATCTGTGGCGGTGTGGTAGAGCGGTGGCAGCCGCTGGCATTTCAGAGGCGGAAAACGTCAGGGTGGAGGCAGAAGAACTGTGCAGACAGGCATTCGACAGTGCACAGGAATGCAGGGAGGCCGGTCGGCAGTCTGGTGTAACTGTCGCAGATGCTATGGGACCTGCGGTCTGCTGCCTGGCGGTGGTCATCCTTCGTTCCTACATCGGGATGGCGGTAAGCTTTCCCTGGAAGACCGGCATCCTGTCCGGAACGCTCACAGTGCTTGCTCTGGTGGGAGGAAAAGCGGCGGGAGGATTTTGCGCGGCGAGATACGGCCCCCTGAAAACCACCATTGGTTCCCTGGCGCTGGCGGCGATTGGGTATTTATTTTCTTCTTTCATGCCGGCAGGGCTGGCGGCGGTATTTCTATTTAACATGACAATGCCGGTGACTTTGTACTGGATGATTGAAAGTATGCCGAAGCTGCCCGGATTTGCATTCGGCTGTCTGACATTTGGATTGTTTCTGGGATTTCTGCCCGGGTATTTCGGCTTCCTGTCCGGGACGGGAAGTCAGGCGGGGAATCTGGTGGGATGTGCGGGCAGTGTGCTTTCACTGCTGCTGTTGGCGGCGGGGATGCGGAGGAGAAAATGAACGGTTATCTGATGAAGATGTTCTGCGGATCCCTGGCATTGACATTGATGATAGAGCTGGCGGTGATATTCCCGCTTCAGTGGTTTCTCTGTATAAATTCCAGGAGGGGACATCTGCCGGATGTATCCGGGCCATTCTCACCTGACCGGACGGATACACGGCCTATACGGCCAAAGTGGGCCAATATTCTGCTCCTGGTCATTCTGGTCAATGTGCTGACCAATCCGCCGGCCGTGCTGCTGTGCTGGCTGGGCAGAGTCTTTCTGCCGTCTTCATTTTACCGGCCGGTGCAGCCGGCGGTGGAAGCGGTGGTGGTGATCGTGGAGGCACGGGTGTATGGCAGCTTTGCCGAAAAGGAGCAGTGGCGGATGAGAAGGCCCGTTTTGACGGCTGTGACGGCAAATGTGTGTTCCTGGCTGTTGGGAATCCTGCTTTCGGGCTGAGAGCGGGAGACTGCGGCGTATTGTGCTTTGGAATTCCAGCTGATTCAGAAGTAAATTGCAGGGAGGTGGAAATGAGAAAACGATATGGTATTGTGGCAGGATTGCTCTGTTGCATGATGTGTGTCCTGCAGGTCAGGGCCGATGTCATCTGGGAGCCTATGGAGGATTCCTTTTATGAGAGGCACAGAGAGGCATGTACTTATGTGGGTCGTCAGTATACGGCAAATGGGCCGGACGGGGTGGTTTATGTCTACAAAAGTCCCGAGTCCGCGGAAGTGGTGGAGACATGGGAGAACGGCTATCAGGTGAGGATAGGGTTCACCTATGAGGACAGCGACGGTATTGTGTGGGGTATTTATGAAAATTACACGGAGAAATGTGGCTGGATGCCCATGGAGTACATGGAGGTGGTCTATGACAGCATTTCCTTTGTAGAGGAGTATGCCGAAGAAATTGTGAGTCAGGAAGGCCAGCTGGAGAACTATGAGGGCGAGGAATTTTTCTTTTGGAGCTACCCGGGAGCGAAGGAGTATATTTCTGTTACCAATCCTGTAGATCCGGGGGAATATGATCCGGTCTATCGGAGTGTTTATACGGATGAAAACGGAAGACGATGGGGACATGTAGGCTATTTTTATGGGTACAGGGACAAGTGGTTCTGTATCGAC
>CAQUWW010000022.1:15297-25525 GCA_948896875.1 uncultured Acetatifactor sp. | reverse complement strand
GACGCGCCCGGGGCGGACTATGAGGAGCTGTATCCTGATGGTGGGCCTAAGCGGGGGAATTCTCCGGAAGGGGAGAACCGGAAGGAAGAACCGGTACCGGGTCCGGAAGGGGAGGAACAGAAGGACAGAGAGCCGGCGCCAGACCCGGCAGAGGATTTGCCAGGAACAGGACAAAGGACGGAGCGAATCGTGCCGAAGACCGGCGGCAGAGATGTGGTGACGGCAGTGGTTATGGTAGTGGCGACCGTGGCGGTGACGGCAGGGCTGCTTATTGCTTTGAAGCGGAGGAAGGATTGAATGCAAAATTGTGAAATCAGGAAAAAGAGAAGGGAGAGGAAAATGGAAGAAAAAATCTATGACACAAAACGGTATGCGGAAACCGCCAGAGCCGTGGCGGCGGAAGGAATCGTCATGCTGCGCAACGAAGAAGGGGTGCTTCCCCTGAAAGAAAGGGAGAAAATCGCCCTGTTTGGCAGGGCGCAGTTCAATTACTACAAAAGCGGTACCGGCTCGGGGGGCATGGTGAACACCAGCTATGTCACCGGCATCCGGGAGGCGCTGGAGGAAAGCAGCTTTGTGCTGAATGAAAAGCTGAAAGCCGTTTATGAGGAGTGGCTGAAGGACAACCCCTTTGACGCGGGAGCAGGATGGGCCGGGGAGCCCTGGTTCCAGAAGGAGATGCCTTTGACGGAGGAGCTGGTTGCGGACGCCGCGAAGGAATCCCACACTGCTGTCATTATTCTCGCCAGGACAGCGGGGGAGGACCAGGACAATAAGGCCGAGCCGGGAAGCTACCTGCTCACTGAAGCCGAGGAGGAGATGCTGCGTCTGGTGTGCGGCGGCTTTGCGCGCACGGTGGTGCTGCTGAATGTGGGGAATATCATTGACATGAAATGGGCTGAGCGCTATCAGCCCTCAGCCGTGCTGTATGTGTGGCAGGGAGGCCAGGAGGGCGGAAACGGCGTGCTGGATGTGCTTTCCGGCAAAGTCTCTCCCTCCGGGAAGCTGGCGGATACCATTGCCAGGGATATTGCGGATTATCCTTCCACCCGCAACCATGGGGATGAGAGGCGGAATCTCTATCAGGAAGATATCTATGTGGGGTATCGCTATTTTGAGACCTTTGCCAGAGATAAGGTGCTGTATCCCTTTGGCTTCGGACTTTCCTATACCACCTTTACACTGGAAGCGGAGATGGTGGGAAGCGGTGGGGCAGGGAATGGTACGACGGACGGAATGGCGGAGAATGACATTGCCTTCCGCGTTAAGATTACCAATACCGGCGCTTTCCCGGGAAAAGAAGTGGTCCAGGTCTACTGTCAGGCGCCTCAGGGCGCGTTGGGAAAGCCGGCCAGGAGTCTGTGCGGATTTGGGAAGACAAAGGAGCTTGCCCCCGGGGAGAGTCAGGTTCTGGAGATCGCTGTTCCCAGGGATACTTTTGTATCCTATGACGATAGCGGTGCTTCCGGACATAAATCCTGCTGGGTACTGGAGGCAGGGACCTATGCATTTTATGTGGGCACAGATGTGAGAAGTGCTTCTTCCGTGGGCAGTGTCACACTGGAGGAAACCATTGTGGTGGAGCAGCTGGAGGAGGCCTGCGCGCCGGTGACAGCCTTTGAACGGATGCGGCCGCAGCCCTCGGAAGAGGGATTTACCATAGGATATGAGGCGGTTCCCCTGCGCACGAAGGCGCCGGGGGAAAGGCGCAGAGAAAGGCTTCCGAAGGAGGCTGTCTGCACCGGGGACAAGGGATATCGACTGTCGGATGTGGAGGCGGGAAAGGTGAGTATGGAGGAATTCCTTGCCCAGCTCACTGACGAAGACCTGTGCTGTATGGTCCGGGGAGAGGGAATGTGTTCCCCGAAGGTGACGCCGGGAACGGCTGGGGCTTTCGGCGGTGTCACGAAACGGCTGCAGAGCTTCGGCATTCCGGTGGCCTGCTGTGCCGACGGGCCCAGCGGGATCCGCATGGACTGCGGCAGCATTGCTTTTGCCATGCCCAACGGAGCCTGTCTTGCCAGCACGTTTCATGAAGCGCTGTCAGAGGAGCTGTTCCAGTGGGAAGGACTGGAGCTTCGGAAAAATAAGATTGATACCCTGCTGGGGCCCGGTATCAATCTGCACAGGAATCCTCTGAACGGGCGCAACTTTGAGTATTTCAGCGAAGATCCGCTGTTGACAGGGAGAATGGCCGCCGCCCAGCTTCGGGCCATGGGACGTTATGATGTCACAGGCACGATAAAGCATTTTGCCTGCAACAGTCAGGAATTCCGCCGCAATGAGGTGGAGGCGGTGGTATCGGAGCGCGCGCTGCGGGAGCTGTATCTGAAAGGCTTTGAGATTGCGGTGAAAGAGGGAGGCGCTTATTCCATTATGACTTCTTATAATCCCATCAACGGATTCTGGTCTGCGAGCAACTATGACATGTTGACTACCATTCTCCGGGGTGAGTGGGGCTATGACGGCATTGTGATGACTGACTGGTGGGCGAAGGCCAATGACGAGGGTGACGCGGGTAAGGTAGAGAACACAGCGGCTATGGTGCGGGCCCAGAACGATCTGTTTATGGTGACAGCCAATGCAGGTGAGAATTCGCAGAAGGATAACTCTATGGGAAGCTTGGAGAAGGGAACTGTCACAAGGGCCGAATATCTGCGCAGTGCGGCCAATATCTGCAGATACCTGCTCCGGACGCCCGCTTATCAGCGGATGGAGGGCAGGGAGAGTGAGCTGGACAGACAGCTTGCTGCCATTGCCGCCAGGGAGATGGAATCTTTCGGAGAACTGGTGCGGATTTCGGTTGCAGAGACAGGCTGCAGCCTGCCTGTGGAGGAGATTGACACAGGGAGAGGAAGCAGTGTGACCTTCGAATTGAATATAAAGGAAAGGGGTGTTTACAGGCTGGATCTGGTCTGCAGAGTGAAGGATCAGGGAAGCCTGGCACAGATTCCGCTCACACTGTCTCAGGATAAGCAGATCGTGAGGACAATTTCTCTCACAGGAGAAGACCGGGAGTGGAGGACGGAGGAAATCCGGCTGAGTCCTTCTTTCCATAATACTACCTTCCTGAAATTCTACTTCGGTCAGGGCGGCATGGAGATTCAGGAGGCGCGCCTTGTGCTGGAAGAATCGATGGAAGAGCAGTACAGGGCCATGAAGGCGGCTCAGGAGGAGTGACAGGATAAACTTTTGCAGAGCTGAAATAAAAGGCAGGAGAAATAAAAAGAGGCGGAGGCAGTGACTTATGGAGAAAAAATTCATCTATGACGAGCAGACAGCTGTGGTGGATACCGACAGGGGAAAGGTGCGGGGGTATTTCTATGACGATATGTACATTTTCAAGGGAATTCCATACGCTAAGGCGAAGCGCTTTCATGCGCCGGAGCCAGTGGAGCCCTGGAAGGGCGTATTCCAGGCTACAAACTATGGCTATGTATGCCCTCTTTTGGATCTGGGCAAGCCCGGTGGCGAGCTGCTGGTGCCGCACCGGTTCTGGGTTATGAACGAGGACTGCCAGAATCTGAACATCTGGAGTCCGGGGCTGGACGGGGAGAAGCGGCCTGTGATGGTATGGCTCCATGGAGGCGGATTCAACATGGGATCTGCCATAGAGCAGATTGCCTATGAGGGCGAGAACATGTGTAAGCTGGGACAGGTGGTGGTAGTGTCTGTGAATCACAGGCTGAATATTCTGGGCTACTGTGATCTGTCTCCCTTCGGAGAGGAGTATGCCAATTCCGGCAATGCCGGGACAGACGATCTGGTGGCGGCCCTGAAATGGATTCACGAGAACATCGAAAGCTTTGGCGGAGACCGGGAAAATGTGACTATCTTCGGACAGTCGGGCGGCGGCGCCAAAGTGACCACTTTGCTCCAGACACCGGCGGCGGACGGCCTGTTTGCCAAAGGCATCAACATGAGCGGCGTCATCGGCGGGCTCCTGGCAGACTGCACGGGAAGCGGCGAGAAGCTGGGCTTGGCCTTAATGGAAGAACTGAAGGTGGAGGATGTGAAGGCTCTGGAAACGGTACCCTATGACGCTTTGGCGGCGGCCTACAATAAGGTGAAGCCTGCGCTGAGGAAAGCGGGAGAGTATGTGGGGGGAACGCCTTATAAAAATGCTTTCTACCTGGGAGAGCCTGTGGCCAATGGATTCCGCAGGGAGACGGAGCATATTCCCCTGATGGTGGGCAGTGTGTTCGGAGAGTTCGCATCCTTTGCTCCCACACCTTACAGGCGCGGGGAGATGACACCGGCGGCAGGAGCGGCCTATATCGAAGCTGAAGTGGGAAAGGAAGAATCCAAAGAGCTGCTGGACCTGTTCCGGAAGGCTTACCCGGAGCGCAACCCGGTGGATATCATGACCATGGATTTCACGTTCCGGGCGCCGGAAATCGACTACATCAGAGCCAGAACAAGTTGCAACGGCGGCGTATGGTCCTACCTGTTCAACCTGGACATGAACTTTGACGGCGGCAGGACGCCCTGGCACTGTGCGGATATCCCCTATTTCTTCCACAATACGGAGCTTGCTCCTTACACCCAGGAGGAAGGCGTCACGGAGCGGGTGGAGAAGCTGATCTTCGATTCCGTCATGGCCTTTGCCCGGACCGGCAATCCACAGAACCCGGAGGTGCCGGACTGGCCCGTCTCCACTTCGGACACAGAGTATACCCTGGTCATCGGCAAGGAGAGCAGGGTGCGGGAGAACTTTGATCATGAACTGATTCCCGTCCTTGAGAAATGTATGGGACCTGTGCTTGCCAGGATGGCGGCGAAGCAGAAAGCGGAGATACAGCATTAAGGTGTACGGCGCGAAAAAGGGAGTGGTACCCTGTCCTGTCACTCCGGGCAACCTTCAGGCCAGGAGAAACCGCAAATGAAATCAAGCGGTCCGGTTTCGCCGGCATTATACTATTTTCAGGGTGGTCGAAACGAGGGAAAGCAGATGTACGAATGGCATGAGCAGATTCGGATGATGGTAGACGAGATTGACAGATGTATCATGAACCGCGATGACGAGGCACTGACGCTGGAACGTCTCGCCCGGAGAATGGGGTATTCGGAATTCTATGTCACAAGGAAGTTCCGGGAAATCTCCGGCATGACGCTCAGAGATTATCTGCGGTATCGAAAGCTTGCTTTTGCGCTGAAAGAGGTGCGGGACAGTGACCGGAATTTTCTGGATATCGCATTTGATTACGGATTCTCGTCCCATGAAGCCTTTACCCGTGCATTTCGGGCGGCATACGGAATTGCGCCCGGGGAATACCGGAAGAAACCGGTGCCTGTTGTCCTTCGCACAAAGCTTACCCCCTTCGACCGCTACTTTTTTGGATTAGGAGAGATTGGCATGGTGAAATCGACAGAAGGTGTTAAGACGTATTGTGTGACAATTCCCGCCCACAAATTCCTGCATATCAGGAATTATGAAAGTGTGGGGTACTGGGATTTCTGGGAGAAGCAGAGCCGGATTCCGGGACAGGACTGTGAGACAATCTGTGGTCTGCTGGACAGCATCAAAGGAAAGCTGGATGACGAGGGAGGCATCGAATCCAACAGCGGCAGCGGCCAGCTTATGGCATACTTAAGCGACCCGAAGGGCAGAGTCTGTAGCTGGGGATATCCTCTGGCGGAATGCTATGGGGTGCGCCTTCCGGCGGACTACAGCGGAGAGGTGCCGCCGCAGATGATTCTGATGGATGTGCCGGAGGCCGAATACATTGTGTTCGAGCATGGTCCCTTTGACTATGAGCAGGAAAATCGAACCGTGGAGGAAATGATTGAGAAGGCGATGGCAGAATTCGATTATACGGAAACCGATTATTGCTTGGATTATTCTCCCGGCCGGATCATGTATCTTTATCATGACCCGAAGAGATTCTGGAAGTATGTGAGGCCGGTGCGGAGGAAATAAAATGAGAATCATCAATCTGATAGAGAATACCCATGGCGCGGAAGGGTGCCTGTGCGAGCATGGTCTCAGCTTTTATGTGGAGATGGGAAATCACACACTCCTGGTAGATACAGGCGCATCCGAAGCGTTTATCGCCAATGCGGAAAAGCTGGGTCTTGACTTGAAGAAGGTGGATACCGTGGTGATCAGCCACGGGCATTATGACCATGCGGGAGGCGTGCTGGCTTTCGCTGAGCTTAACCCGTCGGCAAGGATATGGATACAGTCTCTGGCAGGAGAGGAATACTATCATAAAAATGCGGCAATGGAAAAATACATCGGCATGGACCCGCGGATAAGGCAGCTGCCCCAGGTGGAATGGGTGGACGGAGACCGGGAGATAGAGGAAGGAATTTTTCTCTTTGGCCACGTGACCGGAAGGCGGCTGTGGCCTTCCGGCAATCGAGAGCTGATGGTAAAAAGGAATGGAATATTGGAACAGGACGAATTCCTTCACGAGCAGTATGTGGTGCTGGAGGAGGACAATCGAAGGGTGCTGATATCCGGCTGCGCTCATAACGGTATTTTGAATATTCTGGACAGGTATGTGGAAATATATGGAGGGGATCCGGATGTGGTAATCAGCGGATTTCATATGAGCAGAAAGCAGGAATATGGGCCGGAGGATTTGGAAGTGATCAGAGAGACCGGCAGGGAACTGCAAAAGAGGAATACCGGATTTTACACCGGGCATTGCACGGGAGAGCTTCCTTTTCAAATATTGAAAGAAGTGATGGGAGAGAAGCTTCGCTATGTACACAGCGGGGAGGAAATCTATTTGTGTGCAAAAAACGCGTAAAAATGTCTCGCGGCAGCACCGGGTGAACAGTAATGGCAGTTAACATTTCGGCAGTTTTCTGTAACATATAAGTATTGAAGAATTCGGAAGAATCCAGTATCCTGAGATTGTAAAGAAAACATATCATAATAAGCGCGGCAGGAAGGGAAGATTCCGGACAACGTGCGGAAAAGAGGGAGCGATGAAGATTCTGGTCACAGGCGGCGCCGGATTTATCGGCAGCCATACAGTGGTAGAGCTGCAGCAGGCAGGTTACGATGTGGTAGTAGTTGATAATTTGTGTAATTCCAGTGAGAAATCTTTACAGCGTGTGGAGGCGATTACCGGGAAAAAGGTTCCTTTTTATAAAGCGGACATCCTGGATCGGAAGGCTCTGGAAGACATTTTTTCCAAAGAAGAGATAGACGCGGTAATTCATTTTGCAGGGTTGAAGGCTGTGGGCGAATCCGTACAGAAGCCCTGGGAATACTATGAGAACAATATTGCAGGTACACTGACGCTGGTGGACGTGATGAGGACCCACGGGGTAAAGAACATTATCTTTTCCTCCAGTGCTACTGTTTATGGCAATCCGGCGATAATTCCCATCACGGAGGAATGCCCAAAAGGACAGTGCACCAATCCTTACGGCTGGACCAAATCCATGCTGGAACAGATTCTTTCCGATATTCAGAAGGCTGATACGGAGTGGAATGTGATTCTGCTGCGTTATTTCAATCCCATCGGAGCGCATAAAAGCGGAACCATCGGAGAAAATCCCAATGGAATTCCGAACAATCTGATGCCCTATATCACGCAGGTGGCCGTTGGAAAGCTGCCGCAGCTGGGTGTGTTCGGCAATGATTATGATACTCCTGACGGAACCGGAGTGAGGGATTATATTCACGTGGTGGATCTGGCAATAGGCCATGTGAAAGCATTGAAGAAAATCCAGGAGAAGGCAGGGCTGAAGATTTATAATCTGGGTACCGGTGTCGGCTACAGCGTACTGGACATTGTCAGGAACTTTGAGGAGGCCACAGGGGTAAAGATTCCCTATGTCATCAAACCCAGACGTGCAGGCGACATAGCAACCTGCTATGCGGACGCAGGTCTTGCCAAAAAGGAGCTGGGCTGGGAGGCTCAGTATGGGATTCGGGAAATGTGCGAGGACTCCTGGAGATGGCAGAAAAACAATCCCAACGGATATGAAGCGTAAACAGGGAGATCCCTGGAAGAACAGAGAATTGTACGGTTGGGCACAGTAATAATCCCGTATGCAAAAAGATGCCGTATGCACAAGGAGGCGTTGACGCCCCGATGTGTATACGGCATCTTTTGAGGGAATATCTGTCACAGAATTGCCGCGTCAGGCCACATAAGAATACATAAAGATAAAGTGACATACGCTTCCCGCCATAACAAAGAGATGAAATATTTCGTGAGAGCCGAATTCTTTGTGCCTGGAATTAAAGATAGGAAGCTTTAACGCGTAGACCACACCGCCTATCGTGTAGATGATTCCACCGGCCAGAAGCCAGAGGAATGCAGCGGCGGAAAGGGTGTCGAACAATTGACCGAACACCAGTACACATACCCAGCCCATGGCAATATAAATAATGGAAGAGACCCACTTGGGGCAGGTGATCCAGACTGCCTTGAGCAGAATACCGGCCAGTGCGATGCCCCACACAAGAGCCAGCAAAGTGTAGCCAAGATCTCCGCCAAGCACAATCAGACATACCGGCGTATAAGAGCCGGCGATCAGGACGAAGATCATGATATGGTCCAGTTTGCGAAAGATACGCAGGTATTTTCCGGTAAGAGTCACAGAGTGATAGGCGGTGCTGGCTCCATAGAGAAGGATCATACTTGCCATAAATATGGCCATGGCGATAAAATGCTTCCCGCCGGAGGAAACGCCTGCCTTGACCAGCAACGGAACTGATGCGAACAAAGCCATCATCATACCGATAAAATGAGTAATTGCGCTCCCGGGTTCTCTAATTGTTATCTGCATAGGGATACCTCCTATTCCAGTTTCGTATCTGCCCTTAAGTACACAGATACTGTTCTATTTACTATCCTGTAGTATTTTCCTATAGTATTTGTGCTGCCGCTTATATTTATCACAGCCATAAAATATGATATTCAAAACTATTGGAAAATGTTAACACATACAATACGTAGTTATTAAAACTATGTATTGTATATAACGATAGTATACCTGAACAGGAGAAATGTCAATACTAATCTTCCTCAATTACTTGAATTTCCAGGTAATCAAATTCAATGCTCTCTATAAAATTGTCCTGTGTAAAACGGGCCTTACTGTGGCGTTTGAAGTCTGAAATGGTTTTGTCCAGCCAGATAGGGTTTCCCAGATCAAATTGACAGCATATTTCTTCCAGCGCACGAAAAACTTTGTGTGTTCTGGTGTCGGAACTTCCGTCTTCAATACAGGTATCCTGGAGCAGGTGATTGTCTTTGAAGGTTCTTGCCCATAAACGAAACATATCCTTTGCCTCCTTATTCATGATAACAGCTATTGTTTACATTACAGGAAAGTCCGTCGCCAGACGGACATGGAATCAGAACGGTGCCAAAGGCACTTTTTACACCCATAGTTCGGCAGATGTATACTGACATAGTACTGGATTTGGAGCACAAAATCCATATTTTTTTATGAAAAGGTACATTTTTAGATTGATTCATGATATAATGATTTTATTCAGGCAAAAATGTGGCTGGGAAAGACCACAGACAGTCATGGGTGTGAATCCTGATGAAAATACTGACGAACCCGATTGAAGGAGTTAACATGGAACTGAAGGAAGGCAATGGAGAAGGAATTGATACATGGGAAGAGGCTATCCTTATCTATAATGCGGCATTGAAAATGATTGAAACCAGGATGGAGATACTGAATGATGAATTTCAGCATGTGCATCAGTATAATCCGATCGAACATATCAAATCCCGTATCAAAACTCCTGAAAGTATCGTAAAGAAGCTGAAAAAGGATGGACGTGAATCCACCATCAATAATATGCTGAAATACGTGAATGATATTGCAGGAATTCGTATCATATGCTCTTTTACTTCGGATATTTACCGGATTGCGGATATGATCAGTGAACAGCGGGATATCAATGTGGTCGCGGTGAAGGATTATATTACCTTTCCGAAGATCAGCGGCTATAAAAGTTATCATATGATTGTCACGATACCTGTGTATTTATCTGACAGAACAGTGGATGCGAAGGTAGAGATACAGATCAGGACGGTTGCCATGGATTTCTGGGCCAGTCTGGAGCACAAGATTCATTATAAATTTGAGGGAGACGCACCGGAGGATATCAAGAGTGAGCTGGTGGAGTGTGCTAAGATGGTGACAGATCTGGATGCCAGAATGTTAAAATTGAACGAGGAGATTCTCTCGATTATTCGGGAACGGGAGGAGTAAGGAAAAGTACTGTCGGATATGCGGG
>CAQUWW010000022.1:0-15287 GCA_948896875.1 uncultured Acetatifactor sp. | reverse complement strand
AAAAAGAACGGGATTATGCCGGGAGGAGAACAAATGGACATATTTACGGACAAACTTTCACAGAAATTGACAGCACAGGAGATTATTAAGGCAAATATTACGGCAGACACGGAAGAGCTGAACAGGCTGAAAGGCAAGTCCGCAGAGTACACCGAATGTCTTGCTAAGATGCAGAAGCTTGTGGATATGAGTGCCGCCAGACTGTCAGGAATGCACACGGAAAATGAGGAAGCATGTCAGACGGTGCGCCAGGATGTGGAAGAGGTTAAGCAGCTTTTGAGTCAGGATCTGGAAGAACTGAAACAGCTTTTGGGCCAGATGAAGGGCCAGGTAGACGGTCTGGAGAAAGTCATGAGCCTGGAACTGGAGGCAGCCCTGAAAGAGCCCACGGAGAAAATAGATCAGCTTTGTGGACAATTGGAAGCGCAGGTTTCCGTACAGCCGGCCGACAAATTTGAGACGCTGGAGGAGAATGTGCACAGAGAATGTGTGAAGGTGTACCGCAATGTGCAGGCCGTGTTGGTGGAAGAAAGCGGAAAACAGAGCACTGCGTTGACGGAGGCTAAGACGGAAATCAAAGCCGACGTGACAGCTCTGAAGGGAAAATTGAGCGGGATTATGACGATTTCTGTGCTGGCGATGATCTTCTCCCTGATAAGCGTTGTCTGGCAGGTTCTCAGCCACTTGAATCTGTTGCCCTTTTGAGGAGGAAAACTACAGGCAGGTTGAAAAAGATGGAGAAGGAAATCTGGAAACCGGGAAATATGTTGTATCCGCTTCCTGTGGTGATGGTGAGCATGGCAGATCAGGACGGAAGGAACAATATTATTACAATTGCCTGGGCCGGGACGATCTGTACGAATCCGCCCATGATCAGTATCTCTGTCCGGCCGGAAAGGTATTCTTTTCCGATTCTGCGGGATACGGGAGAATTTGTGGTGAATTTGACCACAAGAGAGCTGGCTTTTGCCACCGATTATTGTGGAGTGAAAAGCGGCAGAGAAGTGGACAAGTTTAAAGAAACGGGGCTGACACCGATTCCAGGGAATCAGGTCAGCGCCCCGCTCATTGGAGAGAGCCCGGTGAATCTGGAGTGCAAGGTATGTCGGATTCTGCCTTTAGGATCTCATCACATGTTTCTGGCAGAGGTAAAATCCGTACATGCAGATAGAAAATATATGGACGGCAAGAACAAATTTCATCTGGAAAAGGCGGATCCCATTGTTTATTCGCACGGAGCCTATTACACCTGCGGAGAACAGTTGGGCACTTTTGGATACAGTGTAAAAAGGACAAGATAGCATGGCAGGCACCAAAAGGATAGAACGTTATGAAAAGAAAATAGACAGTTGTTTTTTTGGTATATTGCTGACGCTGTATTCCCTGCTGCTGTTTGTCCTGTTTTATCGACAGACCATAGAATATCAGGGAGTATATTTTTCAGATATGAAGGCATATATTCTGGAAGCCCAGGGATTGGAAAGCGGTTACGAATTTCCATACCGGCTTTTTTTCTGGTTGTCCGGAATCTGGATGGCGGTAGTCACGCCGGAAGCAGCGGTGGCATTTACCACCACGCTGCTGAACTCTCTCAGTGTCGTTGCGCTAAAATATTATATGGAGAAAACAGTAAAAGAGTATGCCCGCAGGCAGCAGGTGAAATGGAATCTTTTTTGGGATGCGGCGGTAAATCTGGCAGTGTTTTCTCTTTTTTTTGTGTCCATGTATTACGGACCAAAGGGAGAAAAAATATGGGGATATGACTATACTTATCGCTGTAACGGTATTCTGACGCCCAATCCATACTGGAATGCCACTTATCTGGCTGTGCGTCCCTTTACCATCGTCTGTTTCTTCCTGACGGCGGAACTGCTGGATTGTTACGAGCGGGAAATACCGGTGCGAAAGGCGGTGCTTCTGGCTGTTTTCAATTTCCTGGCCGCATTTACCAAACCCAGCTTTACCTTTATCCTGCTTCCCGTGGTGGGACTGACACTGTTGTACAGGCTGCTTAAGTCAAAATTTGCCAACTGGAAGAATACCCTGCTTTTCGGCTGTTGCTTTCTACCCACAGGATTTCTGCTGATCTACCAGTTTCTGGGAGTATTTACCGGACAGAATACCCACGGAGAAGAGACGGGTATAGGGATAGAGCTGGGAAAGGCCTGGTATATTCATTCCTTCAATATTCCTTTGAGCATTATGCTGGCTTTGCTGTTTCCGTTCTGTGTCCTGGCTCTGAATTTCAGAGAGCTGAAGAAGAACAGGGAATTCAGACTGGCCTGGCAGCTGCTTGCGGCAGGAATGCTCAGCTTTCTGTTCCTATATGAGAAGGGGTTCCGGTTGGTACATCTGAATTTTTCCTGGGGATATATGCACGGACTTTTTTTTGTATTTGCCATCAGTGTATTACAGATGCTGAAAAATCTGGCAGGATGGAAGCCCTGGATTATGAAGCTTTTTGTGATACCGGAATTGTGGCTTTTTCTGTATCATTTGCGGTGTGGAATAGAATTTTTCCTGTATCTGTACCAGGGAAATAACGCGGGGGTTTTTTGATGGAAAAGAAAAAAAGAGAAAGTTATATTTTCTGGGGAATTCTTGCAATAGCAGTATTGGTGCGTTGCATTGGCTTTGTGAAGATACCCGGCGGCGTGAATCAGGATGAAGCTATGGCAGGGGTGGATGCGTGGGCATTGTCCCTTTATGGCACGGACCGTTTTGGCATAAGACTGCCGGTACATTTCACCGCATGGAAATACGGGCAGATGAGCGTATTGCTTTCCTATTGTATGGTGCCCTTTATCAAGCTTTTCGGCTTTGGCACTTTTGCAGTGCGGCTGCCAATGCTGCTGGCCGGCTGTGGCTCTGTGATCCTGGTATATCTGGTGGGGAAAAAGCTTTTTACTTCTGAAATGGCGCTGGGCCTGATGGCGCTTACCGCTATCAATCCCTGGCATTTCATGCAGAGCCGCTGGTCACTGGACTGCAATCTCTTTCCTCATGTGTTCCTGTTGGCTTTTTATCTGCTGCTTCTGGGTCTGGAGAAGCGTAGATACCTTTATCTTTCCATGATTTTTTTCGGATTGACCTTTTACTGCTATGGAGTGGCAGTCTATTCTGTGATTCCTTTTCTGGTGGTTTATGCGGTCTGGTGTCTGTGGAAAAAGCTGCTGAAATTTAGGGAAATTCTGCTTTGTATTGTCTTTTTTTCTTTGGTTGCACTGCCGGAAATTCTGGTGATGGCCATCAATTTCTTTGGCCTTTCCACCATAGAGACACCTTTGTTTACCATGAGTTATTTCCCGGAAAGCATTCGCTCAAATGACATTCTGTTTTTGAACTTTTCTTTTGCACAGCTGGGGCGAAATCTGCTTGCCATGGTTCGCACCTGTATTCTGCAGACGCCGGATCAGTTGTATAATGCGCTTCCGGCCTTTGGGCCGCTGTATCATATTTCCATTCCTTTTATGCTGTTGGGAATCTTTACCTTTACCAGGGATCTGTATCGCCGGAGGGACATTGCACAGAAGGCCCGTATGCTTGCGCTGTTGGGATTTTTTCTGACAGGTGTGTGGGTGGGAATCATTACCTTTGAAGTGAATGTAAACAGAATCAATCTTATCTATTTTCCACTGATTTTCCTGTGTGGATACGGGATTTGGAAGGTGACGGAGAGATGGAAAAAGCTTCTGCCCTTTATCGGAACTGCTTACATGGTATGCTTTGTGCTTTTCCTGGGCACCTATTTTACAACATTTGCAGGAGAGATCGGCAGGATGTTTAACGTTAATTTCCTGGAGACAGTGAAGGCGGCAGACGAAAAGGAGGAGTATGAGAAGCTCTATATTACCGGGCATATGGACTGGCAGTATAATCTGTCCATGGCGGAGATTCTGACACAATATGCATGTGAAATTGATGCGGCTTATTATCAGGAAAAAACCAACAATAACAGCGGCAGGGAACTGCTTCCCTACAGTGAGCGCTACCATTATATTAACCTGGACTACGAACAGAAGGCGGAAAGTGACGGTTTGTATCTGGTGCATGTTTCCGAGCTGGAAAAAGTTCCTTTTGAATATCGGATGCTGGAAGAATCGGGAAATTATTGCCTTCTGGTGCCCAATGAGGAGGACTGAGGTTGACGCAAAGTCTTCCGTTCGCTTATCTGCGAGTTTCAGAAGAAAAATGGCGCATAAAAACATGGAAATGTGGGGAGAATCAACTTTACAAGCGAAGAAAATATTGGTATATTATTCTTGCTGAGTTTAAAATTTAAAAAATGGAAGACAGATGAAAAAGAAGAAAAATACTTTTAAAAAATATAAATTTACATATGTGAAAGCCACGGCGGTATCCCTCTTTTTTGGAGTCATGCTTGTAAAGGGATATACCCCTTTTGAAGAGACAGGGGAAAATTTCTTCCACATACAGATAAACGGGCAGGATGTGGGTACGCTGGGAGAGAAGGAACAGATTGAAGAGCTGCTTCTGCAGGCCAGAAAGAATGTGGCCGCCTCCAGCGAGGAGCTGACGTTCATGGAGACGGATATGACCGTTCTGGGAGAAGAAGTGCTCTGGGGAGAGGTAGACCGGGAGGAAGATGTGCTCAGGAGAATGGAGCAGGCTCTGAGAACCAGAATACGGGAGACTCTGCATCGCTCTTATACATTGAAAATAAATGAATATACTGTCAATCTGGCCAGCATTGAGGATGTACAGAGGCTGCTTCAGGCTGCCATTGACAAATATGGGAATGACGGAAAGTTCACCGTGGCACTGACCGGTGAGTCAGAGCGGGAGTTCAGTGTGCTCAGCGCAGATGTAGTGGAAGCCGATGAAGAAAATGGCCAGATACTGCCGGCTTATACTGAGGCGGGAGTGCAGTGCGTGATATCCGGCATCACAGGAGAACCGGTGACGGAAGAGAAGCTGGATTTTGACGATTATGAGCTGGGAATTCAGACCATGGATTTTGCCGAGAAGGTGGAAATCGTGGAGGTATATCTGCCGGAAAGTCAGCTGACGCCGCTGGAGGAGGCCATCAACCTGGTGGTGATGGAGCAGGAGACCCCCAGCATTTATGAGGTGGTCTCCGGGGATACTCTGTCTGAGATTGCCATAAAAGTCAATATTCCCATGGACAAAATTATTGAGATGAACGATTCTCTGGAGGACGAGACCAGTACACTGCACATCGGTGATAAGCTCTATATTACAGTGCCTGAGCCTGAGCTGTCCGTCACAAGAGTGGAAGAGAACTATTACGAAGAAATCTATGATGCGGATATTCAGTATATCGACAATGATGAATGGTATACCACCAAAACGGTGGTACACCAGCAGCCTTCTGCGGGCTTTCGCAAGGTGATTGCAGATGTGACTTATATGAATGATAAGGAGATCAGCCGTGAGATTCTGAAGGAAGAGGTGGTCATGGAGGCTGTGGCGAAGGTTGTGGAAAGGGGAACCAAGATTCCGCCCACCTATATCAAGCCCATCTCCGGAGGACGCCAGAGTTCTCCTTTCGGCAGGCGGAGTGCGCCCACGAAGGGGGCAAGTACCTATCATAAGGGCATCGACTGGGCTACCCCTACGGGCACCGCGGTCTATGCGTCCTGCGGCGGCACGGTGACAAGGGCCGGCTGGGGAAGCGGATATGGCTATGTGGTTTATATTGACCACGAGGATGGAAGACAGACCAGATACGGGCATCTGAGCAAGGTGCTGGTCAGCGTGGGACAGCAGGTGAAGCAGGGTGAGAAGATTGCGCTCAGCGGAAATACCGGTGTCAGCACAGGGCCTCACATTCACTTTGAAATATTGATTAACGGCACCCAGGTAGACCCGATGAAGTATCTGAATCGATGAGAAAGAAGAACAGTCCGGACAGGTTCCCCATGATTTCGAAGGAGGATTGTTTTTGAGGGAATGCATGTTCGGTTTACAAACGAGGGAAAATGTGGTAAGATTGCTTTTGTTGAATAAGACCATACCAAATTAAAGATAAATAAGTTCATAAAGAAATTGACCTTAGGCAGAGGAAAATAGAATGGAACAATATGCAATAAAAGGTGGAAATCCTCTGGTGGGCGATGTGGAGATAGCAGGTGCCAAAAACGCCGCGCTTCCCATTTTCGCTGCGGCAGCCATGACGGATGAGACTGTATATATAGATAATATTCCCGACGTAAGTGATATTAAAGTGATTTTAAATGCCATGAGCAGTATTGGCGTGACGGTAAAGCGCATGAACAGACATAAGGTTCTGATCAATGCGGGAAATGTACACAATTTGACTGTTGACAATGAAGGATGTAAAAAAATCAGAGGTTCTTATTATCTGCTGGGAGCTTTCCTGGGAAAGTATAAGCATGCCGAGGTCGTGCTTCCGGGGGGCTGTGATATCGGCTACCGGGCCATTGACCAGCATCTGAAAGGATTCCGGGCGCTGGGGGCGGAGGTGATCATCGAGCATGGCCTGATTAAGGCCAGGGCGGAGCATCTTCGGGGCGGACACGTATATATGGATAAAGTCAGTGTGGGCGCTACCATCAATGTAATGATGGCGGCGGCGCTTGCGGAGGGTTCCACCACCATTGAGAACTCTGCCAAAGAACCCCATGTGGTGGATGTGGCTAATTTCCTGAACAGTATGGGCGCCAATGTGAAAGGCGCAGGGACAGATGTGATCCGAATCAAGGGTGTCTCCAGACTCCACGGCTCGGACTACACCATTATTCCGGACCAGATAGAGGCAGGAACCTATATGTTCGCCGCAGCGGTGACAAAGGGGGATGTGACGGTAAAAAATGTCATTCCCAAACATCTGGAATCCATAACAGCCAAACTTCTGGAAATTGGATGTGAAGTGAAGGAGGCGGACGACAGCATCCGGGTGGTTGCGTCCAAGCCTTTGGTACACTCTCAGGTGCGGACTCTTCCCTATCCCGGCTTTCCCACGGATATGCAGCCCCAGATCACCGTGGCCCTGGCCCTGGCGAGGGGAACCAGTATCGTGACGGAGAGTATCTACGAGAATCGCTTTAAATATGTGGATGAACTGATCAGGATGGGTGCTGACATCAAGGTGGAAGGCGGCGATACGGCCATCATTGACGGCGTGGGTAAATACACGGGAGCCAGCATCACGGTGCCGGACCTGCGGGCGGGAGCGGCCCTTGTGACCGCGGCCCTTGCGGCGGAAGGCTTTACCCTGGTGGATGACATCCGCTACATCGAGCGGGGATATGAGGATTTTCCCTTGAAGCTCCGGAGTCTGGGGGCCCAGATTGAAGTGGTGGAGTCGGAGAAGGAATACCAGAAGTTTAAGTTGAAGGTAGGCTGAATGTAGAAGGAGTGAACGCTTCTGCAATTTCGATTGGAAAACGGAAGCGTATGCTCACAAATATAAACAGAATACAGAATATGAGAAAAGCTGTTGCAGGATATGCGACAGTTTTTTTGTTCCCCTTTTTTGAGAAAAAAATCCATATTGTATTATAATTCTGCCTATTGATAGTAAAAGTTGAAGCTATTATAATAAAATTCTGATAATAGCATTTTGATAATAGAATCTGCCCTTTGATTCTATTATAGAATTTTGATAATAGAATCCTGTCTTTGATTCTATTATAGAATCTGCCCTAAGACTGTAAAGTACAGGTGCGCAGGCGGCATGACGGAAAGCGTGAAGAAGGAAAACACAGGCAGGCTGGAACGGCATGAGAGAAGAGGGGGAATACGGATGGAAAAAGGCTGCAGGCAGTGGAAAGGTACAGGAGAGTATAACAGAGCATGCGGTGTCATTTTTCAGAAAGAAAGGAAGAAGCGAAAGCTTTCTCTGGAGACTATGGCTTCAGGTCTTTTAAGCAGGACTGCGCTGAGGAAGATGGAGACAGGTGAAAGCGGGTGGCAGAAGCTGGTGGGGGATACCCTGTTCCAGCGGATGGGAATTTGGCCGGATTATTTTGAGATGCTTGCTTCCAGCGAAGAGATGGAGAGATGGCGGCTGCGGGAAGACATCTGCCTGCTGATTTTCGACCATCCTTTGGAGACGGAGGCAAAGATGCGGGAATATGGGGAAAAGTATGGGACACAGGAGCCCCTGGAAGAACAGTTCCTGCGGAAGGCGGAGCTTCTGCGGTTGCTGAAGGACAGGGCAGAAAATGCCGGAGGAGAGCATTCCTGTGATGAGGAGAAGCTTCTGAGAATGGCAGAAGAGACCGTTTCCTGTACCCTGTCCGGTGACTGGAAGGGAAACCTGACTGCTATGCCTGCGGCGCCTTCAGAGCTGGAGGCCGTTCTGCTTGACGGCTGGGTCAGGATGACATGCGGCAGACATGAGGAAGCCTGGAAGCGCCAAAGCGATGTGTGGGAATATCCGGAGAGGCACAAGTGGGAGGATAGAATGACAGTGCGGATTCGCCCGCAGGCGGCACTTCTGGGAATAGAGCTCGCACTGCAGGAGAAAGACAGCCGGAAGGCTTTCCGGCTGGGCCGTGAGGCGCTGGAGCTGCTGCGCCGTAACAGCTGCCATTGTTATTTGCTGCCGCTGCTGGAAGGGTTGGAGCGGATTCCCGGAGGGGAGCTGTGGCTGGCGGAGCAGGAGTACCAGAGACAAGCAGCCGGGTTCCGAAATGCCTTTCAACGGATATACGATCAGTTCGGATACCCGGGACACAGAATCTGGCAGGGAATCACGGTGGGAAACACACGGGACGTGGGAATCACCCTGAAAATGCTGAGAAAATATGCCGGAAAGCCCCGGTCTCAGGCGGTCAGTGACGAAGAGGGAATCATCGTCACCGGACGACAGCTGGAGAAGATAGAGAAGGGAGAACACAAGCCCTCCTATGAGAATTATCAACGGCTGGTCCGACAGTATGGCAAGAGCGGCAGCTGGATGGAGCCCATGCTGGAGACAGATTCTCTGGAGGTGCTGAAACTGCGTCAGGAGATTGCGACGCTGATCGGATTCTGCGAGTGGGACAGGGCTGAGCGGGAGACTGAGAGACTACGTGGGAAGGTGAATATGGACTATCCGAAAGTCAGGCAGGAGCTCCTGTTTTTCGAGGCTTTAAAGGTACGGAGAGCAGGAGAGCTGGAAAAGGGATTGGAACTATTGCTGGAAGCGTTGCAAGTGACAGCGCCGGACATGAAGAATTCGGATAAGAAATGGTGGGTTTTTCAGCGAGAGGAGATTATGATTGCCAGTAATATTGCAGGTACTTTACGAAAACTGGGAAAAATGGAGGAAGCAAAGGCATGGTATGAGATAATTGTGTTTTCATTGGAACAGCAGAGCAACGGGACTGATGTTAAACATACAGGTTATGACATGTTAATGGAGGGGATTGACAACTATCTGGGAAATCTGGGACGGTTTGAAGAGGCAGTTGAGGCAAACAAAGAGGCTGTCCGTAATTATTTAAAACAGCCTCAAATAGATACACTGGCAAGAGCGCTTTACCGCATTGCCTGGGATACATATGAGATGGCCTCAGAACAGGACGTTTCAACCGAAATGTTCCGAAATATATGGAAAAACGCCTTTTCTATGAGTAAAGTGGTAGCAGATTTCATGTATGATAATTATCTGATGGAGTTTCTGGAAAAACGGAAGGAAAAATATTTAATTTGATTTCTTATTCTCCAGATCAGATAAAGGATTGATATCGTTCTCAGCAGTCGGCGGGTCCGTCTCCACAGGGGGCTCATCGGTTGGAGCCGGTTCTGACGGGACCGGTATGGGGTCCGGTACAGACATTGGCAGGACAGCGCTGAATACTGCAATCCCTAATACAGATGCGAGTAACATGGTTTTTAAGGTGTGTTTCTTCATGATGGAATATCCCCTTTTCAAACTTTTCTTCATTTTAACATATAGATTGGATAATACGTCGAATTAGTTGCGATCAGTGGAAACTAATTCGACGTATTGACGGTTAGAGGAGCAGAATGTATAATATAATTATATAAAATATTCCTAAAAATCTTTGAAAAGTGAAGGCGAATCCGGTATGAATGTCGTCGATAGTTTTACAATAGGTGACTAAGGTGAGAGTATTAGATTTATGACACAAGGGAGGCTTGTTATGAAGAAAAAAGCATTGCCATTGGTTCTATCCGCCATAGTGCTTCTGAGTGCCTGCGGCAGTCCTGATCAACAGGACGATCCTGTTGATTTGAAAGAGGTTTTCGGATGTGACTTTTCTCAGGTAAAAGAGGCCTTTCAATGGCCCATGGAAGAAGCCGGGAAGCAGGAGCTGTCCGAGGAATATCAGCCGAAGGAACTGTACGGATATTCCATCGAATTGAATGATGTTATGTTTTTAGGAGAAGAGGCTTCCAGCGTCTATATGCAATTCCTGGGAGAGACGGAAGAGGAGGCAGTGCTGACACTGATTTATGCACAGTATTCTGAAGAACAGCAGATGGATCAGGTCATGAATCAAATGACAGGCATATGGGGGGAGCCGAGACAGCAGATGTACTGTTCCTGGCCGGGATGCCTTTACTGGCAGGATAAGTGGGCAATAGGAGCCAGGTATAGTACGATTTCTTCCTTTCTGCAGGAAGGAAACGAAGAGAAAATCATGTGGGGCAGCCAAGAGGATGTGGCCTATGCTTTAAGAGATTGTGAGAACCCGGAAGAGGTTTACGAATCCTGGTCTTTTTACTCCCGCATTTACGCATTCTCTTTGGAAAATGGTTGGGAACAGGTCAAGAAGGAGCCGCTGATCACAGGAGTCATGTTTAAAGATGTAGATCCACTTGAATACAAGGATAAAAATGTTGTCATTCTGGATGGGTTTAATCTGTACATGAGTAAGATGCAGAATGGCGATTGATTGTGAACGGTTGAAAGATATCAAATTTGATAAGTAAGAGAACAGGCACAAATAATGACCTCTTACCTCCTCTGATCTACCTCTTGTGAAGAAACGGTTTACAGCCGTTTCTTTTTTGTATACTGAATCTATAAGCTTTAAGAATCCAGCGCGCGGAGGCATTTATACTGCTTAACAGCGGAACGATAGCGGAAAATATTGCCTTTGGAGCGGAGGATTATAAAATAGAAGACGTGATTTCGGCGGCCAGGCAGGCGGGAATCCATGATGTGATTCAGGTCCTGCCGGACCGGTACCGAACGCAGGTACAGGAAAAGGGCGCAAACTTTTCTTTTGGCCAGGCCCAGCGCATCGCCATTGCAAGAGCCATTTACAGGGATGCGCCGGTCCTGATCCTGGATGAGCCTACGGCTTCCCTGGATGCGGAGTCCTAAAAGAATGGCATCATACGCAGGTGCTGTCAAGGGTGAACCATGGATTGGGGGACATTGATTCGTGATATGATATGGAAAATTCACAAATTTTCATATGAATTTTTGCGAACTACTTGAAAATGTATGTGTACAATGTTATAATTATCAGAATAATGGGCCAAAAACAGCGGAATAAGGAGAGGTTCAAATGAAAAAAGATGGTAATTTCAAAAAAGCACTTAATGAGTTGTTGAGCTTGGACAAGAGTGACGCTGATCAAGTGCTTGAAGGTCAGAAGGAAACGGAGGCTATTTCCGGGCAGACCGATGAAGAAACGGAGCAAATGAGTAAATCTCAGGAAAATCAGTTTTTGGAAGAAGCTTATATAGAAGCGCCCGTTACAGAAGGGTCTGGCAGCAGAGAATCCAGTTCTGCTTCGGAACCGCCAGTTCCATATAATGGAGAGTCTGATGTTACAAAACCTTATTCCAGAGTTGAAAAGCCTGTTTATGAAACTGTGATTACACCGGATGTTATCATCAAGGGTGATGTCATTGCCGGCTCTAATCTTAAAATGCTTGGAAAAGTATTCGGAAATGTGGAATGTGAGGGATCACTTGTACTGTCAGGGAGTATAGAAGGCGATGTCAAAGCCAACAAGCTTCGCTTTATAGAAGGGGGCATTGAGGGAAATGTCTCAGTGGAAGACAGTATTACAGCTGAGAGAGGTACTTGTATAAAGGGAGACGTAAATGCCGGAAGCGCTGTGCTTAGCGGCAAAGTGCAGGGTGAGTTGAATGTGCATGAGAATTTGGAATTGCGTGAGACATCTTCTGTGATTGGAAATATCAAAGCACTTGGAATTGCCATCTTCAATGGTTCCCGGATTAAAGGTATGCTGGATGTGGGAGGCGGTTTGAAGGAAATGAGTGCAGGCGATGAAGAGTGATGGTCGTTATTGGGGAAGTGTAAGATTTTATAAGCATTTCATTCTTTTCATAACGGCATCTTTGATTTTGTTACCGACTGTCGGTCTGATTTTTATGCTGACACAGTATGGGAAATTAAAACGAAATTCGGATAATAAGGCGAACGAGCAGCAGCTTTGTATCAGTCAATTGGAGGAAAAGCTGGCTCTTTATGAAGAGCAATGGGAAGACAGGGATACTTATATCTTTGAGGAAACGAGGGAATCAGAGCAAGTACAGGAGACAACGGAAGAACAGGAAATAGCAGAACAGGCAATCACAGAACCGGTAACAACAGAGGATGATGTATTGTTGATTCCTTTTGCGGTTGATCCGGGGGAGATAAAGTATACTCTGGTAAATGACAGCAACCCTTTGCCCCAGTGCTATCCGATGACTCTGGTTGAGACAAGAAACGGAAAGATGGTACATAAAGAAATCAGGGCTTCCCTGGAGCAGATGATCGATGATGCAAAGGAAGAAGGGTTTGAAATCATTATCTGTTCCGCATATCGGGATTATAAAAAGCAGGCAGAGCTTGTGGATAAATCCATTCGCAAATATTTAAAGGCGGGATATGATTACGAGGAAGCTTTTTTTAAAACCAGGTGCTATCTGGAAATGGTAGGAAGAAGCGAACATCATACGGGTTTGGCAGTGGATTTGGTAGGAATTGATTATCAGGCTCTGGATGAAGGGCAGGCCAATACGCCGGAGAGTATATGGCTGCATGAGCATGCTAGTGAATATGGATTTATTCTGCGTTATCCTGATAACAAAGAAGATATAACAGGTATTATGTATGAATCCTGGCATTTTCGTTATGTGGGAGAAGAGGCGGCGATTTTTATGAAGGAGAATCAGCTGTGTCTGGAAGAATTTCTTGATCTGGCCAGTAGACAGGACGAAAAACAGACGGAAAACGCTGAGAAATAAACCTTGGTAAAATTTACTGTTGACAACAGTATGTGTATATAGTAGAGTAGATATGGTCATAAAACTTAACAGGATTTCTCTTATTCAGAGTTGGTGGAGATACATAGGATCGATGAAGCCACGGCAACCCCATTGTGGAAGGTGCCTCCCTGAGCGAGTAGTGTTCGAACAATAAGAGGATTGATATCGAAAGATTTGAGTCCGCTTATCGTGTGAGCGGGCTTTTTATTATGCATAGCCGCATGCAGAGGAAATGTGCCGTTGAAGCGGCATGCGGGATGCACTTGGAATTCTGTTGAAGTTTGAAGATAAATTACACATGGAGAAAGGAAGAGACATATGGAAAAACATTTATTTACTTCAGAATCCGTTACGGAAGGACATCCCGACAAACTCTGTGATGCTGTGTCGGATGCCATACTGGATGCCTGTATGGAACAGGATCCTATGAGCCGTGTGGCCTGTGAGACGGCCAGCTGTACTGGCTTTGTCCTGGTGACAGGTGAGATTACCACCACTGCAAATCTGGATATTCCCGGAATCGTACGTAAAACCGTTAACGAGATTGGCTACAATGATGCTAAAACAGGCTTTGACGGCAATATCTGTGCCGTGATGGTAGCGCTGGATAAGCAGTCTCCTGACATTGCCATGGGCGTGGACAAGGCTCTGGAGGCCAGAGAGGCCGGTATGAGCGACGAGCAGCTGGAAGCCATCGGAGCGGGCGATCAGGGGATGATGTTCGGCTATGCTACCAACGAGACGCCGGAATTGATGCCCTATCCCATTTCTCTGGCGCACAAACTGGCCAGACAGCTTGCAAAGGTCCGCAAGGACGGCACTCTTTCCTATCTGAGGCCAGACGGCAAGAGTCAGGTGTCTGTGGAATACGATGAGAATGGTAAACCCCTGCGTCTGGAGGCGGTGGTTCTCTCCACCCAGCACGACGAGAATGTGACCCAGGAGCAGATTCATGCGGACATCAGAAAGTATGTATTTGATCCTATTCTTCCGAAGGAGATGGTGGATGCAGATACGAAATTCTTTATCAATCCTACCGGTCGTTTTGTCATTGGCGGTCCTCAGGGAGATGCGGGACTTACCGGCCGCAAAATTATCGTGGATACATACGGCGGATATGCCCGTCATGGCGGCGGTGCATTTTCCGGCAAGGATTGCACGAAGGTAGACAGAAGCGCAGCTTATGCAGCCCGGTATGTGGCCAAAAATATTGTGGCTGCCGGTCTGGCGGAGAAATGTGAGATCCAGCTTTCCTATGCCATCGGCGTTGCACAGCCCACATCTGTTATGGTGGATACTTTCGGTACAGGAAAACTGAGCAATGAGAGGCTGGTGGAAATTGTCCGGGAGAATTTTGATCTGCGTCCCGCAGGCATTATCAAGATGCTGGATCTGCGCAGACCTATTTACAGAGCAACCGCGGCTTACGGTCACTTCGGACGGGATGATGTGTCCCTTCCCTGGGAGGCTGTGGATAAGGCTGAGACGTTGAAGAAGTACTTATAATTGAAGTTTCGGATTGCAGGGCGGTATGGCTGAAAAGCCATGCCGCTTTTGCAGTATCTGATTCTGAAATTCGCTATGGCTGTGACGCGGGCTGCCAGCTTAAGCCACTGTTTCAAAATGGTCTGACCTGTCTGCGCAGCGTTCTATTCAAATCGCTTCCGCATAAATCAATATATAAAATTACAAGGATTCATAGATCTTTTCATCGTTCCAGTCAGGGTGATTTTCCAACGTATTATAGATACGGACGATAAGATCAATATCTTCTTCCAGCATATCTGCAATCTCCTCTGCAGACATATTTTTGGAGATTTTCTTCCGAACCTGGCTGATGATTTTCCGAAGCTCGCCCATAGCCCGTCCCTCGTCCCGCACATAATCGTCTCTCGCATTCCTGTCCCGGATTTCTTTCATATGTGCATCATACATTGCTCGTATTGCCTTTCCCGCGCTGGCAAGCTTTATCTCTTTGATGGCCTCCAAAATCCCTGGATTATCTGTTTTAATCATGTCTAAATCGTCCTCCGTCTTAGCATTAAACACACGGATCCAATCATTCATCCGCTCCTCACCTTTTAATTTCTTTT
>CAQUWW010000021.1 GCA_948896875.1 uncultured Acetatifactor sp. | reverse complement strand
TATATTCCGGTTACAGAGCCGGGATATCAGCTGTTAAACGGTCTGCAGGCTACGGCGTACTGCCGTATCCGCGCCACGAAGGGAGACGATTTCAAGCGGGCCGCCAGACAGAGAGAAGTGATTCAGGCCATTGAAGAGCAGGCGAAGAAGACAGATCTGGTCACATTGACACAGGTGTTTAACGATTGTATCGACGATATCTACACCAGCCTGGATTCCAATGATATTCTGGATCTTTTGAAAAATATTGCAAACTACAGAATCGTGGCAGAGGATGGTTTCCCGCAGCCCAGTATGAGGGGCAATGCCAATATGGGCGCCAAGGGGGCCTGCGTGATTCCCACAGATCTGGAGTCCAATGTGGTATGGCTCCATGAGTTCCTGTTCGAGGATACAGATTATACGGTCAGCGACAGTGTGCTGCAATACAATGAGGAAATCAAAGCGGATACCTCTCCGTTTCTTACCGATTAACGATTGAACGAATTTCCAAAGGAGGGCTTTCGGGCTCTCCTTTTGCGTGAAGGAGCCGTTTACCGTAAAGGAGTATAGTTTGCATAGCGAAGCAAAGGAACTTTTGAAAATCGATGTGATCATTCCATTGTACAAACCGGGAAAGGAACTCTTTACTCTGTTGGACAGACTAAAAGAGCAATCATACCCCATCGGGCGAATGATTCTGATGAATACAGGAAAGTCATTTTTTGACAAATTGACAGCCGGTGTGGATTTTGCAGGGAAATATCCCAATGTACAGGTCTATCATCTGGAAAAAGAAGAATTTGACCACGGAGGAACAAGGCGCCTAGGGGTGAGCTATTCCAACGCGGAAATCTTTATCTCCATGACCCAGGACGCAATGCCTGCGGACAGATATCTGGTGGAGCGGCTGGTTCGGCGTCTGTCTGGAAATGTGGCGACGGCCTATGCCAGGCAGCTTCCGGGACCGGATTCCTCGGAGCTGGAAAGGGCGTCAAGAGCTTTTAACTATCCGGAAACCTCCCGGATCAAGACGAAAGCCGACCTGGAGACCATGGGAATCAAGACCTTTTTCTGCTCCAATGTGTGTGCGGCCTACCGCAGGGATGTCTATGAGGAATTGGGCGGTTTTATTCCACATACAATTTTTAACGAGGATATGATCTATGCTGCGGGAGTCATCAGGGCAGGCTACGGCATCGCCTATGAGGCCGACGCTCAGGTGATTCATTCGCATAATTACACCAACATGCAGCAGCTGCGGCGGAATTTCGATCTGGGAGTATCTCAGGCCGACCACCCGGAGGTATTTGGAAATGTGACTTCCGAGTCCGAGGGGAAGAAGCTGGTGAAGGAGACATGGAACTATCTGAAGAGGAAAAAGAAGCTGTACCGGTTTCCCGGCTTTTGCCTGCAGTGCGGGTTCAAGTATGCGGGATATCTTCTGGGGAAGCGATATCAGAAGCTGCCGATGGGCTGGGTCCTGAAACTGACTGCAAGCAGGGAATACTGGCATCAGAATTCCTGATTTTAGAATGAGAGGAGAACAGATATGTGTGGTATTGTAGGATATATTGGAAAGGAACAGGCGGCCCCCATTATTCTGGACGGTCTGGCCAGGCTGGAATACAGAGGATATGATTCGGCGGGCATGGCTGTGTATGACGGGAAGCAGATCAACACGAAGAAAGCCATCGGCCGTCTGAAGGTGCTGGAGAATATTACAAGAGGCGGGGAGACCATGCCGGGTACCGCAGGAATCGGCCATACCAGATGGGCCACCCACGGAGCCCCCAGCGACAGAAACGCCCACCCTCACACCAATGAGGCAGGCACCATTGCCGTGGTACATAACGGCATCATCGAGAACTATATTCCTCTGAAAAAAAAGATGACAGACAGAGGATACCATTTTGTGTCCGAGACAGATACGGAAGTGCTGGCTCATATGCTGGACTATTATTACAAGGGGAATCCGCTGGAAACCATTATCAAGGTGTTGCAGCGTGTGGAAGGCTCTTACGCGCTGGGGATCTTGTTTGCGGACCATCCGGGGGAAATCTATGCCGCACGCAAGGACAGTCCCCTGATTGTGGGACGCAATGACGAAGGATGTTTTATCGCGTCGGATGTGCCCGCTATTTTGAAATATACCAGAACGGTGTATTATCTGGACAATCAGGAAGTTGTGGTGCTCAGGGGAGATTCTTTAAGCTTTTACTCCATGGACGAAGAGGAAGTGGAGAAGGAATCCGCCACCATAGACTGGGATTCGGACGCCGCGGAGAAGGCCGGATATGAGCACTTCATGTTGAAGGAAATGTATGAGCAGCCCAGAACCATCGTGGATACCATCTCCCCCAGAGTCCGGGACAGGAACGGGGAGAAGGAGATTCAGATTGAAGAACTGAACATGACGGAGGAACAACTGCAGGCGATTAAAAAGATTCACATTGTGGCCTGCGGATCTGCCTATCACGCAGGTGTCACGGGTAAGTATGTGCTGGAAGGGCTTGCAAGGATTCCTGTGGAGGTGGATCTGGCCAGCGAGTTCCGCTATCGGAATCCACTTCTGGAGGAGGGCTGCATGGTGATCGTCATCAGTCAGTCCGGAGAGACTGCGGACACCCTGGCGGCGCTGCGGGAATCCAAAGAAAAGGGCTTCCAGGTGCTGGGGATTGTGAATGTGGTGGGAAGCTCCATTGCCAGAGAGGCGGACGCCTGTCTGTACACCTGGGCGGGACCGGAGATTGCGGTGGCCACCACCAAAGCCTACAGCGCCCAGCTGGCGGCATTGTACCTGCTGGCCATGAAGCTGGCAAAAGTCAGAGGACTGCTGTCGGAGCGGGCTTTTGAAGGGCTTCTGGCGGATTTGAAATGTCTGCCGGACCAGATTGAACTTTTATTGGGACAGAAGCAGAAGATACAGCGCTTTGCCAACCGTTACTTGGGTGCCAGAGATATCTTCTTTATCGGCAGAGGAATCGATTATGCTATCTCTCTGGAAGGGTCATTAAAGCTGAAAGAGATTTCCTATGTACATTCGGAGGCCTATGCGGCGGGAGAATTGAAGCACGGAACCATTTCCCTGATAGAGGACGGGACACTGGTGGTAGCGGTGTCCACCCAGCCGGAGCTCTATCAGAAGATGATCAGCAACATTGTGGAAGTCAAGGCCAGAGGCGCCTTTGTGATGGCCGTCACCAATGAGGAGAATAAGGCTGTGGAGAAAGCCTCAGACTATGTGGTCTATATCCCACAGACCAATCCTTACTTTACCAATTCTCTGGCCATTATTCCGCTGCAGCTTTTTGCTTATTATGTGGCGGTGGGCAGAGGATGTGACGTGGATAAGCCCAGAAACCTGGCGAAATCGGTTACGGTAGAATAAAAATTTTTATTGTTTTTCACAATCACTTCATAAGGAAAACACAATTCCGTCACAATTAGCAGGTATACTTAGACCATAAAGTTAAGGAAACAAAAATAAATTTTATAGAAACGCGACGGATGCGAAACACGGAATGGTCCGAAGAACGCGTCCGGCAGAAAGGAAGGATTATTATGTACGAAAACGAAATTTATTCTGATTCCAATACGGGAAGGTATACCAACTATCAGACGGACGGAAGCTTTTATGCGGGAAATGGCCCTACAGGTACTCCGGGGAACGGGGCGGATGGAAAGAAGAAAAAAAGAGGCGTTTTTGGAAAGCTTATGCTGAGCCTGAGTCTGGGACTCGTGTTCGGACTGTTTGCAGGGGCCGGGTTCTATGCGGTTCAGCTGGGGGCAGGCAGACTGTTTCCCCAGGAAAGCAGAAATGAAGCGCCTGCGGAGATTGAGACCCAACAGAAGCCTGCGTCAGGCAACGTACTTTCCAATGTAAGTCAGGTCACTTATGTGACTGATGATGTCTCCGGCGTGGTGGAAGAAGTCATGCCTGCCATGGTATCTATTGTCAATACCTCTACCAGAACAGGATCCTTCTTTGGCTACACTTATACGGAGTCTGTGCCTTCGGCCGGATCGGGTATCATTGTGGAGGAAAGAGACAATGAGCTGCTGATCGTGACCAACAATCATGTGGTAGAAGGTGCGGATTCCCTGGAGGTTACCTTCATTGACGGCTCCACCGCCCAGGCCAGCATCAAAGGACTGGATGCGGAGATGGATCTGGGTGTGATAGCGGTAGCTGTGGACAGCCTGTCCCAGGAGACCAGAAACGCGATTACCATGGCGACGCTGGGAGACAGCGACAGCTTAAAGCTGGGTATGCCCGTAATCGCCATCGGTAATGCGCTGGGGATCGGCCAGTCGGTGACCAACGGCATCATCAGTGCTCTGGACAGGGAAGTGACCAGTGAGGACGGTACCACAGGTACTTTTATACAGACCAATGCGGCCATCAACGGCGGGAACTCAGGCGGCGCGCTGCTGACCATTACCGGTGAAGTCATCGGAATCAATTCCGGCAAGATCAGGGGAACCGGTGTGGAAGGCATGGGCTATGCCATTCCCATCAGCAAGGCCAGCCCTATCATCGCGGATCTGATGGAGCGTCAGACCAGAGCGGATAAAGTGGCCGAAGAGGAGATGGGCTATATGGGGATTTCACTCCAGGAAGTGAACACAGAGATGGCACAATATTTGGGAATGCCTCAGGGTGTACACGTAATGGAAGTGGAGGAAAATTCTGCGGCGGAAGCTGCCGGCATGAAGAAGAGAGATGTTATCGTGAAGTTTGACGGACATAGGATTTCTTCCTATGCGGACTTGCAGGATGTACTGCAGTATTACAGAGCGGGAGAGACAGTGACTGTCACTGTAAAGCGCATAGAGGACGGCGAATATGAGAGTCTGGATCTGGAGCTTACGCTGGGAGCACGGACAGCAGAATAATTGATTACAACAGAGAACAACAAGGAGATTGATTCATGTACAGACTGGCAATCTGTGACGACAATCAAACAGATGCGGCGTATCTGCGGGCACTGCTGGAAAGGTGGGCGGTGTCCGCAGATATTGCCATGAAAATAGAGAGCTTCCCTTCCGCGGAAGCTTTTCTTTTTCGTTACGAAGAGGATAAATCTTTTGACCTTCTGCTTCTGGATATCGAGATGGGGCAGATGAGCGGCGTGGAGCTGGCAAGGCGAATCCGGCAGCACAATCGTCTGGTGCAGATTATCTTCATTACCGGATATATGGAGTATATCGCGGAAGGATATGACGTGGAAGCCCTTCACTATCTGCTCAAGCCGGTGACGGAGGAGAAACTCCGGGCGGTTCTTGACAGGGCGGCCCAGAGGCTTGAGAGCAGGGAGAAGGCGCTGTGCCTGTCTGTATCCGGGGCCACAATGCGGATTCCTCTTCGGGAGATCCGCTATCTGGAAGTGCAGAGAAACTATGTGACTGTCCACGGGCAGGAGGCATGGACGGTGAAGAAGACACTGAATGAGCTGGAGGAGGAACTGGACGAGAGCTTTTGCCGCATCGGACGCTCCTTCGTCGTAAACCTGCACTATGTCCGGAAGATTACCAGGACCCAGGTGATTTTGAAGGACGGAGGAGAACTGCCTCTTTCGCGGAAGTTTTATGAAGAAATGAACCGGGCGATGATTCATTATTTTTAGAGGGGATAACAAAATGCCGATACAAAAACTGTCCTTCCGGGAAAAAAGAATAGACAGGCGGATTGCCGCCTATCAGAGCGATCTTCTTGCCACCCACTATGCCGAGGTGGAGAATATGTACCGGCAGATCAGGGGCTGGAGGCATGACTACCGCAACCACATCCAGGTGTTGAAAAGCTATCTGGATATGGGGGACGTGCAGGCGGCTTCGGCGTATCTGGAGGCCCTCAGCGAGGACTTGAACACGGTGGACCCGGCGTTGAAGACGGGAAATAAGATGACGGATATCATTTTAAACAGCAAGATTTCTCTGGCCAGGTCCAAAAAAATTCGGGTGGAGGCGGACGCCCATGTGCCGGTGGCCCTGTCCACGGCGGAGATCGATCTGTGTATCATCATCGGAAATCTCTTTGACAATGCCATCGAGGCCTGTATGGCGCTTCCGGAGGAGGAACGGATGATTCGGGTGTATATGGAGATGAAAAACACCCAGCTTTACATGTCTTTTACCAATAGCACCGCACTGAAAAAGCAGAAGAAGGAAAACGGGCGCTTCTTCTCCACCAAAGGTGCAGACCACGGCTATGGGCTGGTGCGTATCGATACCATTGTGGACAGGTACCAGGGCTATATCAGCAGGAACAGCGAGGACGGTGCGTTTACCACGGAGGTTCTTCTGCCACAGTGAAAATTGTACAAGGTTATTTTTATCCCCCTGTGGATGCATTTCGTCCCCGAAATGTACCACAGGGGGATTTTGTGTTAAGATACTTGAAGAATGTTGAAAAAGGAGACAGGTCAGGAAGATGAGACAGGAGAAGACAAAAAATACCGTAAAGTACGGAATGCTGAGCAATTCCCTTTTTATGGTGCGGGAGGCGTTGGGAATCAATCCGGTGGTGCTTGTACTTACTCTGCTCCAGGCGTTGCTTGCAGTGGCGATTTCGCTGATGGAGCTGTATGTGACACCTACGATTCTGGGGAAGCTGGAGAGGCATGAGGCTCTGGGAACCATGCTGGGCAGTATCTGCTTTTTTGCACTGGGGATTATGGGGCTCCAGGGACTTTCTGATTATCTGGAGAGCAATCAGATGTTCAGCAGACTGCCGGTAAGACTTTCCATCATTGCAAAAATGTGGCATAAGGCGGGAAGCTGCTCCTATCCGGTGCGGGAAAGCCAGGACTTTATCCGTTCTTTTACGAAGGCTACCGACGCTTCCCTGGGAAACAGCTCGGCGGCGGAGGATACCTGGAATACCTTTGCCGTGTTGATTCAGAATTTTCTGGGATTTTTGATTTATCTCTATCTGCTGACCCATGTGGACCCTGTGATTGTCATCGTGACTCTTGTGGCGGCAATTACAGGCTACCTGGTGAGCAATCATTTTAACGGCTGGGGATACCGGCACAGGCAGGAAGAATCCGAGATTAAGAACAGATTCTTTTATTTCCGGGACAAAGCAAGGGACAGACGGCTGGCAAAGGATGTGCGAATCTTCGGAATCGGGGACTGGCTTAGGGAGGTTCTGGATAAAAATATGAGAATGCTGCAGGACTTCTATCTGAGAAGGGAGAAGGTTTGCCTGCTGGCTGATATTACGGATGTAATCCTTTCCTTTCTGAGAAACGGGGTCGCCTATGCCTGGCTGCTTTATCAGGCTGTTCAGGGGAACTTAACCGCTTCGGAGTTTCTGCTCTATTTCACGGCTGCCAGTGGGTTTACAGCCTGGATTACCGGGATTATGGCCAGTGTCTCCAAATTGCGCAGGCAATGTATGGATTTGTCCTGTATCAGGGAAATGCTGGACTATGAAGAGCCCTTTTTATTCGAGGAGGGAAAGGCACTTCGGACAGAGCCGGGAACGGACTATACCATCGAGCTGAGAGATGTGACTTTCCGTTATCCGGGCTCGGAACAGACGATTTTCTCGCATCTGAATCTGACCCTTCACCCGGGGGAGAAGCTGGCGGTGGTGGGGGCCAACGGAGCCGGGAAGACCACGCTGGTCCGGCTGCTCTGCGGCCTGTATGACCCGGACGAAGGGGAGGTGCTGCTGAACGGCGTGAACATTAAGGAGTATAACCGCAGAGAGTATTATCAGCTGTTTTCGGCAGTGTTCCAGGAATTCTCTCTGCTGGCAGGGGAAATCGGAGAGAATGTGGCCTGCTTTGACCAGGAGACAGATTCGGACAGGATACGGGACTGCATGGAAAAGGTGGGACTTGCCGGGAAGATAGAAGCCCTTCCGGAAGGGTATCACACCCATCTGGTAAAAGAGGTATATGACGATGCAGTGGAGCTCTCCGGCGGGGAAGAGCAGCGTCTGATGATGGCAAGGCTTCTGTACAAGGACAGCCCGATCATGATTCTGGATGAGCCCACCGCGGCGCTGGATGCCATCGCGGAGAGTGATATCTACCGGAAATACCATGAACTGAGCCGGGGGAAATCCTCTGTCTTCATCTCCCACAGGCTGGCCTCCACCCGATTCTGCGACCGGATTATTCTGCTGAAGGATGGAAAGGTGGCGGAGGAGGGAACCCATGAGGAGCTGATGAAATTGGGAAAAACTTACGCGGAGCTGTTCCGGATCCAGAGTAAATATTATGTGGACAGTCCGGAAGGAAATGAGGGAACATAATAATGAAGAATAAAAAGAAGGAAAAAGGGAGTCAAAAGGATCCACAAAAAAAGAAAGAGCTTTCGTGGAAGGAAGTATTTTCCTTAAATAAAAGGGCGGTTTTGCTCTGGTGCAGAGAATGTCCAATGGTGTTCGTGTCGGCTGCCATTCATGCGGCGATTGAGGCGCTGGTACCCTATCTGACCCTTTATTTTTCCGCAAGACTTCTGGATGAGCTGGCGGATTTGAGGCGGCCTGAAATATTGAGAAAATGGGTGATTGTACTGTTGGCGGCAGACGCGGCGGCGTATCTGCTGAAAGCGCTGGTCTTTCGCTGGAAGCAGGCTTTTCACTCTACCACATATTATCAGGGGGAGGTGCGGATTGCCCGGAAGCTGCTGACCATGGATTTCTGTGCGGCGGACGATGCGGCAACCCATGAGTTATTGAGCCGGATCCATCAGCGGGAGATGTGGACCAGCTGGGGGCTGGGTAAAATCTATGAGCATTTTGAAAGTATGGTGAAGGAATTGTTCCGAATCATGGGAGCGGCGGCGCTTACCGTTTCTCTGTTCCGCCTGCCGGTGCGGTCGCGGGCCGGGTGGCTGACTATGTTGAACAATCCTGTCTTTCTCCTCTTGCTTGTGCTTGTGATGGTGGGAGTTACCATACTGTCTCCCTGGCTGTCTACCAAAGCGCAGATGCGGGTGATGAAGCATGATGAACCACAGAAATTTGGGAACCGGGTCTACTTTTTCTGCATGGATTTGTTTCGACAGGAAAAGCGTGCGGCGGATATGCGGATTTACAGACAGGATGTGTACGGAGTTGAAAGAGTCAGAAAAGTGGCTGACTCCAAAAACGGAATGTGCAGCAGTATGGCCCGGGATGCCAGAGGATGGATGGGATGCCTGTTTGCATTGTCTGCAGCCACATCCAGACTGTTCCTGGGGGTGGTATACCTGTTTGTGTGCCTGAAGGCCTGGGGCGGCGCTTTCGGAGTAGGCTCCGTGACCCAGTATATCGGCGGGATTACAGCTTTCTCCACCGGGTTTGCCGGTGCGCTGAGGGTCATCGGAGAAGCCCGGGTCAACAGCGATACTTTGAAGATGGTATTCCAATTCCTGGATATTCCAAATGAAATGTATCAGGGCTCTCTGACAGTGGAGAAGCGTTCCGATAGAAAGTATGAGGTGGAATTTCGAAATGTGAGCTTCCGGTATCCGGGTACGGAAGGCTGGGCTCTTAAGAATGTCTCTCTGAAATTCAGGGTGGGAGAGCGGCTGGCTGTTGTGGGGCAGAACGGTTCCGGCAAGACCACCTTCATCAAGCTGCTGTGTCGTCTCTATGACCCCACGGAAGGGGAGATTCTATTGAACGGAATCGATATCCGCAAGTACAATTATCGGGAATATCTGGGTGTGTTCTCCGTGGTCTTTCAGGATTTTCAGCTGCTTGCGGTAAGTCTTCTGGAAAATGTGGCCGCCGGGAGCAACCTGGAGAATGCCGGGGCTGGAAGCTTTGCCGCAGGCTCTGGAGGGGATGGAAGGATAGGGAAAGGCATGGAAAGAAGCGCCGAAGAGCGGAGAAGAGACATTCGGAGGCAGGACTATGACCGGGAACGGGCTGCGCAGTGTATCCGCAGAGCCGGGCTTTCGGAATGGCTTGCCGCCCGGCCGGAGGGGCTGGATACCATCCTTTACAAGGAGCTGGACGAAAAGGGGATGCAGATTTCCGGGGGCGAGGCTCAGAAGATCGCCATCGCCAGATCCCTGTACCATGACGCCCCTTTTATTATTCTGGACGAACCAACAGCTGCCCTGGACCCCATGGCAGAGTATGAGATTTACACGAAATTCAGTGAAATCGTGGGAGACAGGACTGCTATTTACATCAGTCACAGACTGGCTTCCTGCCGGTTCTGCGATGAGATTGTGGTATTTCATGAGGGAAGCATTCTGCAGAGAGGAAGCCATGAGTCGCTTCTGGCGCAGGATGGCGGGAAATACAGTGAGCTGTGGAATGCCCAGGCGCAGTATTACAAAGAGCCATCGCACAAAGAATCCTTTTGTGCTTTATAAAAAGTTCACTTGTGCTGACCGATATTTTCAAGTATACTAGGGACAGAAGTCCGGAATAATGCAGGAACACCGGATTTATTCACATAACATCATACTTATGGAAATGAGGAAGCAAAATCGTGATATATGATGAAAAGGAAGAAGCAGAAGTGAAAGAAAAAGCAGATGCGGAAGCGTCTGTTGAGGAGAAATCCGGGGAGGGGGACCATACCGGAGAGGAGAAGAAGACGGACCTGACAGAAGGACATACGGACGCTTCCAGCACTAAGAAGGCGGGAAAGAGCGATAACAGCGATTACGAAGATGTCTGCTTTATCTGCCGCAGGCCGGAGAGCAAGGCGGGGAAGATGTTTAAGCTGCCCAACAATATCTGCATCTGCAATGACTGTATGCACAAGACCATGGAGACAGTCAGCCAGTTTGATTATCAGGGAATGCTGAACAATCCCCAGTTTCAGAATGAACTGGATCAGCTGACAAAGCAGGGCGGATTTCCCAATATCAGCTTTGTCAATCTGGCGGACCTGCGGGGAGACGGAGGAATCCCCAACAAGCAGAAGCTGAAGAAGAAAAAGAAGCAGGAGAGTCAGGAGCCGGCACTGAATATCCGGAATATTCCTGCGCCCCATAAGATAAAGGCCAGCCTGGATGAGTATGTGGTGGGGCAGGATCATGCCAAAAAGGTGATTTCCGTCGCTGTTTACAACCATTACAAAAGGGTTGCCACAGGGACTATGGATAACATTGAGATAGAGAAGTCCAATATATTGATGATAGGGCCTACCGGCTGCGGCAAGACCTATCTGGTCAAGACACTGGCCAGACTGCTGGATGTGCCTCTCGCCATCGCAGACGCCACTTCTCTCACGGAGGCGGGATATATCGGCGACGATATCGAATCGGTGGTATCCAAACTGCTGGCGGCTGCCGACAACGATGTGGAGAAGGCCGAGCAGGGCATTATTTTTATAGACGAGATTGACAAGATTGCAAAGAAAAAGAATACCAACACCCGGGATGTGAGCGGAGAGAGTGTGCAGCAGGGAATGCTTAAGCTTCTGGAGGGAGCCGAAGTGGAGGTGCCCGTGGGGGCCAACAGCAAGAACGCCATGGTTCCGCTGGCTACGGTGAATACGCGGAATATTTTGTTTATCTGCGGAGGCGCCTTCCCGGATCTGGAGGAAATTATTAAGGAGCGTCTGACGAAGACTGCGTCTATCGGATTTAATTCCGAATTGAAGGACAAGTACGATAAGGACAAGAATATTCTTTCTAAAGTGACGGTAGAAGATATCCGGAAATTCGGCATGATCCCGGAGTTTATCGGTCGTCTGCCCATCGTATGCACGCTGCAGGGACTGAGTACGGAGATGATGGTCAAAATCTTAAAGGAGCCGAAGAACGCGATCTTAAAGCAGTATCAGAAGCTGCTGGAGCTGGATGAAGTGAAGCTGGAATTTGCGGAGGAAGCACTGGAAGCCATCGCGGAAAAGGCTATGAAGAGAGAGACCGGCGCAAGGGCGCTGCGCTCCATTATAGAGGAATTCATGCTGGATATCATGTATGAAATCCCCAAGGACGATAATATCGGTAAAGTCACCATCACCAGAGAATATATCGAGGGGACCGGAGGCCCGTTGATTGAGATTCGGGGAAATCTGCTGCTGGAGACTTCAAAGGCTTTAGAACAGACAGGGCAGGAAGGCTCGAAAAATTAAAAATATGAAAAAGGGGCTGTTCATTCTTAGTGTGACAGCCCCTTTTATATTGCAGACCGCCAGAATTTACTGTAATGCAACCAGGGAAGAATGAAATGATTTTGGGTATTGACATCACAGGGAAATGTGGTAATATAAACATATGAACAATGATTCATATGAAAATAAAAAATATTATAACGGAGGGGCATCATGAAGAAAACTTATAAAATCGAGGTGGATTGTGCAAATTGCGCATTGAAGATGGAGGAAGCAGCCGGTAAGGTGGACGGTGTACAGGAAGTGACGGTAAGCTTTATGACACAGAAGATGAAGGTGGAATTTGAGGAAGGCGCGGACACCGGAAAGGTAATGCAGCAGGTGCGTAAGGCCTGTAAGAGGGTGGAGGATGACTGCGAAATCTTCCTGGATTGATGCGGACCGGCGGACTGATTTCGAAGTGAGAATTTCAGGATATATGTGGATGGAGGCTCTCATGACAAAGAAACAGAAAAAAGTATTATATCGTATCATCATTGCGGCGGTGGTTATGGTCGTTCTGCAGTTTGTGCCGGTTCAGGGGTATCTGAGATTCGCACTGTATCTGATTCCTTATTTTATCATCGGCTATGACATCCTCCGCAAGGCGGCACTGGGAATTGCGCATGGAGAAGTTTTCGATGAGAATTTTCTGATGGCGGTGGCCACGGTGGGAGCCATGCTTCTGGGGGTATACAACGAGGCGAACGGGATGGAAGGAGAGTTTGCCGAGGGCGTGGCGGTAATGCTGTTTTACCAGATTGGAGAATTGTTCCAGGCGGTGGCGGTGGGAAAGAGCCGCCGGAATATCAGCGCGCTCATGGACATTCGTCCGGATTATGCCAATGTGGAGGACGAGAGCGGGAAGCTGATGCAGGTGGACCCGGATGATGTGGAAGTGGGGACTGTTATCATTGTGCAGCCCGGGGAGAAGATTCCCATAGACGGTGTGATTGTGGAGGGAAATTCCACATTGAATACCAGTGCGCTTACGGGGGAGAGCGTCCCCAGGGATGCCGGTCTGGGAGAAGAGGTGATCAGCGGCTGTGTGAATCTGTCCGGTCTGCTGAAAATCAGAACCACCAAAGAATTCGGTGAGTCTACAGTTTCAAAAATTTTGGACCTGGTGGAGAATTCCAGTATGAAGAAGGCTCGTACGGAGAATTTTATCACTAAGTTTGCCAGATACTATACGCCTGCGGTATGCTATAGTGCGCTGGCTTTGGCAGTTCTCCCCTCTGTGATCAATTTACTTATGGGGAATCCGGCCAACTGGAACACCTGGGTGATCAGGGCGTTGACTTTCCTGGTGATCAGCTGTCCCTGCGCGTTGGTGATTTCTATTCCGCTCAGCTTTTTCGGCGGGATCGGAGGGGCGTCCTCCTGCGGAATTCTGGTGAAGGGCTCCAACTATCTGGAAGCGTTGGCCCGTACAAAATATGTGGTGTTCGATAAGACCGGAACCCTGACCAGGGGTGTCTTCCAGGTGACGGAAGTCTGTGCGGCTCCCGCATTTGTAGATTCTGTGGGCGAGAATGCCGGGAACCTGCTTCTGGAGCTGGCGGCCTGCGCGGAAAGTTATTCCAGCCATCCCATCAGCAAAAGCCTGAGGGAAGCATATGGCAGTGAAATTCATGCTTCCAGAGTTTCGGATGTGGAGGAGATCGGCGGACATGGCGTCCTTGCCGTGGTCGACGGCAAAAAGGTAGCCGCCGGTAACGGTAGATTGATGGAGAAGCTGGGACTGTCCCAGGCAGCCGCAGAGAATACCAGGGAGAGAAAGAATACGGGGACCATAGTTCACGTGGCAGTGGACGGCGGGTATGCGGGCTGTATTCTGATTTCCGATGTGGTAAAAGACCAGTCGGCAGAAGCGATTGCCGCACTGAAAGCCGAAGGAGTCCGAAAGACGGTTATGCTTACCGGAGACAGCCATGCCGTGGCGGAGCGTGTGGCGGCCCAGCTGAAGCTGGACGAAGTAAAGAGCGAATTGCTGCCGGGAGATAAAGTAAATGCGGTGGAGGAGCTGCTGACACAGAAATCGCCCAAAGAGATGCTGGCCTTTGTGGGGGATGGCATCAATGACGCGCCGGTGCTCTCCAGGGCGGATATCGGTGTGGCCATGGGTGCGCTGGGATCGGATGCGGCCATCGAGGCGGCCGATATTGTACTCATGGACGACAATCCTATGAAACTGGCCCTTGCCATGCGGATTTCCAGAAAATGTCTCCGGATTGTCTATGAGAATATTGTGTTTGCCCTTGCGGTCAAGGCGGTATGTCTGGCACTGGGGGCAGTGGGAATTGCCAATATGTGGATTGCTATTTTTGCCGACGTAGGCGTCATGGTGCTGGCAGTGCTGAATGCAATCAGATGTCTGAAGGTGAAAAAAGAACTTGCCTGATCAGAAGAGAACCTTTATAATGATACATGATAAAAATCCTGTTCCAATTCTGCATTTTAAACATGCGTGAGCACATAAGATGATTCATGAAAACGCGCATTGCGGCAGGTGAGTTTAGGATGGAAGAATTTGGAATATTGACACTCCCCTTTGTTGGAACCTCGCTGGGAGCAGCTATGGTATTTTTCCTGAAGGAGAAGATGAACCGGAGACTGGAGAAATTCCTGTTGGGATTTGCCTCGGGAGTCATGATTGCGGCTTCCGTGTGGTCGCTTTTAATTCCGGCCATTGAAATGGAGAAGGCGAGAGGCAAAACAGCATGGTTTTCCGCCGCGGCAGGATTTTTGTCCGGAGTCGGGTTTCTGCTATTGCTTGACTGGGTGGTGCCTTATCTGCGAAGGAGAACCGATCAGACCCGGGAGAGGAAGCAGGCCGGCTTTCAAAGGGTGACTATGCTGGTGCTTGCGGTGACGCTGCATAATCTGCCGGAAGGCATGGCGGTGGGAGTGGCGCTGGCAGGTGCGCTTCTGGAAGATACCGGGATGACTCTGGTGGGTGCGCTGGCGCTGGCCATAGGGATTGCCATTCAGAACTTTCCGGAAGGTGCCATTATCTCCATGCCTCTTCACAGCACGGGAGTATCCAGGGGGAAGGCATTCTGGTATGGGGTATTGTCAGGTGTGGTAGAACCTGTGGGAGCCGGGATGACAGTATTACTGGCGGAGCAGGTGGTGCGAATATTGCCCCTTTTGCTTGCTTTTGCGGCGGGGGCAATGATTTATGTGGTGGTGAATGAACTGATTCCGGAAGCGCAGACTGCGGAATGTACCAGGGCGGGGACCATCGGAGCCGCCGTGGGGTTTGTGCTGATGATGGTTCTGGATGTGGCCGTGTGAGAGCGTTTGTGAAGGACAGACAGGATTGTGGCCAGGATACGGAGGAGAGAATGAGACTTTTGATAATAAGGCATGGAGATCCGGATTATGAGAAAGATTCTTTGACGGAGAGGGGATGGCGGGAGGCCGAACTGTTGGCCGACAGGATTTCGAAGCTGGATGTGGCAGAATTTTATGTCTCTCCTCTGGGACGGGCGAAGGATACCGCTTCGCTTACGCTGCGGAAAATGAATCGGACAGCCCGGGAATATGACTGGCTGCAGGAGTTTCCGCCCCGGATTAACCGTCCGGACGTGAAGGGAAGAAGGATGACCCTTGCCTGGGACTGGCTGCCGGAGGACTGGACGGCGGAAGAGACATATTTTATGCGGGACGGATGGGCGAATACGGACATCATGCGAGCCGGCAATGTGGGTGAGGTTTATGGGAAAGTGATTGAGAGTTTCGATGCACTGCTGGCGGAACATGGCTATGTTCGAGAGGGAAATTTGTACAGGGTGGAGAGACCCAATCGAGATACTTTGGTGTTTTTCTGTCATTTTGGACTGGAATGTGTATTGCTGAGCAGGCTGATGAATGTCTCTCCTATGATACTCTGGCATCACACCTGTGCGGCGCCATCTTCGGTTACCACAGTTTATACGGAAGAACGCAGAGAAGGCAGGGCCGCTTTCCGGGTAAGCGCTTTCGGGGATATCTCTCATCTGTATGCGGGAGGGGAGGAACCCTCTTTCGCCGCAAGATTCTGTGAAACTTTTGAGGGCGAAGAAGAACGGCATGATTAACTTTATGACAAAGCCTTTCCGGCACGGAATATTTCCGTTGACAGAGAGGCTTTTTTGTGTTACATTATATTTGCCCTCGACATGTCGAGAAACGACATAGAGAAAATAATAAAAAGTCCGGCTAAGAAATGTCAAGGGCTATATAAAAACAGCGTCTGTCCCGCACGGCACCCCAGAGGATTTACGGACGCATTCCTTTCGCGGCCGGAAATTCTCTGCCAATGTCCGGGTGCCGGGCGGGGCAGACGCGGAACTATAATAAGAAAGGAGGGAAGAAATTGGAAGATGCCCTGCGGAAAAAGTATATTCCCATGACGGAAACCATTTATTACACACTTCTGGCGGTGACATGTCCGAGACATGGGTATGCCATTATGCAGTATGTAAACACTCTGACCAACGGACGGATTATGCTGGGAACCGGTACTTTGTATACTATGGTTGGCAGACTGACTGCGGACGGTGTGATCATGGTGCTGTCCGGGCATGAACGGAAGACCTATCAGCTCTCGGACACTGGCAGAAAGCTGGTGCAGGAGGAGACGGAGCGGCTGGAAAAGCAGCTGGCGGACGGGCGCAAAGTGCTGACAGGGGGGGTATCAACGGTACAGGATATACTTTCTGTGGAAAAAGAATGAAAATATGCCTGGTCAGAAAACATTACAGAATCGACCGGCGGGAGGAGTAAGATGAGACTGGAAGTCAAGGATATCCGAAAAAGTTTCGGAGAAAAGGAAGTGCTTCACGGTGTAAATTTTCAGGTGGTCAGCGGTAAGGCACTGGGACTGTTGGGCAGAAACGGTGCGGGCAAGACCACTACAATCCGTATATTGATGGATGTGTTCCATGCGGACAAAGGGGAAATTCTGCTAGATGGCAGAAAATTCAATCCTGCAAAACACCAGATTGGGTATTTGCCGGAGGAGAGAGGCTTGTATCCCAAGAGGACGGTTATGGACCAGATGATATATCTGGCGACATTGCGGGGAATGAAAACCGCGGAAGCGAAAGGCAGCGCGGCAAAATGGCTTGAGAGACTGGAGGTTTCGGAATATGCCGATCGCAAGCTGGAGACACTTTCCAAAGGAAATCAGCAGAAAGTACAGCTTGCGGCCACGCTGGTATGTAACCCGGAGATCGTGATTCTGGACGAACCTTTCAGCGGACTGGACCCTGTGAATTCTCAGATTCTGAAGGACGTTGTGAACGAGCTGATCGCCGATAACAGGCTTGTGATATTTTCCAGTCATCAGATGAGCTATGTGGAAGAATTCTGTGACAATATCGCTATTATCGATCATGGTCAGGTGGTATTGGCAGGAGAACTGAAAGAAATCAAGAGAGAGTATGGCAGAAATCGACTGATACTGGCCACGCAGGACGATTCACTGGAAGCGCTGGCGGAAAAGACAGAGAAGGAATGGGGAGAGTTGGTGAGCATCTCCGGGCGGAAGAAAGAGTTCCTGATTCTGGAGCTGAGAGAAGGTACGGACAGAAAAGATTTTATGGAGAGACTGGTGCGGTCCGATGTGGAAGTAGAGAAGTTCGGCAGTTATGAACCGTCTCTGAATGACATTTTTGTAAGCAAGGTGGGTGAGGAAGGATGAAAAAGTTTACGACAGTTCTTAAATTTGAATTAAAGGAATATTTGGGGAATAAAACGTTTATGATTCTTACCGTTTTGCTGGCTGCGTTGGGTGCAATCCTGCTGTTCCTGCCCCGCTTTGTGGATATGTCCGGCTTCACCGGTGTGACGGTAATGGAAAAGGAGACCTCGGGAGACGAGGAAAAGGCAGAGGAAGAAAAAGATTTATTCCTGTATCTGGATCAGAGTGCTATTGTGCGCGAAGAGGTTCTGGAAGCCGTATTCCCGGAAGTGAAATGGCAGAAGGCAGCGGATGAGGCGGAGGTGATAGCCGCCGTGGAGTCTCAGGAAGCGGAAGCCGGTTTCGTGGTGACAGGGCCCGGGTCATACGAATATTATGTATTCAACAAGACTATGGCAGATCACAATACGGCCGGATTCGATCAGGCGATGAAGGCTTTTTACCGGATGGATACCTGTGAGAAGAACGGATGGGACCTGGAAGAGATAGCGGCCATGTATGACATACCGGTGACGGTGACAGAAAATGTACTGAACAAGGATTCGGAGAGCAACTACTGGTACTGCTATTTTCTGGTTATTCTGGTCTTTATGTTGATTGTGTATTATGGACAGATGATTGCCGTATCCGTCACCAATGAGAAGAGCAATCGAGCCATAGAAGTGCTGGTGACAAGTACTTCACCGAATAGTCTGCTTTTTGGCAAGGTAATTGCCGGAGCCATAGCGGGAGTCTTCCAGATGGGCGTGGTGCTGGGGGCAGTATTGATCGCTTATCAGATGAACAGAGAACAATGGGGCGGTATGCTGGATATGCTGCTGCATATTCCGGGGGAGGTACTTCTGGCCTTTGCATTTTTTGGGCTGGGCGGCTATCTGTTCTATGCCTTCCTCTATGGAGCCATGGGGGCATTGGTCAGCAAGACCGAGGACATCAGCAAAAGCGTGTCCGGTCTGATGATGGTGATTATGATTGTCTACTTTTTCTCATTGCTACAGCTGACCAACATAGACGGAGAAATAATCAGGGTTTTGTCCTTCCTGCCCGTCAGCTCCTACAGCACAATGTTTGCCCGTATAGCAATGGGAACAGTAGCACCTTGGGAAATCATTCTTTCGTTCCTGATTTTGGCAGTATCCACAGGGGCGGCAGGAATCCTGGGGGCGAAGATTTACCGTATGGGTACGCTTCGCTACGGCAATCCCATTAAAATAACTACCGCATTGAAGAGCTTGAAAAAGAGCGAATAGAAAAGAGATTTATTCTGCCTGTGTCCGCAGATATTCCAGGAATGCGGGAACAAGCTTCGGGTCATAAATAGAGCCGCTGTCCTGTACCAGCTTCTGCTTCATGGCTTCTTTAGTATAATATTTGGCGGTTGCAGAGCGATGGGTCAGGCGCACATAATCACTGGTGAGATGAATGATTCGAGATTCCATGGGAATATGCTCTTCCTTCAGGGCAACGGGATAGCCGGTGCCATTCCAGTTCTCATGGGAGCAATGTATGATATCCGCAAGCTTGTAAAGTTCATCGAACTGCCTTGCCATGGTATAGCTGTGGGTCACATGCAGATGGATCTGAGAAGTCTCTTCCTCTGTCCGGGACTGGCCTCGGATGACAAAGGACTCCGGCAGCTTTGCCATACCGATATCCTGATAATGGGCGGCCAGGCTGACTTCCTGGGCATGCTCTTCGGAGAAGTTCAGATACAGGGCAAATTCCAGAGCAATCCGGGCAGTATTTTCCACTACTTCCCTGACCAGAATCTGTCTGTCGTATAATCGTTCCATGATATAATTGGGAATGCGCAGCTCGTGCTTTAAAGCTGTCTTGTTCTGGTACATTTTGGCGTCGGCCCGGGAGAAGCAGTCCTGGAGGGACTCTTTTTCACTGTCCCATTCGGCGGCACCTAACGCGATGGAAAGCGGCAATGTCAGGCTTTTGTCACGGCGGCAGTCTCTGGCCACACGACGGCAATAGTCCAGAGCCGTTTCCAAAGTGGTGTCAGGTAATATCACGCGGAATTCATCTCCGCCGCATCTGGCCACAAGCCAGTCGCTTTTGGCCAGATCATTCATAATCTTTGCAATGGCCTGTAGCAGCAGATCTCCGGATTCATGGCCGAAGATATCATTGGTCAGCTTCAGGAAATTAGCATCTCCCGAAATCATACAGATCTTTCGTGTCTTCAACCTGGAATATAAGGTAACTGCCTCTTCGAACTTGCGGCGATTGTAAAGACCGGTCATGGAATCCTTTTCTGCCAGATCGGCCAATATATTTTTCTCCTGCTGATGCAGAAATTCCTGACTTTCCAGGGAACTGATCACAGATTTCAGATATAGGTTTTTATGTCCCAGAAGAGATAATTGCTCCATTATAAGAGAAAGGGCATTTACGATATTGTCAAAATGTTCCCGTGAGATGAGAGGAAATGTATGTGCCTCTTCCAGGTACAGATCTTCGTCCACCTGAAGGGCCCGGGCAATGGTTCTGTATTCTTCATCGCTGATATTATCCTCCGACAATCGAACCCAGCCGACCTGCATAACCGCAATGAGAACATTGTCCACACCGATCGGAATCAGTGCATCCGTCAGCCCAAAGGCCGGGCAAAAGCGGATACAGGGCGAAAATGTCCTGCGGGCAGGGGCGGAAGCCGGATCGTCCGGAAGATCTGCCACAGGGGACTTCTCCAGCAGATCATGGCATATGCCGGCATTACTGCCGTTTCTGAGCAGATATTTTCCTTCCTGATCGCGAATCCCGATTCCAATTCCCAGAGCAGCGGTCAGAGATGTTACCAGCCCCTGCAAAGAGTCAATATTGTATAGGTCGGAAAAGCTAAAAGTTGCCATAGACAGTTACCTCTTTTTCCATTTCGAACAACATATATTCAATAATTTTATTATACTGCTTCACAGGTTAAAAATCAATCTTTTCTGCCAATGAACTCCGTTGTTACAGCAGACGTCATAACGAGAAGGATTTCCTGTAAAAACGGCTTTGGTCTGGCATAAATAGGAACTAATTTCTGATTGAAGTGAATTGACATTTTCAATGGAAGGTGGTATCATAATGAATGGATTAATTCGTGAAGCGTTGTGGTGGCAAAATGGATAAACAGCAGATACTAATAGTTGATGATGAAGAAATAAACCGCGTGATTCTCATGGAAATGTATGCCGACAGCCGGGATGAGTATGAGCTGCTGGAGGCGGATAATGGCCGGGATGCTGTGGAGCAGATTGAGAAGAATCGCAATATAGCCCTCATCTTATTGGATGTGGTAATGCCTATTATGGATGGATTTAAGGTGTTGGAGTATATGCAGAATCGGGATCTGCTGAAGGAGATCCCAGTCATTCTGATTACGGGCGAGACCATCAAGGACAGCGAGGGGAAAGCATATGCCTTCGGTGTCGCGGATGTGATACATAAACCTTTTTATCCCCACATCGTCAAGCGAAGAAGCAAGAATATCATTGAGCTGTATCAGAACAAGCGCAATATGGAGGCGCGTCTGAAGGAGCAGGAGAAAGAGATCAGGGCTCAGGAGAAGGAAATTCGTGAAACCAACGAATTTATGATTGATGCGCTGAGCTCTGTTGTGGAATCCCGAAGTGCCGAGACGGGCGACCATACCAAGCGGATAAAGTATTATACGCGGCTTATGGCGAAATGTCTGATGGAACATTTCCCCAGGTATGAGTTGACCAGCGCAAAGGTGGATGCCATATCCAGGGCCTCCGTGCTGCATGATATCGGCAAGATTGGTATTTCGGATGCAATTCTTCTGAAGCCTGGGCGGCTGACAAATGAGGAATTTGAAGTGATGAAGTCACATACCACCATCGGATGTGATATTCTGGAAAAGTTCTATAGAAATCGGTCTACGGAATTCTATCGTTATTGCTATGATATTTGCCGTCATCATCATGAACGTTGGGATGGCAGAGGATATCCTGATCACCTGGCAGGAGATGATATTCCGATCAGCGCGCAGATTGTGGCCATTGCAGATGTGTATGATGCGTTGGTAAGTCCCAGGGTATATAAGGACCCCTTCAGCAAACAAAAAGCATTGGAGATGATCATGAATGGTGAGTGCGGTCAGTTTTCGCCGGATATATTGAAATGCTTCGAACTTGCCAGAGAAGACTTCTTTAATATTATGGAAGTAATTGAGAGGTTTGAGTTCTCATGATAGGAGCAGGCAGCAAAGAAGTAAAAAAGGTTTGCTGCCTTTTTTCATTTAATGTGATTATGTTATCCGCGGAGGAGAAAGTATGGGGGAAGCGTTTGCATTTCCGGTAGAAGAAGCTCTGGAAATGATTCTGGTGTTCCATGCGACGGGAATCATTTCATATGCAAATGCCGCCGCGAGAAAGAAGCTGGGATATGAGAAGATGGAACCGGAGGATGGCTTAACCGGCAGACATATCAGTGATATCTTTCCGAATACCTTTAAAGTGACGGAAGATGGATTTGAGGCAGAGGAACCATTGGAGGAGGAACCGGGGAATCTTGTGATGTACCGGAAGAATCTTACCTGTTTTCCGGTGGAGGCCAAAATAGTGAGAGCCTGTACCGGAGACTATATTTGTATGGCTAATGATATCCTTGAGAGAGAGCATCTGGGCAGGGAGATAGGATATGTTCGGGAAGAGGCGCAGCAGGCGGCGAAGGCCAAGTCGGAATTTGTCGCGAATGTGACCCATGAGCTGAGGACTCCGGTGAACGGCATTCTCGGCAATGTGAGGGAACTGCTGAGTGATGTTAAGGACCCGCATACGCTGAAAGCATTGCAGCTGATAGAACGCTGCTGCGGGGACATGAATAAAATTATCAACAATATCCTTGATTTTTCGAAGCTTGATGCCGGAAAATTTACTTTGGAAATAAGGGAATTTTGTGTCAGGAATATGCTGGATTATGTGAAGGCTCAGCATATTGGAAAGATGACTGAGAAGGGGCTGGATTTTTTTATGACAGTCTCGCCCCAGGTGCCGGAATATGTTCTGGGGGATGAACTGCGTGTTGTGCAGATCCTCAACAACCTTCTGTCAAACGCTCTGAAGTTTACTTCCGTGGGCAAGATTACGGTTCAGGTACTGAAGACAGCGCAGGTGAAGGATAAGGCGGAATTGTTTTTTATCATATCCGATACCGGTATCGGAATCGCCGAAGAGGACAGAGACAAATTGTTTCAAAGTTTTTCGCAGGTAGATGCGTCCATTTCCCGAAAGTACGGCGGTACAGGTCTGGGGCTGAATATATGTAAACAGCTGGTGGAACTGATGGGAGGCACCATTGAGGTGGAAAGCCGGAAAGGCCGGGGAAGCGTATTTTCCTTTTCCATATGGGTGGGCGCCGGCAGGGAAGAGCAGAGCTGTCAGGCACCGGATGACATAGAAGCGGTCTATCGGCGGATGGCACTGCCGGCAGATACCGGCACAGTAAAGCAGGAGGAGACGAAAGCATACGGTACGGCCGGGAATCAGGAAGCAATGAGAAAAATTTTGTCCAAACTGATTCTCTGTGTGGAAATGGAGAACTGGGAAAAGGCGGAGATGTTCATGGAGACAGTCAGGCAGCTGACGGAAGAAGCACCGCCTGAGATAAAGCGTATGGTTTTGAAGTTGAAGATGGCTATCCAGAAGGAAGATTATGATAAAGTAATTGCCGAATATGGGCGGCTATACCATGACAGCCTGGATTCCGGCTAAGGGGCGGGCATCCTAAGGGCGGGAGGTATGTGGATGAATGATGAAGAAAGAGGTGGCTCGGCACAGATTCTCATCGTGGATGATTTGGAGACCAACCGATATATTCTGGAAGAAATAATCCGTAATATGGGCGCCTGTCCTGTTCTGGCAGAAAGCGGGGAGGAAGCCTTAAAGAAGATAAGAGAATCTCATCCACAGCTGATTTTGACGGATATCTCCATGCCGGGCATGGATGGCTACGAGCTCTGCAGAATTGTAAAGATAGACAAAGAGACAAAAAATATTCCGGTTATCTTCATTTCGGCTTATGATAATCCGAAAGATATCATAAAGGGTTTTGCACTGGGCGGGGCAGATTATATTACGAAGCCGTTTATCCCGGAGGTAGTGCAGGCGCGGGTGGGAGTACATCTTTCTCTGCATGAAGCGAACACTGAACTGAAAGAGATGAACAGACGGCTTCAGGTATCTGTGACAGAACAGCTGAAGCAGATCGAACAGGAGAAGAAAAACGTACTGTATGCCCTTGCCGGAATCGCTGCCGGGAATTCCTGCTATAAAAAGGAACATATCGAGAGGTTACGTACAGACTGCAGGATACTGGCCCAGGCAATGCAGCTTTCACCCATGTTTGAAGATAAAATTTCCGATGCCTATATCGATATGATAGAGCTGGCTGCACCTTTGTGTGATATTGGAAATATTGGGATTCCGCTGGAGCTTCTTCGGAAAAAGGGGAAATTCACCGATGAGGAAATGGCGGTTGTACAGAAGCATACGCTGATTGGCGCGAAGCTTCTGGGTGATTTATATGTGGGAAATGATTACAATGATTTTATCGGCACGGCAGCGGATATCGCTCATTATCATCATGAGAACTGGGATGGCAGCGGATATCCGGAAGGATTGAAGAAGGAGGAGATTCCTCTGGCGGCGCAGATTGTCTCTATCGTGGAAGTATACTGTGCGCTGACAGATAAGAAGAACTACAGCAGAGAAGAAGCTCTGAAGATTATGAGCGAAGAAACCGAGGTGAAGTTCAACCCTGCTATTTTTCAGATTTGCCGTAAAATATCGCGTCAGCTGCGGTAGAGCTGTGGCTTGGATGTTATGGAACTAAAATAGGAGGATATTAATTTATGATTAAAGATGATGAATTTATAAGAATAGCCTCTTATATGAAACAGCGCTATGGGATAGACCTGTATCAGAAAAAGGTGATTGTGAACGGGCGCCTGGAGAATTACATAAAAAGAGGCGGATGGCAGAATTTCAACGAATTTATGAATGCGGTGGAGAATGACAAGTCGGGAAATCAGGAGAAGATGCTTGTCAATTTTCTGACTACCAATCATACCTATTTCATGCGGGAGTTTGAACATTTTGATTTCTTTAAGAGTCAGGTGCTTCCCTGGCTGAAGCAGAAGGAAGCGGCGCGGAAGGATTTAAGGATCTGGTGTGGTGCGGCATCTTCGGGCGAAGAGCCTTATATGATAGCCATGGTGCTGGCGGATTTTTTTGGAATGGATCATGGGAACTGGGACACAAAGGTACTGGCCACAGATATTTCCACAAAGGAACTGCAGAAGGCAATGGCAGGAGTTTACAGTGCGGAGCAGCTGAAGAATATTCCGCCACAGTGGAAAAAGCGCTTTTTCAAATCCATGGGTGGAGGTATGCAGTACCAGGTGGTACCGGAGCTGAAACAGGAAGTTATCTTCCGGCAGTTCAATCTGATGGATCCGTTTCCGTTTAAAAAGAAAATGCATACTATATTTTTGCGCAATGTTATGATATATTTTGATGAGAAGACAAAACGGGAGCTGGTTCAGAAGGTATATGATACGCTGGAGCCCGGAGGGTATCTGTTTATCGGAACGACGGAAACGATTGACAGGAACAGTACGCCGTTTCAGATCATTCAGCCGTCAATATTCAGAAAATAAGGAAGGAACGGTAAAATATGTTACCGATTAAGGTTTTAATCGTAGAAGATTCTATCGTGTTCAGAGAGCTGTTGGTTCAGAATCTGAGCAGGGATCCCGCAATAAAGGTGGTAGGAACTGCGAAGGATCCTTTTGAGGCAAGGGACGCGATTCTGGCGTTAAAGCCGGATGTAATGACCTTGGATGTGGAACTTCCCAGGATGAACGGGATCGAATTTTTGCGGAAGCTGATTCCCCAATATCCTCTTCCGGTGGTAGTGATCAGCTCTTTGAGCGACAAGGTGTTTGACGCAATGAATGCCGGAGCGGTAGATTTTGTGGCGAAGCCTGCGGTGTCCAGCAGGAAGCAGCTGGAGGATTTCATCAAGAATGAGCTCCTGGTGAAGATCAAAATTGCCTCCAGTGCCAGAATAGGCAATGTCAAAAAGACGGTCATGATGAATCAGGTGCAGCACCGGCTGGAGTCGCAGGGGAACCTGATAGTGGCCATCGGAGCATCCACCGGCGGTACGGAGGCTACCTCTGCGGTGGTACGGCAGTTCGGTGCGGATATACCGGGGATAGTCTGTGTGCAGCACATGCCGCCCGGGTTTACACAGATGTATGCGAAGAGGCTGAATGATGAAAGTAAGCTCTGCGTGAAAGAAGCGGAGACAGGAGACCGGGTGCTGCCCGGGCATATGTTGATTGCGCCCGGAGGCGACAGGCATATGCAGCTGGTCAAGGTGGGGAATAATTATCAGGTGGAGGTCAAACCCGGTCCCCGGGTGAACGGCCATTGCCCTTCGGTGGATGTATTGTTTGATTCTGTCGCAAGGACGGCAGGAGCGGATGCCGTGGGAATTATCCTGACAGGAATGGGCGGCGACGGCGCAAAAGGGCTGCTGGCGATGAGGCGGGCCGGTGCCAGAACCATCGGACAGGATGAATCCACATGTGTGGTTTATGGAATGCCCAAAGTTGCTTATGAACTGGGGGCGGTACAATATCAGGAAAAATTGTCTGATATCGCCGGAAGAACATATGCATTGTTAAATAAAATGTAAAGGAGAAGGAGAATGAAGATTCTATTGGCGGAGGATGATTTCGCAACAAGGAAATTTATGGCCAGCTTTCTCTCAAAGTACGGTGAATGCGATATTACCGTGGACGGAATGGAAGCGGTGGATGCGTTTATGATGGCTTTGGAGGACGGAGAACCTTATGATCTGGTGTGTCTTGACATTATGATGCCGGTGATGGATGGGTACCAGGCGCTGATGGGTATCCGCAACCTGGAGAAACAGAAGAATATTCCGGAAGAGCAGGCGGTAAAGGTGATTATGACCACCGCGCTGAACGAGGAAAAAAATGTGAAGATGGCGTTTGAACTGGGATGTACCATATATTCCGGTAAGCCCATAGACCAGGAGAGATTTGAGCAGGCGATGAAAAAGCTGAATCTGATTTAAAAAGAAAAATGCGGAAAGGAGAAAAATATGGCTGAAGATTTTAACACAGAAAGCATGCTTGATATGTACCTGTTTGAGAACAGCCAGCTGCTGGAGCAGCTTCAGGAAACTGTTTTGGAACAGAAAGATGCAGACTGCTTTGACGAAGACAGTATCAACGAAATATTCAGAACCATGCATACCATAAAGGGATCTTCCGGTATCATGATGTTCGACAATATTACGGCCGTATCCCATAAGCTGGAGGATGTCTTTTTCTACCTGCGGGAATCCCATCCCGACAATGTTCCTCATGTGGAACTGGTGGAACATGTGCTGGAAGTGGAGGATTTTATCTCTAATGAGATGGAGAAAATCCGTAACGGTGATCCGGCCGACGGGGATGCCAGTAATATTATTGAAGATCTCAATCAATTTCTGGAGAAGATTAAAGGCGGTGGAGAGGCAGGCGGCACCACTGCGGAGAATGTGCACGAGGAACCGAAGCATTTCTATATAGCGCCGGTTGCCACAAGCGCAAGCAGATTTTATAAGATATTTATTACCTTTTTCCCGGAGACGGAGATGGCAAATGTTCATGCATACAAGACTGTGTATGCACTGAAAGAGATTGCGGAAGATATTTTGTATTCGCCGGAAGATATTCTCACAGATGAGAAGAGCGGCGAGAAGATTATCAAGGATGGCTTCCGCATCCTGCTGCAGGCCCAGACCAGCGAAGAGGAAGTACGGGAAATCATAGGCGTGGGATATGATATCGAGAAGGTTGAAGTCTATGAATGTGACGCGGAGCAGTTCCTTCTGGGCTTTGACTTCGGCGATTCGGAACCGGCGCCGAAGATTGACCTGGATTCCAGCGTGGAGGTGATAGAAGCCAGGCAGGAGGAAGCAAACAAAGAAGCAAAGAAAGAAGCCTCGGAGGAGAAAGCACCTGAGAAACCGAAAATTACGCCGGGTGATTTCGTGATCCAGTCCAAAGAGCCGGGTAAGCAGAAGAAGCTGGCAAAGGATAAGCCGAAGGTAGAGAAAGCCTCCTTCATCAGCGTCAATGTGAGCAAGATGGATCAGCTGATGGACCTGATCGGAGAGCTTGTCATTTCCGAATCTGTGGTATTACAGAGCTCGGATCTGAAGGTTCCGGGACTGAATCTGGATAACTTTAATAAGGCGGCGGCGCAGCTGGCTTCGATTTCCACAGATTTGCAGAATGTTATCATGTCCATGCGAATGGTACCGTTGACGAATACGTTCCAGAAGATGAATCGTATTGTGTTTGATGTATCCAGAAAGCTGGGAAAAGACATTGATTTCGTAATGGTCGGAGAGACGACGGAAGTGGATAAGAATATTATCGAGCATATTTCCGATCCTCTGATGCATCTGGTCAGAAATGCTGTGGACCACGGAATTGAGACCAATGAAGAACGCGCGGCAAGCGGTAAGGCTGAGAAGGGCCGGGTGACTTTGTCGGCCAGAACGGAAGCCGGTAAGGTGTGGATCAGCGTGGAAGATAACGGTACGGGCCTTGACAGGGAGAAGATTCTTGCCAAAGCGAGAAGACAGGGAATATTGGATGAGGGGAAACCGGATTCCGCGTATACGGATAAAGAGGTATATCAGCTCATTACTTTACCTGGATTCTCCACCAATGAACAGGTTACGGAATATTCCGGGCGCGGCGTGGGTATGGATGTGGTGGTACAGAATATTCAGGCCATCGGAGGCGCGCTGGAAATTGAGAGTACACCGGGCTTCGGCAGCATTATGAGTCTGAAGATTCCTCTTACGCTTGCAATTATCGACGGTATTGTCATGGAAGTAGGCAACTCTTCCTTTGTCATGGAGACCGGCGTGATTAAGCAGTTTATCCGCGTGAAAGAAGATATGATGATCCATGAGCCTAATGGTGACGAATTTGTCATGATTCGCGGAGATTGCTTCCCTGTAATCCGTCTTGGAAACTGGTACGGTCTTGATGAGTATCAGGAGTCTGTAGAAGATGGCGTTATGCTGATTCTGGAAGTGGAAGACAGGAAGATTTGCCTTCTGGTTGATAAGCTGGTTGGAGAACAGGAGATCGTGGTAAAACCGATTCCCTCCTATATTAAGAAAGTCAGAGGGTTGTCCGGCTGTACACAGCTTGGCGATGGCAGTATCGCTTTGATTCTGGATGCCCCCGGGCTTGTAGAATAAAACGAATGGAAAGGAACGGTATTTGTCTATGGATGAAACGAGTAAAGGATTAGGGCAGATGGATGAGACAAATCTTTATTCAGACAGCAGTGATACACAAAGAGGAAAATACATGACTTTTAAGTCCGGATCCGAATATTTTGGATTGGGAATACAGTATGTACAGCAGATTATTCAGTATCAGGCAGTTACCAAGATCCCTGAGACGGAAGAATATATTAAGGGTCTTATCAATCTGCGCGGAAGAATTATTCCGGTGGTTGATGTCAGTGTGCGGTTTAAGCAGGGGGGCTGTGAATATAATGACAAGACCTGTATCCTTGTCATTAATGTGAAGTCCACAACGGTCGGACTGATTGTGGAACAGATCGCTGAGGTTGTTGAGATTCAGGAAGAGAATATTCTGCCGCCGCCTACAATCGGTCGTTCCGATAAAGCGCATCACAACAAATATGTCTATGGCATTGGTAAGGTGGGAAATTCGGTGAAGCTGTTGTTGGATCCGGAAAAACTATTGTATGACGACGAACCCGTAGATACGGATCTCGCGAAAATAAGCGAAGAGGAGTAAGAAAGAGAGGCATAAGTATGAAAAACTTGAAGATGAAGACAAAATTAATTCTAGGGTTTGGTGTTCCGATTCTGATTACAATAATTAATATCGTTTTCGGTGATTTGAGCACAAAATCAGCTGTTGGAATCACTGACCCGGCAAAGCAGGAATCCTATGTGCTGGGCGCCACCATTTTTACTTTGGTATTGGGTGTCATATCGGTGGCGATAACGGTGGTAATTGCGCTATTCCTGATTAAGGCCATTGAGAAATCTGTATTGCAGCTTTCCGATGCGGCGAAGGAGATCGCAAAAGGACATGTGAACATTGACATGGTAAAATACAATGAAGACGAGTTCGGCGAATTGGTAGATGAGTATACAAAGGTAATTGAAAATATCAAATACCAGGCGAAGATCGCAGAAGAAGTGGCAAACGGAAATCTGACGGTGGTAGTGAACCCGGCATCTGCAGAAGATGTGTTGGGTAATTCCCTGAAGAAGCTGGTGGAAGATAATCACAATGCGCTGAGCAATATCAGTGACGCAGGTTCTCAGGTGACGATCAGTTCTTCTCAGGTGGCAAGCGCGAGCCAGGCTCTGGCTCAGGGTTCTACGGAGCAGGCCAGCGCCATTGAAGAGATCACAGCTTCCATTGATGAGATTGCGGAGAAGACCAAACAGAATGCGGAACAGGCAAATTCTGCCGCTAATCTTGTGGTTCGCGCTATTTCTGATGTAAAGCAGGGCAATGTACAGATGCAGAGTATGGTATCTGCCATGGAGGATATCAACAAGGCTTCCGAAAGCATTTCTAAAATTATCAAGACCATCGAGGACATTGCTTTCCAGACAAATATCCTGGCCTTAAACGCCGCGGTTGAGGCAGCTAGAGCCGGAGAGGCCGGAAAAGGATTTGCCGTGGTGGCAGAGGAGGTCAGAAGTCTTGCGGCTAAGAGTGCGGAGGCGGCCAGTGAAACTTCCGCGTTGATTGAGGACTCCATCGAGAAAGTGAACTCTGGTTCCAAGATTGCAGGCGAAACGGCCAAAGCCATGGAAGAGATTACGAAGGTGGTTCAGGAGAGCGAAGTGATTATCAATGGTATTGCAGAATCCTCCAATTATCAGGCTACTGCGGTATCACAGATCGAACAGGCTATTTCACAGGTGTCTCAGGTAGTACAGACCAGTTCCGCCAGAAGTGAAGAGTGTGCGGCAGCCAGTGAAGAACTGTCCAATCAGGCATCCAGAATGCGTGAAATGCTTTCCATCTATAATCTGGGGAATGGGCAGAGTTCGTCAGGTAAGAGTTCTGCCAGTTACAATTCTTCTTATTCCAATGCGAATGAGCAGGTAATTTCTCTGGGAGATGGCTTCGGGAAATATTAATGTATGTAAAGAGGTAGATTGCATGAATTTGCTGGATGAGTTAAGGGCGCTGGGCGTAGATGTGGATGACGGCCTGAAGCGTATTATGGGGAATGAAAAGCTATATCGAAAATTGCTTGGCTCTTTTGTAAAAATGGCCAGGTCAAATGTAGTACAGATAGAAGACGGTTGTGACGATTACTCAGAGGCCATTAAGACTGCGCACAACCTGAAGGGAACGGCAGGAAATCTGTCGCTTACCCCCATCTACGAGGCATACAATGAGATATTGAGTCTGCTGCGCGGCGGGAAACCGGAAGAGGCTAAGGTGGTTTTGGAAAAGGTCCTGCCGGTACAGCAGAAGATCGTTGAGTGCATTGAACATTCTATGGAATAGAATATTTAAAAAAGTAGACGGAGGATCGGGAATGGATTCTGTCCAGCACAAACCACAGAGAGGCGTGAAACTACAGCCTCTGGACATCATAGAGGGCTATGAAGTACGGCCCGGTTATTACAATAGAGACGGTGCAACTGCAGCATCCAACGGTGTTAGTTTTACAATTCATTCTCATGGGGCAACAAGCTGTACGCTGTTGTTATTTCGTCCACAGGAAAAGGAGCCCTATGCGAGGTTAAAATTTCCGGAATCCTATCATATCGGGAATACGTATTCCATGTTGGTGTTCGGATTGAATATTGAGGAATTCGAATATGCATTCCAGCTGGACGGCCCTTATGACAAAACCAAAGGACTGCTTTTTAACAAAGATAATATATTGCTGGATCCTTATGCAAAGGCTGTGACCGGGCAGAGGAACTGGGGAGAACGGCCGGAGAACGGCGAAGACTTTGTATATCATGCCAGAGTAGTGGAAAATAATTTCGACTGGGGCAATGTACGACAGTTGGAGCTCCCTTTGGAGGATCTGGTAATTTATGAGTTGCATGTCCGTGGTTTTACAAAGGATGAGTCTTCCGGTGTAGAGGCAAAAGGGACTTACGAGGGGCTACGTCAGAAGATTCCCTATTTGAAGGATTTAGGGATTAATGCGGTTGAGCTCATGCCGATATTTGAGTTTGATGAGATGGAGAACGCCAGGATTGTAGAAGGTGAGCAGCTTTACAATTACTGGGGTTATAATACGGTATGCTTTTTTGCACCGAATACAGGGTATTCCTCTGTGATAGAGCATAATCACGAAGGAGATGAACTGAAACAGCTCATTTATGAGCTGAAAGAAAACGGAATAGAAGTCATTCTGGATGTGGTATTTAACCACACGGCGGAAGGAAATAATGATGGACCATGTTTTTCCTTCAAAGGAATTGACAATAATATTTATTATATGCTGACTCCGGAAGGAGACTATTATAATTTCAGTGGTTGTGGAAACGCGCTGAATTGTAATCATCCTATGACACGCAGATTTATTATTGACTGTCTGCGCTATTGGGTGACGGAATATAGGGTAGATGGATTTCGGTTTGATCTGGCATCTATTCTTTCCCGTGACCAGAATGGTGAGCCAATGTTGGACCCGCCGATTTTACAGGGGATTGCCTGTGATTCCATCCTGGGGAAAGTGAAACTGATTGCGGAAGCATGGGATGCGGCCGGGCTTTATCAGGTCGGAAATTTCCCGGCTTATAACAGATGGTCGGAATGGAATGGAAAGTACCGTGATGATATGCGACGATTCCTGAAAGGGGACGAGGGCATGGCGGGGGTGGCGATCACCAGAATTACCGGTTCCAGAGACTTATATGACACATTGAAACGCGGACAGAGTGCATCGGTTAATTTTATCACATGCCATGACGGGTTTACTTTGCATGACCTTTACGCCTACAATATGAAGCATAATGAGAAGAACGGCTGGGACAACACGGATGGAGACAACAATGGGAACAGCTGGAACTGCGGTGTGGAAGGGGAGACTGACAATCCTGAAATAGAAGGTCTGCGTCGACGTATGGTAAAAAATGCGTTCACGACACTGATGTGTAGTCGGGGGCCGGCAATGTTCTATGCCGGAGATGAATTCTGCAATACACAATACGGAAATAACAATGCGTACTGTCAGGACAACAAAATTTCCTGGTTGGATTGGACAAGACTTGAAGAATATAGAGAAATACATGATTTCTTCCGGTATATGATTGCATTTCGGAAGGAGCATGCTGTGATCAGAAAGGTGACGAAGGAGGCACATTGCGGCTTCACAGATATCAGCATTCACAATGGATATCCCTGGAATGCCGGAGTCAACCATACTACCAGGCTGATTGGTATTATGTATGCAGGCAGAAATGAAGAGGATACCAAAGATGACATCGTATTCTACGGAATGAATGCTTATTGGAATCCGCTGGATATGCAGTTACCCAGCCTTCCGGCAGGTATGCGATGGAAGGTATGCGTCAATACCTTTGTGGAGTATGCGGATGGCAAAGATATTGAAGCAGAAACGGATTTCCAATATGGGAGTATAATCAAGATTCCTCCCCGCACGGCGGTGGTATTGATTGCGGAATAGAACAGACACGAAGCTTCCCCAATTTGCATATAATACGGTGATTGCATCAGACCCTGAGATGGGCTTATGATTTATGCCCATAGACGGGTGCAAAAGGGGATTGCCGTATGGATTGCAGGGACAGGATACTTTCAGAGCGTTATTTTGATGTCATTACAAGTTTTCCGCTGGAGATTCTGGGAAGTAATAATTTAGATTTTTGCTATATTAATGTAGATAATCTTTACAATATTGTATATGTAAGTGAAAACAATATCCGCGATGTAAACGAGTATATTTATGATTATAGGGCCGTACCAAAATTGTACGGGCTGATGCAGGAGGAGACGATCACCCAAGGTTATGATCCCAACAGCCTGATTGTAAGTGGAATTACGCAGGTTCAGCGGGAACCTTTGAGTCTGACAGGGCGAGGGGTGGTCATATGCATTATCGATACGGGAATCAATTATACAAATGAGGCATTTCTGGACAGCCAGGGAAATAGCCGCATATTGGCAATCTGGGATCAGACGATCCAGAGCGGTCCTCCTCCAGAAGGCTTTTATTATGGTACGGAATATACGAGGGAAGAAATCAATCGTGCACTGCAGGCGGAAGACCCTTACAGTGTGGTACCCACACGGGATGAGAACGGTCACGGAAGTGCCATGGCAGGAGTGGCGGCTGGAAGTAGAGTAACAAACGGTATCAATTATCTGGGAGCAGCGCCGGATGCGGATATTGTTGTTGTAAAACTGAAAGAGGCGAAGCAGTTTCTCAGGGATTTCTATATCATTCCGTCCGGCGTCCCTGCGTACGAAGAGACAGATATCATGCTGGGTGTGAAGTATGCAGATAGTTTCGCGGAACAATTCAGACGGCCGGTAGTGATCTGCTTGGGCCTGGGTACTAATTATGGTGATCATGCAGGGAGTGCTCCTCTGCCAAGCTACCTGGACTTTATAGCCTCAAAGCGCAGTCGCACGGTTGTGGTCTGCGGAGGGAACGAAGGAAATGCAGGACATCATTTTCAGGGCTATCTGGAGCCTCAGAGAACCGGCGGCGCAGTGGAAAATGTGCCGGTGGAGATTCGGGTTACAGATAATGTGGAAGGATTTATCCTGGAACTTTGGGGAAATGTGCCGGATTTATTCACAGTATCAGTGCGATCTCCCGGTGGAGAGACAATTCCGCCTATTCGGCTGGGAATTCAAAATAGCATTACGTATGGCTTTGTATATGAGAGGACGAGAATTACTCTTGCAGGAAACCTGGTGGAACCGGCCTCCGGAGAAGAAGTCGTAGTAGTGCGTGTAGCGAGACCTACGCCTGGGATATGGACTTTTCTGGTGGAAGCGCTTGGGGACGTCTATAATGGAACTTTTCATATGTGGCTGCCTATCACGAAATTCATGAATGCTCCGGTGCAATTTCTGGAGTCATCTCCTTACATTACACTGACAGAACCTGCCATGGCAAAGGATGTGGTCAGTGTATCTACTTATAATGCAGCAAACAACAGCTTTTATATCGATTCGGGAAGAGGATTTACCAGAATTGGGACGATTAATCCTGATTTTGCCGCGCCTGGAGTCAATGTATCCACAATCCGGGGAAAAGAGTCGGGAAGTTCCCTGGCAGCTGCTATTACCACCGGTGCGGTGGCGCAGTTTATGCAATGGGCGGTGGTGGAAGAAAATGACAGCACGATAGCCAGCCGGGAGATTAAGAATTACTTTATCAGGGGAGCATCCAGGAGTGTGGATACGACTTATCCTAACAGGGAGTGGGGGTATGGACGGCTGAATGTTGTGGGGACGTTTGATGCGCTGATTGGGGTGTAAAGATAATTTGTATTCTATAAAAAAGTTTCATATCTAAAATTATAAAAAGTATTGTTAATCAATATTTTTTATAGTTTAGATATGGACTTTTTTGATGTTATGCTATAATTTGTATTGCCATATAAAACGTTCCAATCTATTCGTGAAGGAGACAGCATGACAATCAGGGAAATCAATGTG
>CAQUWW010000020.1:30561-38372 GCA_948896875.1 uncultured Acetatifactor sp. | reverse complement strand
AGAGGGAAAGGGAATCGGAACTGGTTCGCAAGATTAAGGCATATGTACAACAGCATTATATGGAGGAGACCCTGAATCTGCAGCTGATTGCGGAGCAGGTGGTACATTTGGGAGTAAAATATATTGGCAGATGTTTTTACAAAGAAACAGAGACGAAATTCAGCCAGTACCTTCTGGAGATTCGTATGGAGAAGGCGAAACAGATGTTAAAAGATCCGGAGAATAACAGAATTGAAGAAATTGCGGAAGCAGTCGGGCTGGGACATGATGTTCCTTATTTCTATCAATTATTTAAAAGATACACAGGTATGACACCAAAAGAATATAAAAATGTCTGACTTTTTATCTTTTTTCTAATAAAAGTGTTCCAAATTCAATTTCATTGTCTGTTTTTCTATGCTAACATTCTTTTATCAGGTTGCCGATTCTGCAGATTGACCAACATTTGAGAAAAAAACAGGGAAACGGAGTGAAAATGATGAAAAAGAAAACGGCATGGATAATGAGTACGCTTCTGATACTGGGACTGTCCGGCTGCGGTGATACAGCCGGTACGGGACCTGATGCTTCCGGAGCGGCGGGGAATGAGAGCCAGACTACCTCAGCAGGGAATGAGAATCAGAGTGAGGCAGGCACTTCGGAGAATCAAAGTTCCACAGATACGGCGGGAAATCAGGGGGCGGAGGAAAAGGATTATAAGGATACGGAATTCCGGATCGCCTGGTGGGGCGGCGATGAACGAAATGAAAAGACAATCCAGATCATTGAGAACTTTGAGAAGCAATATCAGAACCTGTCCATAGAAGTGGAATACGGAGCTTACGGCGATTATTTTACAAAGCTGACAACACAGGCTACAGGTGGAGAGCTTCCGGACCTTTTCATGATGAACTACAGCGAAATTGTTACCTATGTGGAGGGCGGTCAGCTGGAACCCTTTGATCAGTGGATTGCGGATGGATATATTGATCTTTCAGAGGTAGACGACTCCCTGTTGTCCGGGGGAATTGTAAACGGAAAAATGTATGGTATTTCCACAGGAGTGAATGCGCCGGCCAGCTTCTATGACCCGGCTGTTCTGGAGGAACTGGGACTGTCCATGAGTGTGACGCCTTCTTACGGCGAGGTATTTGAGCTGGGACAAAAGGTGTACGATCAGACAGGCAAGAAAATCTATCTGGAAATGGCATGGGAATCCTTCGGCGTCTACCTGCGTTCCATGGGAAAAGAACTCTACAACGAAGATGGAACGGCATATGGCTTTGACGCGGATGATCTTGTGAATTTCATGAGTTATGGTTATGAGTATGAGTTTGTTCAGAATCCCGTGGATTACGGCGGAGAGACCGACGCACAGCTGAGCGACGCCAATGACTGCTGGATGGTGATCAATGGCTACTGGTCGAATAATCTGGGAAATTTTGAGTCGGCCGGCGGAAAGGAGCTGGCACTTTGCGGCTTTCCCTGTGCGGATCAGGCTACGACAAGCGGTGCTTTCCTGAAACCCAGTATGCTCTGGTCTGTCTCTCCTTTTTCGGAGAATAAGGAACTGGCTATGGCGTTTATAGATTATTTTACAAACGATCCATATGTGTACGATGTATGCGGCATTGACCGGGGAGTTCCTGTCAGTGCGCCTATCCGGGAGAGCATTACCGGAAAGCTGAGCAGCTCTGAGACTACGATTTTGTCCTTTATCGACACCATGTCCGACGGTGTGGCCACAGATATATCACCCCAGGCGCCTGCCACGGCGGGAGAAGCGGGAACTTCTATCAATGAGCTTTTTGAGAAGGCCAGATACGATAAGGTTACCAAAGAGGAACTGGAACAGGCCATTGAGAAAGGAAATGCTGTGCTGCAGGGAAAATAGAAGGAAAATGGCTTGGGAAAAAGGGCGGAAAAATTTCTGCCCTTTCGCTCTTACGAGGTAACTTCTCGCGGCAGTTTTGGCGCTGCCCAAGCTGCTGCAAAAGCCCGGGCCAGCCGGAAGTCTGTCCCGGGAAAGCCGGTGATATGGAGGATATTCGGATGGAAAAAGAACAGATAAAACGCAGTTTAGAGCCAAATAGAACAGGGATACATAAAAGGGAATGGAAAAATATGCTGGCAGGCTATGCATTTATTTCTCCTGTTATCATTGGATTATTGGTTTTCACCGCCATTCCATTTTTTTACTCGCTGTTTTTGGCCTTTACAGATTTTGACGGTTTGAATACTCCGCAATGGACGGGAGTTCGAAATTTTGTGACAATGTTTACTGATGATGATAAATTCTGGATTTCTTTAAAGGTTACTTTTCGCTTCGCAATCATACAGATACCGTTAAAACTGGGATTTGCGCTGCTGGTTGCAGTTCTGCTGTCAAAGGCGGTGGGAGGCATCGGCGCTTATCGAATAGCATTTTATATTCCTTCTGTGCTGGGGGGAAGCGTTGCCATTGCCATGACATGGAAAATACTCTGGGGCAAGGAGGGTGCCATTAACAGTATATTGGGGGTATTTGGCCTGGAGTCGGTGAACTGGCTGAAAAATCCGTCAACGGCACTGTATGTGTTGATTCTGCTGGGAGTATGGCAGTTTGGCTCCTCCATGCTGATCTTTCTGGCGGGAATCAAGGAGATTCCCCAGACCTATTATGAGGCGGCTATCATGGATGGAGCGGGGGCCTGGAAACGCTTTACCAAAATCACATTGCCCATGCTGTCCTCCTGTATTTTCTTTAACCTGGTAAACGGCATTATCGGTTCGCTGCAGGCCTTTAATTCGGCCTATCTGATCACGGAGGGAGGGCCTATGAACTCTACCTTATATTATGGACTGAATCTGTATACACAGGCATTTTCCTATAGGAAATTCGGATATGCAAGTGCAATGGCATGGTTTATGCTGGTCATTATTGCCTTTCTCACGGCCCTTGTATTTCGGTCATCTTCCGGCTGGGTTTATTATCAGGATGATCAGGATTAAGAAAAAGCAGAAAGGAAATTTCGAATATGAAAAAGAAAAAGAGAATACTGACGATTCTTTATCACACGGGAATGATTCTCGGCAGCTTTGTCATGATTTACCCGCTGCTCTGGCTACTCGGTTCTTCTCTGAAAACAAATGCGGAGTATTATGCTTCTCCTTACAGCCTGATTCCACAATCCTGGGCATTTTCCAACTATGCCCAGGGATGGAAAGGGGTGGGACGACTTACCTTTACGGCATTTTTTAAGAATTCTTTTCTGATCAGCATTTGCTCTACCATCGGTATCGTGGTGTCTTCCACGCTGGCGGCTTTCGGGTTTGCCCGGATAAAATTTCGTACGAGGAAATTCTGGTTTGTGCTGATGATACTGACCATGTGTCTGCCTTCGCAGGTACTTATGATTCCTCAGTACAGCCTGTACAATAAGCTGGGATGGGTGGGGACTTATCTGCCGATTATTGTTCCCTGCTTTACGGGAAGCGCGTTTTATGTCTTTATGCTGATGCAGTTCATGAAAAATATTCCCAGAGAAATGGATGAGGCCGCAATTGTGGACGGCTGTAATCGGCCGGCATTGTTTTACCGGATCATACTTCCGCTGATAAAACCGGCCATGGCAACTGTTGCAGTACTGGCTTTTATGGGCTCCTGGTCCGACTTTATGGGCGCATTATTGTATCTGAACAAACCGGCCATGTATCCGGTTTCTTACGCCATTAAACTGTTCGGCGATGAGAACGGTACCAATTACGGGCCAATGTTTGCCATGTCCTTCTGCTCTCTGATACCGGTGCTGGTTCTGTTTTTTGTATTTCAGAAGAGCCTGGTGGAGGGAATCAGTACCACGGGGGTGAAGGGATAGACCAATATTCTGTGAGACCATATGGGAAATGTGGAGAATCAGGTTGGAGATATCTGTTCGGAAATGAGATAGCTAGTGAGAGTAAAGGGAGATTGGAAAATGCGGAAGACAACCATATTATTGGTAGGAATCGGAGGCTTCGGTCAGTTCTATATCAAAGAACTGCTATACAGTGCCAGAGCGAAAGTGTTTCAGGTCGCAGGGGCTGTGGACCCGTATGCAGGTACGGGAGAGACAGCCCGGGAACTTCGTGACAGAGGAATTCCGATTTTCCACACATTAGAGGAGTTCTACCGGACACACAGGGCAGAGCTGGCAGTCCTTGTGACTCCTGTCTACCTGCATGCCCAACAGGCCGAATATTGTATGGAACAGGGCAGTGATGTTCTGTGCGAGAAACCCATCTGCGCCTGTCCGGAGGATGCCCGGATTATGATAGAAGCCAGGAATCGTACCGGCTGCAAGCTGGCAATAGGTTTTCAGTGGTCCTTCGATGAAGCTGTTCTGAGGTTAAAACAGGATATTCTGGAAGGCCGGTATGGCAGGATTCGCAGAATCCGTACCATTGTCTGCTTTCCCCGGGGACTGGAATACTATCGCCGGAGTACCGGTTGGGCGGGGAAGAGAAGGCTGGATACCGGAGAGTGGATTCTGGACAGTGTGGCTTCCAACGCAGCAGCCCATTATCTGCATAATATGCTGTTTCTATGCGGCGGTCAGATTCCGCAGAGTGCGGAGCCGCAGAAGATGGAAGCCGAGGTGTACCGTGCCAATCTCATCGATATGTTTGACACCTGTGCACTGCGGGTTGATACGGCGGAGGGCGCAGAGCTGCTGTTCTATGCAACGCATGCGGTTCCCCAGGTACAGGCCAGAGATCCCGAATTTATTATGGAAGGGGAAAGGGGGACAGTGATTTTGGAAAATGAGGAGGGGCAGGGTACCATGAGGGGGTGCCTTGCTGACGGTCAAATCATAAATTATGGAATGCCTGGGAGGGACGGGATGGGGAAGCTTTATTGCATGGAGCGGGCCATACGGAAGGAAGAACCGCTGTCCTGCATGGCAGAGACCACATTGCCGCATTTGAAATGTATCTGGGGATTGAACGAAAGCTTTCCAGAGACTCCCCGTTTTCCGGAAGGGGATATCGACTATGACGAAGAGGCAGCTCAATACACTTGCAAGGGGCTGGGAGAAGCTTTGGATAATTGCTGGCGGAAGGGTAGTTTGCCTTATGAGGAGAAGATCGCCTGGGCCCGGAAGCCCCATGAAATATTCTTTTGATCCGGGGCTTGAAGGAATTTATAAGACGAGATTGACGGTGATGGAGGAACGATGTTATATTTGTTTTGTGGCGGATACCAGGCCTGCGGACCCTGTTACACGTAGTAGATATGGATGGGGCTGTGTGCCGTGATAAATAAAGAAAGGTAACAGTTCAGACAGGGCACTGAACTGTTACAAAGAAAGGCACAGGTGAAAAGAGCATGAAGCATGAGAGATTTACATACAAAAGCCTGGACGAAATCAAAGCCAGGGCAGAGGAACTGCAGATTCATCTTCCCTTTGGGGCGGACACCCATGTGCTGAAAGAAAGAGTCTCTTTCGGGAATGTCATATTGGAGAACCGCATGGGCATTGCCCCGATGGAGGGCGCGGACGGACTGGTAGACGGTTCGCCTTCTGAACTGACGCTGCGGAGGTATGTGCGGGAGGCGGAGGGAGCCAGCGGCATGATCTGGTTCGAGGCCATTTCCATTGTGCCGGAGGGACGCTCCAGCGAGCACCAGCTGATGCTGACCCGGGACAATCTTGAGAATTATAAAAAGTTCACATCTGCTATTAAGGAGGCGGGAATCCGGGCCAATGGCTTTGCACCCTACCTGGTCATGCAGGCCAATCACAGCGGCCGCTATTCCAACCCGGAGGGCCGGCCGGCACCTTTGATTGCCTATAGACATCCTGAGTATGAGAAGCTGCGCCCGGCGGATGATAGCTGCATTGTCTCCGACGATTATCTGAAAGGTCTGGAGGAAAAGTTCGGGGAGGCGGCGTTGCTGGCAAAAGAGGCCGGCTTTGACGCTGTGGATGTGAAAGCCTGTCATGGCTATCTTCTGATGGAGCTTATGTCCGCTTATCGTCGGCCCGGCCTGTACGGAGGAAGCTTCGAGAACCGGACCCGGCTTCTGAGAAACGGCATAAGTGCCGCAAAGGTCCACGAGAACAATGATTTCCTGGTGACAGCCAGAATCGGGATCTATGACGGATTTGCCTGGCCCTATGGCTTCGGCGTGAAAGAAGGGGCGGGAGATGAGCCGGATATGGAGGAGCCCATTCGGCTGATTCGGCTGCTTCACGAAGAGTACGGTCTGCCTATGGTGAACCTGACCATGGGAAATCCCTATGTCAGCACCCATGTGACGAGACCCTTTGACGGGGGGAAATATATTCCACAGGAGCATCCGCTGTATGGCGTGGCCAGAATCATTCAGGGCATAGGAGAAGTGAAAAAGGCGGTGCCGGGGATGTTTATCTCTGCCTCCGGTCCCTCCTACTTGCGTCAGTACTCTGATTTGTATGCGGCGGGGGCCGTGGAGGAGGGACTGTGCGACAATATGCTGTTCGGTCGTATGTCCTTCGCCAATCCGGCGTTTCCCAGGCAGATTCTGGAGACGGGCCGGATGGATGCCGGCAGGACATGCGTGGCCTGCGGAAAATGCGGCGACCTGATCCGGGCGGGGAAACCTACCGGCTGTATCGTGCGGGACGGGGAAGTCTACCTGCAATATTACAGGGAATATCAGAAGGAAACTGCCGGTGGCTGAAAAATTTTGTCAAAGGCAGAATCTTTCTTGTGAGGGAAATTTGTGAGGGAAATATGGTATCCGGTAAAAATAAACGTAAAATAGTATATGAGGGAAGAAATTATTATTGGTATGTGAGAATCAATGAACATGGCCACAGGGTGCACATACTATCTGAGGACAAAAAATTGCATTTAGAGTATCCTTTTTTAGATACGGAAGTTCCGGTTACCCCGCGGGATATCAGAAATCATTTGAATGAATATTATGCTGACCATTTATAAGATGCATTTCCGAAAAGAAAACATGTTGCTTCATTTGACAAGGGAACACCAGGAAAGAGAAGGAATGGGGAGAAAACGAGATGAAGAAAATAGCCATTGTCACCGGTGCAAGCAGAGGAATCGGCTATGCCATTGCCAGGAGGCTGGGGCAGGACGGGTACGGAATTGTGATGCTGGCCACAGGTGAGCAGGAAAAATATGAGGAAGCATTAAATGAACTGACGAAGCTGGATATCTGCTGGCATTATGTGCAGGGGAGCATTGCCTCGGCCGAAGACAGGAAGAGGCTTCTGGAGGAGACGCTTCGGGTATTCGGAAGGGTGGATGTGCTGGTGAACAATGCCGGAGTAGCACCGCTGGAGCGAAAGGACCTGCTGGAAATGGAAGAGGAAAGCTTTGATCGGGTGATGGGAATCAACACAAAGGGCACCTTGTTTCTGACACAGTTGGTGGCAAAGCAGATGCTGCGGCAGGAGCAGACGGGGAAGAAGAGAGGCACTATTGTCAATATTGGCTCCTGTTCCGCGGAGGTGTCCTCCATTTCCAGAGGAGAGTACTGCATCTCCAAAGCCGGAGTCTCCATGATTACCCGGCTTTTTGCGGACAGGCTTGCGCCGGAGGGAATTCTGGTCCATGAGATTCGGCCGGGGGTGATTGCCACCGATATGACTGGAGCGGTTAAAGAAAAGTATGACGCCATGATAGAAGAGGGCGTATTTCCCATCAGACGCTGGGGAACGCCGGAGGATGTGGCCAATGCGGTAAGCGTATTCTGCTCCGACCAGATTTTGTACACCACCGGAAGTGTGCTGGACGTGGATGGCGGATTTCATATCCGGCGGCTGTAGACTTTGGTCGGAAAAAGTGCATAAAGTTGAATTTGA
>CAQUWW010000020.1:0-30551 GCA_948896875.1 uncultured Acetatifactor sp. | reverse complement strand
GATGCAGTTTTAGAGAATTGAATTGTCAAAAAAAGTGCAATTTTTCTGTTTGCAATCCTCCGAAAAAGTGCACAATCTGTTGACAGCCGGGAATACTGAAAGATCAGGAAGCACATGCCACACAGAAGAAAATCATGGAGAGCTACAGAGAGGATATCAAACACTATGCCTCCACAGCCAGCCGGCAGAAAATCAGCGACGGTTATCTGTCCATTCCCCGGCAGCTGGCAAAGAAATATACGAAATTCCAATACAAGGTGGTCAGCAAGGAGGGGAGTGCACGCCGGTATGAGAACTGCCTGAACTGGCTGGTGGATGCCGGTATGATTCAGCTGTGCGTCAATGTGTCCACGCCGCAGTTCCCGCTTGTGGCTTACGAAAAGCCGGACCAGTTCAAGGCCTATGTGACGGATATTGGTCTGCTGACATCTTTTTACGGATATGACACCCAGGCTGCTCTGCTAAAAGATACGCTGACGGGTCCGGCCAAGGGCGGCATCTATGAGAACCTGGTCTTTGACATACTGACAAAGAGGGGCTTTGGGCTGAATTATTACAAAAATGACAAAAATACACAGGAAATCGAGTTCCTTCTTGTCCGGGACGGCGCGGTCATTCCCATTGAGGTAAAATCCAAACGGGGCGCCACAGTTTCCCTGAACCATTTCATTGATGAATTCGCTCCGCCTTATGCCTATAAGCTGGTGGCGGGGAATGTGGGGGTCAGCGATACCAAAATCACACTGCCGCTGTATATGGCTATGTTTCTCTGAAAAATTTGAATAATAGAGGGTAATTGCTTTTCAAGCATGAGAGTACTGGAACAGGAGAAAACCATGATATCACTGAGAGAAACGGAGATCCGCACCGTGGTTGTGGGAACGGGAGCGGCCGGCTACCACGCGGCCGTGCGGCTGCACTGGTACGGAGAGAAGGACCTGGCCATTCTGGCGGAGCATGTGACGGCAGGAACGTCTCGCAATACCGGCTCCGATAAACAGACCTATTACAAACTGTCCTTGGCGGGAGAGGATAGAGACTCTGTTCGCGCGCTGGCGGAGGACCTGTTCCGGGGACAGTGTGTGGACGGAGATCTGGCGCTGTGTGAAGCAGCTCTGTCCGCCAGATGCTTTTACCATCTGGTGGAGCTGGGGGTTCCCTTTCCTGACAATGAATACGGAGAATATGTGGGGTATAAGACAGACCATGACAGAGGCCGCAGAGCCACCAGCGCGGGGCCTTATACCTCGAAATATATGACGGAATGTCTGGAGCAGGAAGCTCTGTCCCGGGGGATTCCCATTCTGGATCATATGCAGATGGTAAAGATCCTTGTAAAAGAAAATCGGGCGCGCGGGGTGCTGTGCCTGAATACAGAGAATACAACATGCTGTGACTTCCTTTTGATCTGGTGTGAAAATGTAGTGCTTGCCACGGGAGGCCCGGCAGGCATGTACCGAGACAGCGTATATCCGGCATCCCAGCTGGGAAGCAGCGGAATTGCCTTCGAGGCCGGTGTCCTGGGGAAAAATCTTACAGAGTGGCAGTTTGGAATCGCCTCTCTGCGGCCCAGGTGGAATGTGAGCGGCACTTATATGCAGGCGCTGCCGAGATTGATTTCCACCGACAGACAGAGAAGAGAAGAAAGGGAATTCCTGCTGGAATATTACAGAGATGCGGCCCAAATGCAGTATATGACTTTTTTAAAGGGATACCAGTGGCCTTTTGATGTGGAGAAGATTTTCGGAGGTTCTTCTGTGATTGATCTGCTGGTCTATCGGGAGACAATTTTACGGGGACGGAGAGTTTTTCTGGACTTTATGCACAATCCGGGAGGGGAAGAAGTAGACTTTGACAGACTTCCGGCGGAAGCCCGGGACTACCTGCGCTCTGCGGGAGCCTGTTTCGGCACGCCGATAGAGCGGCTGGCGCACATGAATGAACCTGCGGTACAGTTTTACCGGGAACATGGGGTGGACCTGGGAAAGGAAATGCTGGAAATTGCCGTCTGTGTCCAACACAACAACGGAGGCCTTTCCACAGATTCCAACTGGCAGACCAACATCCGGGGGATTTTCGCGGTGGGAGAGGTGTGCGGAAGCCACGGCGTGACCCGGCCGGGAGGCAGCGCGCTAAACGCAGGACAGGTGGGAGCGCTTCGGGCAGCAGAGTACATTGTCCGGATGAAAAAGGCATCCGGAAAAGAAGCAGACAGACAGGAAGAAAGCCAGAGAGAGAAAGCCCGGGAATTCTGCCGGAAGGCGGCGAAAGTGCATATGGAAATGCTTTTTCCTGGGGATGTTTCCCGGAAATGGGAGGAGGAACGGGAGGACAAGACACAGGATAATCACCGTTTGGAGGAGCCGGGAAAATGGAGAGAGGAAGAGCTGTGGAAGAAGGCCGCGGAGCGCATGAGCAGAGCGGGAGGCATGGTCCGGAACGAGGCCGATCTGCGGCAGGCGCTTTCAGAGGTAAAAGAGGACCTGAAACACTTTGGAAGGGATCTTTTTATCTCCAGTCCGGCACAGGCCGGCCGGTTTTATCATTTGTATGACATGCTGATATCGCAGCAGATGTATCTGACTGCCATGCTGGATTATGTTCTGCAGGGTGGCGGAAGCAGAGGCTCGGCCCTGTATACCTGCTCCGACGGGGAAAAGCCAGGGGAAGGACTGCCGGACTTATTTTGCTGCAGACTGGACAAAGGAGCGCTGGGCGGCATGATCCAGGAGATCAGCCTGCTAATGAATTCTTTTGTATGTCAGGCAAGGTGGAGAAAAGTGCGCCCCATACAGGAGTCGGACTCTTTTTTTGAGACACAATGGAAGGCTTATCGGGAGAGATGGGAGCATGTCACCTGACAGATGTATATTCTTACTTTTCAGGAGGGTAAGAGAGAGCTTTGGAAGAGTTAAAACACCAGAACCGGGCTATTCTGCCGGAAACTTTGATCCCGAATGGAAGAGCCGTCTTATCTGGCTATGGAATCTATGAGATACAGTTCACCGAGGAAAGAGAGGAATACAAATGCAGTTGAAAGTAGCAATCTTACAGAAAAAGTCATTGGATCGGCAGTATGGAAAAAGTGCGGATATCATTATGGAGACGATGGAGGAGGCCGCGAAAAACAAAGCGGATATTCTGTTGCTGCCTGAAGTGTTTTTAACCGGATATGAATTGCCTATGAGCAACGAAGAGGCGCTGGCGGATGATGATTTTCGGATCCGGCAGATCTGCGATGCGGCGGGGAGGCTGCATCTGGGCGTAGTGCTGACTTCCATGACAAAGGGGGAGCATAAGCCCCGCAATTCGGCTTTTGTGGTGGACAAAAACGGGCAGATCCTTATGAAGTATTCCAAAGTTCATACCTGTGACTTTGCGGACGAAGCCTGCCTGGAAAGCGGAGACGCCTTCCATGTCTGTGACTTTCACGGAATCAAGCTGGGCATCATGATCTGCTATGACCGGGAATACCCGGAAAGTGCCCGGGTACTGATGATGAAAGGGGCGGAGATCATCCTGATTCCCAACGACTGCGGCTCCATGAAGCCGCGACTGAACGCGCTGTCCACCAGAGCTTATGAGAATATGACAGGCATTGCAATGGCCAATCCAAACGGGGAAAATGCGGGGAACTCCTGTGCTTTCAGTCCCATTTGCTGGGACAGGGACGGTAATTGCGTGGACAATGTGCTCCTGATAGCAGATGATATGACAGAAGGGCTGTTTTATGCGGAATTTGATATGGATGCCATCCGTTTTTACAGAGAACATGAAATGATGGGCAATACCTACCGCAAGGTAAAAACGTATGATGTGCTGTTGAGTAAGGAGATTACATATCCGTTTATACGGGAGAATCAAGGGTAGATGGCGTCTACAATCTACGAAAATATAAAGTTTGACACAGTTGTGGAACAGGACGATGACTTGGACGAGGCCGCAGGCATGGCGGGATTATATGAAAAAATCTGTAGTCTTGAAAAGGGCGGCAGTACCCATATCTCGAAGCAGTTTTATGCGGATGGGATTGAACTGTCAGGCGGAGACGCACAGAAACTGGCGATTGCACGTGCTTTCTATAAAAATGCCCCGATTTTCATTTTGGACGAACCAACGGCGGCTTTAGACGCGAAAACAGAGAGTGAAATATTTAAGAGGGTTCATGATAATATATACGAAAAGACCACGATTTACGTTTCCCATAGAATGGCAAGCTGTCTGTTCAGCGACAGAATTGCGGTAATGGATAGAGGGGAGCTTATAGAGCTGGGAACGCATGAGGAGTTGTATGCCTGTAACGGGAAATATGCGGAAATGTTTCGGGCACAGGCACAGTATTATGAATAGAACGGACGCTATTTTCCTGCTAATCCAGCCAAAGACTTTCTATGCTTCCGGCATAGTACGATTCCGGAATTCGGAAGGTGTCCTTCCCGTTTTCTGCCGGAAGAATTTTGCAAAATAACTCATATCAGTAAAACCGCAGGCTTCGGCGATTTCTGCAATCGCCTGATGCTCTGAGGTTTTCATCAGATAGACTGCGTGCTGAATCCGCAGATCGTTCAGAAATTTCTTCGGAGATTTTCCCACTATTTTCTTAAAAGAGCGGCACAGATGCTCGTAACTGATATTCATATTTGAGGTGAGGGTTTCCAGCTTTATGTCTTCCGCGAAATTTTTCCTGAGAAGGTAAAGCAATTCCTGCACATAGGAGAGGGTGTGAAAATCCTCTCTGATTTCCATGTCATATGCGCCGGCACGAAGCAGATTGCAGAATACGGAGAGGAGCAGAATCTGGACTTCCAGTTCATAGCAAAGAGGCCTGGATTTGGCCAGAAGACAGATTTTATCGATATGCTCCAGGCTGTCAGCGCCGGAAGCGGTTTCCGGGGTCAGCAGCGGGAAGAAGCGGATATATTCTCTGGCGCTGGGATGAATATATCTGGTATAAATACATGACTCTGTGCTGGGAAATACCAGGGAATCTCCGAAGACGATGCTTGTAAAGCAGAAATCCGGCGTATTTGCAGTAACGGAATAGTGAATCTGATAGGGATTCACCATCAGGGCCTGATGCGCGGACAAGGGATAGGAAATCCCATTGATCCCGAAAGTGACGGCTCCTTTTTGCATGTAAATAATCTCATAATCGGAATGCCAGTGGGCGCTGAACAACTCGGGAGGGAAAGCGGGTGTGAATTCATAGGAGGCAAAGGGGAAAAGCTTTTCTCCATGTACAATTTTTTCCTGAATGGGATTGCTCATAGGGAGTCCTTTCTTAACATTATAGGAAAGTCCGTCGCCAGATTTTTATATATCAAAAACGTCATATATCCTGATGGAAAAATTATAACACATTGGAAAGGAAAAAACTATAATAAATTACAGATAAGTACAATTTAAGAGAAATATAGACAATAAAATCAGTCTAAAACAAATAGAATACAGAAAATTGGAAAAGTCCATTTTATCAAAAAACTTTTATTCGTAAAAATCAGGGATTCTTTGTTACAGAAACAGAAGGGAGGGGTTGTTTTGCGCCGGGAAAAGGAAGAAATTCTGCATCAGGAAAACGGGAGAGGCAGTAAATGGGACAGACAGAAAACGGGGAAGGTTTCTTTGCAGTTCCACTATTGGTTAATGGTAATTCCGGGATTTGTCTGGATTTTTCTGTTCAGCGTGGTTCCGATGGTGGGAATTATCATGGCGTTCGAAGACTTTTCACCCAGTAAGGGATGGTTTGGTTCGGAATGGGTGGGACTGGAGAACTTTGAATATCTGTGGCGGTTAAGCGATGCCAGAAGGGTTCTTAAGAATACGCTGATCATAGCAGGAGGAAAGCTGATTCTGAATCTGGTGATTCCCATTATCTTTGCAATTCTGCTGAATGAAGTGGCGAATCTTCGTTTTAAGAAAACAGTGCAGACCATTGTATATCTGCCGCATTTTATCTCCTGGGTCATTCTGGCAAACATTATGTCCAATATTTTCGGGTATCAGGGAGTGGTGAATGCAGTTCTGGGACTGTTCGGGACAGAACCGGTGGTGTTTATGGGGGAGCCGGATATGTTCAGACAGCTGCTCATCGGAACCGATGTGTGGAAGGAATTCGGCTATGGTGCGGTGATCTATCTGGCGGCGCTCACCAGCATTGACCCGAATCTGTATGAGGCGGCCTCCATCGACGGAGCCAGCAGATGGAAGCTGATTCGATATATTACGCTTCCGTCCCTGATTCCCACGGTGGTGCTGATGGGGACCCTGTCACTGGGAAGCATTCTGAACGGAGGCTTTGACCAGGTGTTCAATATGTATAACGCATCGGTTTACTCCACGGCGGACATCATTGATACCTGGGTGTACAGGATCGGTCTGGTAAATGTGCAGTACAGCCTGGCATCCTGTGCGGGACTGCTGAAATCTGTGGTGAGTCTGATTCTGATATCCATTTCTTATTTCCTTGCACACAAATTTGCCGATTATCGAATTTTCTGAGGTGGGAATATGATTAAAAATAAAAGTTTGGGTTCCCGTATATTTATGGTTGTAAATGGAATCATTCTGAGTCTGCTGGCTTTGAGCTGCCTTTATCCGCTGTGGTATACCTTCTGCATCTCCGTTTCGTCAAAAGAGGCAGTGGACGCGGGACAGGTGCTTTTGTTCCCCATCGGATTCAACTTCGGTTCCTATAAGCTGATTATGCGGGACAGTGCCTTTTTCAGTTCTGTCATGGTATCGCTGAAGCGTGTGGTGCTGGGGACGCTTTTGTCCATGACCTGTATGATTCTCATGGCGTATCCCCTGTCCAAAACGAAGAGACACTTTAAGGCGAGGAATATCTGTATGTGGATTCTGGTGTTCGTCATGCTTTTTAACGGCGGTACCATTCCCTGGTATATGACAGTGAGGTATTACGGACTCATCGACACCATCTGGTCGCTGATTCTGTCAGGCAGTCTGCCGGTGTTCAACATTTTCCTGATTGTCAGCTTTTTCAGACAGCTGCCATCGGACCTGGAGGAAGCTGCGATCATGGACGGAGCGGGACCGTGGACCATTCTGTGGAGAATATTTGTGCCCTGTTCCATACCGGTTCTGGCCACAGTCTGCCTGTTTGTCAGCGTGGGATACTGGAACGAATATTTTCAGGGGCTGCTGTTTATCAACACACCGGCAAATTACCCGCTGCAGACCTATATCAAACAGATTGTGGTGAAGATTGCGGCAGACGTTTCCTACACAACGGAGCAATATCAGGAAATGACCCAGAATTCCAACCGGGCTCTGGATGCGGCTAAGGTGTTCATTTCCATGATTCCAATGCTGATGGTTTATCCGTTTATTCAGAGGTATTTTGTGACGGGAATCACACTGGGAGCCGTGAAGGGGTAGGCGGCGTGAAAGAGAAACCGTACCGAGGAGGCCGATAACGCTATGAAAAGTAAAGTGCAGTGCACTGCGGAGCCAAACGCACCCAAGATGGCACATTGCGATAAGGAGTGCCCGGAAAGTAGGCCGATGGAATCGATAAAAATGGGGAATTTACAGAGAAAGGAATCGAAGGACCTGCAAGGAAAGGCCCGGAGATTTCAGGAAGCTATGGGAAGTAGTAGAAGGAGGAGAAAAATGGGTACAAGGAAAAAAGTATTGGCAGTATTGTTGGTGGCTGGGCTGCTTGCCGTATCCGGCTGTGGGAACAACGGCGGGACAGGCGGAGGAGGCACGGGGGATAATTCCGGTACGGAATCCACGTGGAAAATGGCCACATCCGATCAGTATGAGGCGGATGCGGAGCCGGGAGAAACGGACGACAGGGCTTTTCAGCGGTTTGAGAATCCGGTGGACGTACATATTGGAATGGCGGTCAGTGCCACAGACACTTCCCTGAAGGAAAATGGGGAGACAGTGGAGGACAATTATTTCATCCGCTATCTGAGAGATACTTTTAACATTAATGTCATCGTGGACTGGTATACGGCGGACGGTGAGAGTTACAACCAGAAGGTTTCCACTCTGATTGCCAGCAATTCCCTTCCGGACGCGCTGGTGACCAGTGAGCGCAATTACATGCTGATGGCGGCAAAGGACGGACAGCTGGCCGACATGGGAGATGCGTTCAATAAGTATGCTTCCAGACAGGTGCTGGATATTGTCAATGCGGCCGGCGATGTGGCCATCGACAAGGCGTCCTGGAAGGGCACTTTTTATTCTTTACCGGGACTGGACGTGGCGGCCAGCGGAACCTGTGTGTATTTTATCCGCCAGGACTGGCTGGATGAGCTGAATCTGGAAGTGCCAAGGACGGTTGCCGATCTGGAAAATGCGGCCAAAGCATTCATGGAAGCAGGTAAATGTGACTATGCCATAGAGGGTCCTGCAAACGGAATCAGAACCTATTGTACTTTTCTCACATCAAGTCCAGGCATATGTATGCTGGATGCGGTGTATCAGGCCCATAATGCATTCCCCGGCTACTTCATCAAGGGAGAGGACGGAAAAGTGTATTACGGCTCCACCACACCTGAGTTTAAGGAAGCCCTGGAGCTGCTGCACAGATGGTATGAAGAGGGAATTCTGAATCCGGAAATCGGCGTGCAGACAGACGCTATGAAGAATATCAATGCCGGCAAGACAGGAATCTATATGTGTTCCTGGTGGGGACTTGGATATGGCAATTTCAGTGCCTTCAAGAACGACCCCACGGCCAACTGGCAGTCCTATCCGCTCTATACGGAGGACGGAGAGTGGAATATCCATGTGGGCAATCTGGGCAACGGCTATACCCTGGTCAACAAAAATGCCAGCGAGGAGGTGAAGAAGGCCGTTATCATCATGAACAACATTCACGTCAGAGACGAGGCAATGCTGGTGAACCAGACCAAAATTCCGGTAGGATACTTCCCCCTTCGGAATAATATGGCTGCGGCGGACGAAAGTGAGTATACTCACAATGTGCTTCTGAGTGTGGCAAGAGGGGAGACTACCATTGACGATTATGAATTCAAGGGAACAGCATACAAGCATCTGAAGGATGATATCAATGCGCTTTCCACCGTATTCAACAATCTGGACTGGGCAAAAGATGATTATGCCACCATATATGATATGAATGTGGAAGATAACAATTTTGCCCGTATGTATTCCCTGATGATCACCGACAGGCCCGCGGCTACTTTGAAACCGGACCATGAGATTTCATCGGTTTCCTACAGCGTAACACCTGCGGCGGAAAAATACTGGTCCAATCTCATTGCCATGGAGGATGCCTTCGTACTCCAAGTCATTACCGGGAAAAAGGATATTTCGGAATTCGACCAGTTTATCTCTGACTGGAAGGCACAGGGCGGAGACGAAATCCTGAAAGACATGCAGGACATCGCCGACGGCAAAGAATAAAAAGACGGAACTGGAAAACAGCAAGTGCACGAACAGTACCCAGATTGATTTACGGCCGTATGTACTTTACGGTCGAAAATCAATCTAAGTGCAAGGGTGCTGGAGTGCACTTGCGGAACTATAATTAGGAGGACAACATGTTTATCAATGAAAAAAACAGACTATGCATCAAGGATGAATTCGGCCTGCGGTGGATTGAACCCTGGGGCCCGGATGCGCTGAGGGTTCGGGCTACGCCTCTGAAGGGATTCGAGGACGACACGGACATCTCCGCTCTGCTGGAGGTGGAGCAGCCCCGGATGGAGATTCAGATCGAAGGCGGCACAGCGTCCGTGACAAATGGGAATATCGTGTGTGAAATCAACGAAGCCCAGGTATTGAGCTTTAAGGACAGAAGCGGGAAGCTTCTGCTGGAGGAATACATCCGTGACCGGAATCACCGCCAGTACGTGAAAGGGGACGAGATGTTCAACAGCGCCCTGGAAATCTATCCCAGGTGCTTCCAGCCTCATCTGATGACCGATCAGTTTAAGCTGACCATGTCCTTCGAGGCATATGAGGATGAGAAAATATTCGGCATGGGTCAATACCAGATGCCTTATCTGGATCTGAAGGGCTGTAAGCTGGAACTGGCACACCGCAATTCCCAGGCCAGTATTCCTTTTGCCATTTCCAGCAGAGGATATGGATTCCTGTGGAACAATCCGGCAATCGGTTCCGTATCCTTCGGGAAGAACAGAACGGAATGGGTGGCGGAATCCACGAAGAAGCTGGATTACTGGATTGTGGCGAAGGATACCCCGGCAGAAATCGAAGAGGCTTACGCGGATGTGGTGGGCAAGGCGCCCATGATGCCGGAATACGGAACAGGTTTCTGGCAGTGCAAGCTTCGTTATCTCACCCAGGATGAAATCCTGACGGTGGCCAGAGAATATAAGAAAAGAAACCTGCCTATTTCCGTCATCGTTGTGGACTTCTTTCACTGGACAGCCCAGGGGGACTGGAAATTCGATCCTGTATACTGGCCGGACCCTGCGGAAATGGTGCGGGAGCTGCGGGAAATGGGGATCGAGCTGATGGTTTCCATCTGGCCAACGGCGGAGAAGAGCAGCGAGAACTATACAGAGATTGCCGAAAATGGGTATCTGATTCATTCCGATGCCGGCGTCAGAGGCAATTATCTGGGCGACGTAAATATTGTGGACTTCACCAATCCGGAGGCCCGGGCCTATGTGTGGTCAAAAATCAAGCAGAATTATTACGATAAAGGAATCAAGCTGTTCTGGCTGGACGAGGCGGAACCAGAGATTCAGCGTTATGAGTATCGTTTCTTCAGGTTCCATCGGGGCAGCGATATGGAAATTGGGAACATTTATCCGAAAGAATATGCCCGTATGGCCTATGAGGGCATGGAGCAGGCAGGGCAGGAGAATATCCTGAATCTGGTGCGCTGTGCCTGGGCAGGCTCTCAGAAATACGGTACCCTTGTGTGGTCGGGAGACATTGATTCCAGCTTCCGGGCCCTGCGAGATCAGTTCGCGGCCGGACTGAATATGGGACTTGCCGGAATGCCCTGGTGGACCACGGATATCGGCGGCTTCCATGGAGGAAATATCTATGACGAGAAATTTAAAGAATGCATCATCCGCTGGTTCCAGTATGCCACATTCTGCCCTGTCATGAGGATGCACGGCTCCAGGCTGCCTTTCGTGGAAAAGGAGTCCCCTTATGCGGTGGAAGGCTCCATGAGCCGCAGGCTGTTCAGCGGTTCCGACAATGAGGTCTGGAGCTATGGAGAGGAAGCGCTGGCCATCTTCACCAGATACATGATGCTTCGGGAGAAGATGAGACCCTATCTGACAGAACTGATGCGGGAGGCCCACGAAAAGGGAACGCCGGTTATCCGAACACTGTTCTACGAATATCCGGATGACAAAACGGCATGGCAGATCAGCGACGAGTTCATGTTGGGAAGTAAGATTCTCATAGCGCCCATACTGTATGAAAATATGCGGAAGAGACAGGTCTACCTGCCGGAAGGAAGCTGGCGGAACCTCAATGACGGAAAGGTATATGCAGGGGGAAGCGAATATACATTTGACGCGCCGTTGGAGGAGATTCCTGTATTCCTGAAGGATGGCTGCCTTACGGAACTGCTGTAAAGGAAAAAAGATTCTGGCAGAGCCGATGATTTTTAAGGTTTGAGCATCTCCGACAGGAATATTGTTCCGTTCTCAACACTTACATAGGCAAAAAGCCGACAGACCCAAGGTTGTGACAGGATACCGGGACTGTCGGCTTTTTTTGCCGGGTAGAATTGCTGCGGAATTTTGTGTTACTGCTTTATCACCTTCAACTCGTCACAGATTTTTTCATCACTCCACTGGGGATGGGCCTTAAGCATTTCACAGATTTTCCTTATCCGGGATACGTCCTCTTCCAGCATCTCTGCAATCTCTTCCGGGGATTTGCCCCTGGCAGCTTTCTTCCTGACCTGGCTGATTACTTTTTGGTTTCCGCCTTCCTGTCTGCCCTCTATTCTGCCTTCCTGTCTGCCCTCTATTCTGCCTTCCCGCTGCCCTTCTAGTCTGCCCTCTTCCCGGGCTTCTTTTTTCAGCCATGCCATCACTTTCTTCTCATTATACTCTGTCAACAGCATTTTCTTTACCTCCGCACTCAACGGTATTAGAATGTCTGTCAGGATTCCATGTTCCACACAGTATGACACTGCGGCGTCCACAGCCTCTTTTGTGGAGCCATACCGTTTCTGATACTCTTTCAGCTTGGCCACAAAGCAGGAATATTCCGCCAGTCGTCTGCAGCCTGCCATCAGATCCTGATTGTAGCCATGATTGATATTCAACACACGCACTGTAAGTTCCAGACAGGATTTCTTCTCCCCTGGCTCCTCCATGAAGGCATCTGTCAGCCGAAGAATACGTTCATCTTCCATCTCGGTATCTCCGTTGTAGAACGCAATGCATCGAGGCGCGGGAAGCTTAATCAGGGTACTCCCGTAAATCCGGTCCTGTTCCTGCCCCACATAGGCTTCATACTCTGCGGCCGCATAAAGCAGAAACCGCAGAGGTAAATTAGGACAGATCGTACTCTGATGTTCATACAGATTCAGAGTTCCCATCAACATAAATGCCACATCGTTATTCATGGACATGTACAGCACATTGTCCAGCGTGACAATCTGTAACGCACTCTCATCACTGTAATCTGTATTGTTCAGTGCATTATAAAGTTGCAACAGAGCTCTTTTATCCCGCTCAAAAATATAACAGAATAACCGGTCCTTCACCTTCCGGTTTGGAAAAAAGTATCTCAGCAGACGGCGCATACGCCGCTGCTTTGCCGACACAAATCGCATTTTGGGAATCATATGGTATCCTCTCTTTCTGAAATTGTCCGACGAAAGACAAGAATATTTCCCAAATGCCTACGGGGTCCGTCTCCGCCGATGTGTGTGAAAAATTTCGGCAGAAACTGCCCGAATGTGCGAAGTGCACCTTTCACAGATTTGTCTTGATAAAAAGATGATAATTCATTTTCGAAGTTCTGTCAATCCTTTTATCTCAAAAAATGAAAGTTAAAAATATTTGGTGTCATATATATTGACTATTTAACATAGAAAGGCTACTATGATTATAGAGACGATTGATTCTATTTTGATTCACAGGGAGGTGTGATTGTATGAATATGACAGAGGTTGCAAGATTGATTTTGGGCTTACGCGCTGCCGGATGGACGGAAAAAGAAATCAATGACTTTGTTTTGTACATTGCATCCGGAGAAGAACAGTATAAACCCAAGCCCGAAAATGAGAAAGAAAAATAGAAAAGGATTGACACTCCCGGGCGGGAATGCTATGATGGGAAGCAAGTTAACATGAGAAAAGCGTTGACGGAAACGAGTAGCATAGAGATCGCAGACAGAGAGAGCATCATCTGGTGGAAGATGCTTATGTGGATTGTATGTGAAAACCATTCCCCAGCTGCAATGATGAAAGTAGACGTAAGCATTGCCGTACACCTGCGTTAAAGGTTAGGGTTTGATGGAACCTGAAGTGAAAAATTGAGGTGGAACCGTGCGATAAGCACCCTTAAGGATACATTGTAAGTATCTTTGAGGGTGCTTTTTTTCATGTTAATCAAAAATTTATTCCAGGAAAGGAAGAGGTAAAATGAAGATTACAATGAAAGATGGTTCCATGAGAGAGGTCGGCTTTCACGAGGAAGCGGGGAGAAACGCATTCAGGCACACTGCCGCACATATCCTGGCCCAGGCGGTCAGGAGACTGTATCCGGATACCAAATGCGCCATCGGTCCGGCGGTTGCAGACGGTTTTTACTATGATTTCGACTTTGGCTTCCGCTTTTCGGAAGAAAACTTTGCCCAGGTGGAAGCGGAGATGAGAAAAATCGTGAAGGAAAATCTCCAGCTGAAACACTTTACCACAGACCGCAAAAAGGCATTGGAGATTCTGGAAGAAAGAAAAGAACCCTACAAAATCGAAATGCTGAAGGAGCTGCCGGAGGATGCGGAAATCAGTTTCTTCAAACAGGGGGAATATCTGGAAATGTGCGCCGGCCCCCATGTGACATACACCAGCGCGATAAAATCGTTTAAGCTGCTGTCCGTGGCAGGAGCCTACTGGCGGGGGGATGAGAAAAATAAAATGCTCACCAGAATTTACGGCACAGCCTTTCCGGAGGAAGGTATGCTGGAGGAATATTTGAACCGTCTGGAAGAGGCCAGGAAGAGAGACCATAGAAAGCTGGGAAAAGAGCTGGGGTTATTTACATTGCTTGAGGAAGGGCCGGGCTTTCCCTTTTTCCTTCCAAAGGGACTGATTCTGAAAAATCTGCTGATCGATTATTGGAGGAAAATTCACGCGCGAGAAGGATATGTGGAGATATCTACTCCCATCATGCTGAACCGCCGGCTCTGGGAGACCTCAGGACATTGGGAGCATTACAGAGACAAGATGTACACCACTGTGATTGACGGGGCAGATTTTGCCATAAAGCCCATGAGCTGTCCGGGCGGCATGCTGGTCTATAAAATGGAACCCCGTTCCTGGCGTGATTTTCCCATGCGGATCAGCGAGCTGGGTCTGATTCACAGAAATGAGAAATCAGGTACGCTGCACGGCCTGATGCGGGTCCGTTGCTGTACCCAGGACGATGCCCACATCTTCATGACGCCGGAGCAGATACAGGACGAGATTAAAGGCGTAGCCCGCCTGATAGACCAGGTATATTCGGATTTCGGTTTCAAATATCACGTGGAGTTGTCCACAAGGCCGGAGAATTCCATCGGAAGCGACGAAGACTGGGAAATGGCCACGAACGGCCTGAAAAGCGCATTGGACGACCTGAAACTGCCCTATGTGGTCAATGAGGGGGACGGCGCATTTTACGGGCCTAAGATTGATTTCCACCTGGAAGACTCTATCGGGAGGACCTGGCAGTGCGGGACCATTCAGCTGGACTTTCAGCTGCCCCTGCGCTTTCAGGCAGAATATATTGGGGAAGACGGCAGGAAGCACCGTCCCGTTATGATACACAGGGTGGTGTTTGGCTCCATTGAGCGGTTCCTGGGCATCCTGATCGAGCATTATGCGGGGAAATTTCCGCTGTGGCTTTCCCCGGTGCAGGTAAAAATATTGCCCATCTCGGATAAATACCTTGGGTATGCAAAGGAAATAGAAAGTTTTCTGCAAAAAGAAGGCTTCCGCTGCGAGGTGGACAGAAGGACGGAAAAAATAGGGTATAAAATCAGAGCCGCCCAGCTGGAAAAAGTTCCCTACATGCTGATCATCGGCGAGAAGGAAGTGAAAGCCGGCTGCGTCTCCGTCCGTGAGAGAGAACAGGGAGATCTGGGAAGTATGATGGTGGAAGAGATGCTGGGAATTCTTCACGGGGAAGAGGGATATATGTTCTAAGTGACTTTTTTGCAGCTTATGATTGGATGTACGGAGGCAAAGTCCTGGAACGTATCACACAAAATGAAGCTCCCTGGAAAGAGGCCAGAAGGGAATATGAGGACAGCATTCCTTCCAGTGAGCTTCTGTCAAAAGAATGTAAATCAGAAATATGGGATAGGGACAGAAAACGGCCTGATGCATTATATTCACGATATCATTTCTTCTGCTCATCCACATAGAGCTGAACCCGGTTCTGAATGACCCTTATCACGTCCTCCACGTTCTTTTGTCCGCTGTAATAGCCGGAAGCCTCCTCGCTGATGATCTGAAGTACCGGGTCATTATCCAGGGCAAAGGCAGGTTTGGCCCCTTTCACCAGATCCAGGATGACGTGGACTTCCTCCCATGTCAGGCGATGATACTGGAAGGTCCATCCGTCGTCATAAATCCTTGTGGGATATTTGTCGGCGGCCAGGGTACTCTGTATCATCCTCTCTGCCCGGGCATTCAGGTTCTTTTTCAGAGAAGAATAATAAGGGAAAAATTCTTCCACATATTTTTGTGTATCCTGATTCAGAATGCCTTCGATGAATGCCCAGGCTGCTTCTTTGTTCTCCGAGCCGGCGGTAATCCCGAAGGCATTTCGGGGGAAAAGCAGGGTGCCGCCTTTTCCGTCCGTGGTGGGAAAGCCTGTACAGGCGGCGTTTTCGCCGAACAGCTCCCTGTAAGGCTGAAAGTGGTTCAGCGCTGTCATCTCTGCAACGGAAAAAAGGACCTGGCCGTTCCGAACTCTGTCGGCCAGGGTGTCTTCCTCCGAACGGCCGGGTCCTCCGTTGTTTGGCCCGCTGCCTGTACCATTGCCGGAACCGTCGTTCTGACCGTTACCTGTACTGCTTTCCGGAAGACGGCGGCACAGCTCCAATACCGCCCGAAATGTGTCCGTATCAAACTGACACTGACCAGTATCCTGGTCGATAAAAGATTCTTCGTTGAACAGCATAATGTATTGCATCAATTCCTCTCTCGTCACCCCGTCGAAAAGAAGAATATTCGGATTGCGTGCGGCAATCGCAAGCAATTCTTCCAGAGACAGACCTGCGTCATTTACAAGCCGGGCCCCGTCCCCTGCCACCGTACGCAGCCAGAAGGTCTCCGGAATGCCTGTCAGCGCGCCGTCAAATGTATATACATCCAGGATCCCATCCACAAAGTCAGAACCGTCGAACACCGTTGACCGGTCCACATAGGGCGTAAGGTCCTCAAACACACCCTGTCCGGCCAGAGCTTCCACGTTGATACCGGACAGATCAATGATATCTATGTTTTCCTTTGCAAGGAGGGCATTGTACAAATCTGTCAAAGAAGCATAGTTTTTCACAGTGAGATGGTACTGTGCATGATTTCTGTTGAATTTCACGGCCATGGCCGCCAGATCGCTTCCGCTGTCTACGGCGGCAAGGGTGAGATGAGCCTGTTGCGGGACTTCTTCGCTTCTGGTTCTGGTAAGCAGTACGAGACCTACATCATCATGCTCCCAGTCCTCTGCTATACACAGATATCTGCCGTCGGTCAATCTGCCAAAGTTAGTCACAAAATATCCGTTGATATCGCTGTCCGCCCAGCGGAACAGTTCCACCAGTTCCGCGGCCGCGCCGCTTTTCTGTGTAGAAAGATTGTAGCCATAGACGGCGGTGTTGTCCCAGGTTAAAAATTCGTACGTCCGGGCCGGACTGTCCGTACTGGTCATGTTATCTGCCCCGAATGTGCCATGCGTACTGGCTATGTCATCTGTATCGAGTGTGCCATGCGCGCTGGTTATCTCATCTGTACCAGTTATGCTGTCATTCGCCGGCTGGTCAGATTCTGCGGAACTGCTGTCCGCTCTGGAAGAAATGGCATCAGACCCCGCAGTGACCCCAGCCGGCCGCTTCCACGCGCAGAATCCGTTGACATTCGGGAAATTCTCCGTAACCTCTGTCAGCCGACAATGCTCAAAATCCAGCTCCATCAGGGTAGAATGCTCCGGATTTACTCCTTTCCCGATGCAGACATAGAAGCTGCCGTCTTCCCCTTCCAGGGTTCCCTTTGCCAGAACGAATTCTTCCGCCGAGGCACTTCCCGGAGAGGGATCCGTGATAGAGCCATGGAAGGTTCCGTCGGCGTCAAACAGCCAGATTCCCGTTTTTTCCGTATATTCACCGCTGAAAACATAGAGCCGCCCCTGGCTGTCGGCGGCCATGGAGCCGAGGGAGATATCTCCTGTCAGCTGTTTCGTAATATCCCGGGTAATCAGATTTTTTCCTTCCGAATCGAATTTACACAGGTAGCGCTTTAAATGGCTGTAGTCCGCAGGATAGGCATTTACGATCAGCCATACACTGTAATCCGGATTGAACACATAAGAGCTGACATCCAGGTTTTGCTCTTTCAAGGGCCAGTGGATGGAAGCAACAGTCAGTTTTCTGTCGATCAGAGAGTATTGTCCGATTCGGTCTTCCTCTTCCGAACTCTCTCCGTTCCTTGAGATATAGCACACAGTATCGTCAATCAGCTGCATTTTTCCATAGTTGGCTCTCGTATCCTCCACTTTAAGGAATTCCGGCACATACACCCATTCCGGTTCCTGCGCGTCGGCCCTGGAGGGATTTCCTTCGCCGGATACGCTGTTCTCACGGGCTGTGCCGCCCGTATTCATACTGTCCGTATTCGTCGCACTGCATGCTGTCAGGAAAAAAGCGAATACCATCAGACAGCATGTGAAATACCACTTTTCCATTTCCCAATTCTTTTTCCCCAATTTGTGCATCCAGGATTTCTTTCTTTCCATTTTCTTTCTCATACTGTTTCCCCTGAATTTCTTTTTCCCATTTTTGCTTTGTGCGGTTTATCGCTGATTTTTGTTCCTGTTTTTATTTCAATTTCTGTCTTGATTTCCACCTTGTTTTCTACCTTGTCATTTGTCTGGTCGTATCATTCGGCTCCCCGGCGCTCTCTTATGGATGCAGGGATTCCTTTCCGTCTGCCGTGGGGTTCGTATTCCGCCGTACTCAAAATACTGCCGTCTGCGGAATCAATCTCGCAGGCATAAGAAGAATTATCCTTCCCATCGCGAAACAATACGAAATATGCCACGTCTCCGGTATGTTCATAATCTGCTTCCGACAGGTCCTTCAGAGATATATAAGGATAGATTTTCCCCTCTGCCAGTGTTCCCAATTGCCCGTACATCTGATTCCGGGCTATCTTCTCTGCTTCCTTCCGGCTGATTCCTCCGGCAGCCACCAGCTTTTCCGCCAGTCTGTCCTGTTCCGCATAGTATGCATCGTGTACATTCTCGCCTGCATGGGTGATGGCATACTGCCTTATCTCGTTGAAATCAATGATTTCCAGAAGTTCCTCGTCTGTCAGTTCCCGGTCCGGCAGGCAGAAAAGTCCATTCTCCCAGATATAGCAGAGAGTACCTTCGGCGGCATCTTCCATATCCTCTGCCAGAAAAAGGCTTTTTTCTGGAAAGACTCCGTTCTCGTACAGTTGCCAGAGCTCTTTTATACGCTTGTCTTCGTATTGGGAAAATTCCCTGGAAAAGCTATCTGATTCCACCTTCTGTGCCTGAACCAGGTATGCGATATCCTTTACTTCATCTTCCGGAAGGGTTTCCATCCGCGCTTCCAGGAAGTTCTGAACCAGCGCCTGTACCGGAACGCTTACAAGGCCTGCCGCCAGCAGAACCGCAGCTGCCACAGCCACCGTCTTCTGCCAGCTGTTTTTCTTCTGCCTCGTCTTAGCGTTACCGCTTTCCATCTGCTTTTGCACATTCAAAAGGATCTGCTCCTGCATTTCTGCCGGAATGTGAATCTGGTCCATGGTTTTTTTCACCTGCAATCCGCTCATCCGTTATACCCCTCCTTCCATGTCAGCCGCATCTGTTCCCTGCCGCGCTGCAGCCGCATTTTTACCGCGGCTTCCGTGGTGCCCAGGATAGCTGCTATTTCTTTAATCTGGTAGCCTTCCACGTAATGCAGGTAAATTACTGTCTTCTGTCTGACAGGCAGATCCAATAGTTCCCGCAGGGTAGCCCTTTGCTCCGGCGCCGCAAGACTGTTCTCCAGCTCGTCGATGGAAATCTTCGGGTGCCGGTGCCGGAAGCGCAGCATATCACGGCAGATATTGGTGGCTACCCGAATCAGCCAGGCTTTTTCATGCTCCTGATCACGGAAGTTGGGCGCCTTCTCCAGATACCGGCAGAAGGTATCCTGGATAGCATCCTGGACATCCTGTTCGTTGCAAAGTATGACAATGCATATTTTGTAGAGCATATCGCTGTATTTTATAACTGCTTCTCTCAGATCTTTGCCGCCCTCCATGCGTTTCACCTCCTGCTTTTAGTCCAGCAGATGCCCAGGCATCTGCTGTTACCATTCCGTCATAAAATTGTCCATGTCCCTGTGAGGGGGCAATTTCCCGCCGCGTCGTCCACATCTGTAAATACTTCGGGCATAGATGTTTTAGCGGATTTTATATATAACACGTTTGAAGAGAAGAAAAGGTAACATCCTTTTTCAGATTTATCATGACATTTTCTTCACAGAGATGCAATAGAGTATCTGAGGAGGCGAATGGCAGAGAACGGATAACAGTATGGACAGTACCTGCTGTGAAGCATATCCGGTGTCTGTAGCGGTATCTGCGGTGACACAGGAAATTGTTGAAAATCGGGAAAAAATATATTATATTAATAGGGTAGTATCTACGAAGTTTCTTCAATTGGAGGAGTGTTTTTATGGGTTTCATAGAAAATAAAAAACTTGCCACGCGAATCGGAGTTATTACAACTGTTATCACTCTGGTGGGGATGACCCTGCTCTGGCTGGTGGTGTCTACCAACGCTGCTTCTATGGTCAAAAATGATATCACAAACCAGATGACCGATGCCGTGGAGTCCAGAGCCGCGATTATTGACGAATATGTGCTTTCCGCAGAGGAATATATGACTGCCTTTGCCCTCGGCAGCGAAGTCCGCGAGCTGCTTTTAAACCCGGAGGACCCCGCGCTGCTGGAGCGGGCTCAGAAATATACGGAAGAGTTTGCCGCCATCAAGGGCGTGTTTGAAGGGCTCTATATTGCCACACCGGACACTCATGTACTGACGCATACCACGCAGAGCGCCATTGGCATAACCACCCGGTCAGGGGATTCACTGGCAACCTTTCAGAATACGATTCTGGCCCGGGAGGAACTGACGAATCTGGGGATTATGAAGTCTCCAGGGACCGGCAGCATGATTCTGTCCATGTATTATCCTATCTTCGAGGGACAGAAGTGTATCGGCTATGTGGGAGCCGGCGTCTATGCCAGTCATCTCATGGACTCGCTGCTGAACCTGGATATCAAGGGACTGCCTGACAGCGAGTATGTGTTCCTGAATGTGGATTCAGGGGTCTATCTTTATCACGAGGATGATACACTTCTGAATACTGAGACCGCGGATGCGGGATATCAGGAAATTATCCGGCGCATTCAGGCGGACGGCAACACCCAGGCCAACACCTATTCTTATCAGGATGAAAAGGGAGTCAGACAGCTGGTGGTATATAAATATCTGAAGGACCGGGGCTGGGTCTTCATGGTTCGTGACAATGAAGCGGAGGTTTACGGCGCCGTGACAAACGTGCGGGTTCTGGTAGGGGTGCTGTGTGCGGTTATGGCTGCCGGCGTCATTTTGGTTACGCTTTTGATGCTGCGTCGGGAAGGCAGAGATCTGATGACCGTGGAGCGGGCTATCGGGCGTCTGGGAGATCTGAATCTCTCCGCCGATCAGGAGCTGGAACCTTTTTATAACCGTTCGGACGAGATCGGCATGATTGCCCAGACCACCCACCGGGTCTGCAGCTGCCTGCGAAAAACCATTGATGATGTGAGCCGGATCCTGGGTGAGATGGCAGACGGCAATCTCGCCATTGATACCAGAGCAAACGAATCCTATTATATTGGGGATTTCAAAGCTCTGTCCACAAGCCTTATCACGATTCATGCCAATCTGGTGGATATTATCCGCGACATTTCCCAGGTGGCAGGTCAGGTAAATGACGGTGCGGAAAGGGTGTCTTCCAGTGCCCAGGCATTGGCCCAGGGGACCACGGAACAGTCCGCCTCTGTGGATGAGCTTATCACAAATGTGACAGACATTACCACGCAGATTCAGACCAGCACTGTCCGCTGCGGCAGTGCCAGCGAACTGGTGGACCGGGCCGCCGGCTATGCGGCGGAGGCGGACACAAAGATGGAGCAGCTGACTTCGGCTACCAGGGACATCAACCAGTCCTCCACCCAGATCGGTACCATTATTAAGACCATAGAGGATATCGCATTCCAGACCAATATCCTGGCGCTGAATGCCGCCGTGGAGGCCGCCCGGGCCGGAGAGGCGGGAAGAGGCTTCTCGGTGGTGGCGGACGAGGTCCGGAGTCTGGCGGCGAAATCTGCGGAGGCCGCGAAAAATACCAACGACCTTATCAGCCAATCGATAGAGAGTGCAAAGAGCGGAACGGAGTCCACAGATCAGGCCGTGTCCGCCATGCAGATTATCAGTGACTGTATCCAGTCCATCAAGACACTGATGGATGAGATTGCGGCCGCCAGTGTCCGCCAGTCTGAGATGACCCTGTTGGTTGAGAGCGGAATCAAGGAGATCTCCGCAGTGGTTCAGAACAATTCCGTGGCCGCGGAAAAAAGTGCCTCGGTCTCCGGGGAATTGTCTCGTCAGGCCCAGACACTGCATGATCTCATCAGCCGTTTCCGCATTCGATGAAGGGCTTACATAGATTATCGCTCTTGCGCAAACGGATTGAAATGCTTATAATAATAACGCCGGACAACGGAACGCTGGAGTGGTTTTGCGCTTTCCATAATAGAATTTTTATAGAAATGAAATCAGACGGAATAAGGGAATGCCCGGCGAAAGGAGAACAGATGGGAATCAGGATTGGTATTTTAGGGTACGGGAATCTGGGACGGGGGGTGGAGTGCGCCATCCGCCAGAACCCGGATATGGAGCTGAAGGCAGTGTTTACGAGAAGGAATCCCGAGAGCGTTGCAGTGCTGACAAGGGAGGCGAAGGTCTGCCATGTGGATGAGGCCGCGAACTGGACAGGAGAGCTGGATGTGATGATTCTCTGCGGCGGCAGCGCCACAGACCTTCCGGTACAGACGCCGGAGTACGCAGGACTTTTCAATGTGGTGGACAGCTTTGACACCCATGCCAGAATTCCGGAGCATTTTGCAAATGTGGATGAGGCGGCGAAAAAAGGCGGGAAGGTGGCAATCATTTCCGTGGGCTGGGACCCGGGATTGTTTTCTCTGAACCGAATGTATGCAAATGCCATTCTTCCCGAAGGAAAGGATTATACCTTCTGGGGCCGGGGTGTGAGCCAGGGCCATTCCGACGCCATTCGGCGGATCGCGGGAGTGAAGGATGCGAAGCAGTATACCATTCCGGTGGAAGCCGCTTTGGAGGCGGTGCGGGCCGGGGAGAATCCCGAGCTGACCACCAGACAGAAGCACACAAGAGAATGCTTTGTTGTGGCGGAGGAAGGGGCGGATAAGGCGGCCATTGAGAAGAAAATCAAGACAATGCCTAATTATTTCGCCGATTATGACACCACGGTGCATTTTATCACAGAGGAAGAATTGAAGCGTGACCACAGCGGGATTCCCCATGGGGGATTGGTGCTTCGCAGCGGTGTTACCGGCTGGGAGAAGGAGAATAAACATCTCGTCGAATACAATCTGAAGCTGGATTCCAATCCGGAGTTCACAGCCAGCGTGATCGTGGCTTATGCCAGAGCGGCATACCGTCTGTCCGCGGAAGGGGCAAAGGGATGTAAGACGGTCTTCGACATTGCGCCGGCCTATTTGAGCGCGAAGAGCGGGGAGGAACTGCGGGCTTCTATGTTGTAAGACGGACGCTATTAATAGACTGTTTTATTCATGACAATAGAAGCTTCGCGAAGCGTGGATTCTATTGTTTGCCTATGTTTGACCCGGCAAAGGCGGTAGGCTATCTTATAGATTTGAAAATTTTAAGCTTTGGCACCTGAGAGTATTTTCATGCTTTCAGGTGTCGTTTTGTTTTTCGGGAGGAATTTTCAGGATGAAAATGAGGGAACTTTTTTCGAAAAGCACTTGCAAAAAAAGAACATATGTGCTATTCTAATACAAACGTGTGTTCGATAAACAAAGGAGACGAACCGGAGACAGACGGAGGTGAATGAGAGTTGGAGTATATGGTGCGGGGAGGGGAGATGCCTTTGGCTGACAAGCTGCAGGTTCTCACAGATGCGGCTAAATATGATGTGGCCTGTACTTCCAGCGGTGTGGACAGAAAGGGAAACGGCCGGGGGATCGGGAATTGTGTGGCGGCCGGTATCTGTCACAGCTTTTCCGGGGATGGAAGATGTATCTCTCTTCTAAAAATACTTCTGACCAATGAGTGCATTTTTGACTGTAAATATTGCCGCAACCGGCATTCTAATGATATTCCCAGGGCTACCTTTACCCCGGAGGAAATCTGTACGCTGACCATGGAATTCTACCGCAGAAATTATATCGAAGGTCTGTTTCTGAGTTCCGGGATTATCAGGAATCCTACTTTTACCATGGAACTGATCTGTCGTACCATATGGCTTCTGCGGAATCAGTATCAATTTAACGGTTATGTCCATGTGAAGGCGATTCCGGGAGCGGACTCGGAGGTTATTGAGAGAACCGGTTACCTGGCAGACAGGATGAGTGTCAATCTGGAGCTTCCCACGGCGGAGGGACTGCGTACGCTGGCTCCCAATAAACACAGGAAGAGCATATTGACACCTATGCGTCAGATACAGAACGGAATCGCGGCGAACAAAAATGATCTGGTTCTGTATCGGAATGCACCGCGCTTTGTGGCAGGAGGACAGTCCACGCAGATGATTATCGGTGCGACGCCGGAGAGCGACTACCAGATTATCAATGTGGCGGAAGGGCTGTATCAGAAGTTTGGGCTGAAAAGGGTTTTCTATTCCGCTTTTGTCAACGTGACCGGGGACAGGAGCCTGCCCGCGCTGCCGGGAGGACCGCCGCTTCTCAGGGAGCACAGATTATATCAGGCGGACTGGCTGCTGCGCTTTTATGGATTTCGGGCGGAGGAGTTGCTGGATGAAAAAAGGCCGTTTTTTAATGTGATGTTGGATCCGAAGGAGGATTGGGCCGTACGCCATCTGGAGGAATTTCCGGTGGAAATTAACAGGGCTCCGTTGGAAAAGCTGCTGCGTGTACCCGGGATAGGTGTGAAAAGCGCCCGACGGATTGTGGCGGCACGCAGAAGCTGCAGTCTGACTTTTTCTGATTTAAAGAAAATCGGTGTGGTACTGAAGAGAGCTTTATTTTTTATCACTTGCAGTGGGAAACTGATGTATCCGGTGAAGCTGGAGGAGGATTATATTGTACGCAATCTCACAAGCGAGAAGGACAGGATTCAGTTTGGAAGCGACGGTATGACTTACCGCCAGATGTCTCTCTTCGATGATGTCGAATTTACGCGCCCCATTTCTGTGGTGGAGAGGCAGCAGGCGGCTGTGGGGCAGCTGTAAGAGCAGAGTGGTGAAGGAAGATGATTGTATATAGATGTGAGGATACGTTGGAAAGTGTGTTTACAGCGATTTATTTAGCCTATGAAGAAAAGCGGAACCATGAGGATACTCTTCTGAGCCTTACGCAGGAGCCTTTTCTTTTTGCGGAAGACGTGAAGGTAACGGCAGAGGAAGAGAAGAGCCGAAAGGTCTTAAATACCCTGAAAAGACGGTTTGGCAGTGAGGATTGTCTGAGATTGTGTATGGCATTAGCCGCAAATGATGAAAATAAGGCACAGGCAGTTTATCGGACGGTGGTAAAAGGACTGCGTTGCGGGTGCCGTCCGGGACACTTATTTGACAATTTGGCGGATGATAACATCCACAAAGCATTTTCGCTGGGCAGAGGGGTGTCCACGGAAGTAGGGCACCAGAAGCAGTTTCTGCGCTTTCAGGAATTGGAGAAAGGCGTGCTTTATTCCCGGATTGGGCCGAAGAACGATGTGATGGTGTTTTTGATGCCGCATTTTGCGGACCGGCTGTCCATAGAGAACTTCCTGATTTTTGACGAAAAGCGCAATCTGTTTGGAATTCACCCAGCCGGGAAGGCTTGGTACCTGCTTCGCGGAGAGGAGGCGGACAGGCCTTTAGAACTTCGTTATTCAGAGGAGGAACTCCATTATCAGGAACTTTTTCGACAATTCTGCCATACCATAACCATTGAAGAGAGAAAAAATCAAAAGCTTCAGAAGGGGATGCTGCCGTTGCGATTCCGGGAATATATGGTGGAATTTGTTTGAAATATTTGTAAAAAAATGCTTTACTTTTCTGCTTTTTGGACTATAATGTAAGGCGTAGGAACACATAAATGCAGGTTGGAATTATCATTTGAGAGGAAGGTTGGAAATGGTTAGAACAATTCATTTGACTCCGGATGAAGTCCAGCATTTTGTTAGCGTAACTTCCAAATGTGATTTTGACATCGACATTTCCTATAATAGATATATTGTTGATGCCAAGTCATTTTTAGGCGTATACGGACTGGACTTGCGCAGACCATTGAAGGTATCCTATGATGGATATAATAGTGAGTTTGAGGAGCTGTTGAAGAGATTTTCTGTCGCCAGCTGAGCTGTGACAGAAGGAGTGTCTTACAGGTGGAACAGGGCTCCCTGTGCGGGATAGGATGCTATCTCTGCATGGGGAGTTTTCTTTTATACCTACAGGGGTGTGCAGGGGAAATTGTTATCGCATGGAATGCGCTCTCAGCCGCGGCATGAGAAGAACGGGCGGAGAGTCTGTGCATGATGTCATATATGGCATACGCAGGTGAGAACGAAAAAGGAGCAGAGATGAAAGTGGTGAAGGTCAGCGCCGGACGAACCGGGGAGGAACAGGAGATTCACATTTCCGTCAGAGGATTGGTGGAGTTTATTCTGCGACATGGAGATATTGACAACAGACATCAGGTGTCACCCGATAATGCCATGCAGGAAGGGGGCCGGATCCATCGGATGATACAACGAAGAATGGGTGCGGAGTATCAGGCGGAAGTATCGCTGAAATATACCTGTCATACGGAGGACTATGTACTGATTGTGGAAGGCCGGGCAGACGGTGTGATTCATCGGGATGGCCGGGTGATTATTGATGAAATCAAAGGCACATATCGTGAACTCGCCCGAATGAAAGAGCCGGCCTTGCTGCACATTGCCCAGGCGAAGTGTTACGCGTATATGTATGGGCTGGAGCAGGAACTGCAGAATGTAAGTGTGAGGATGACTTACTGCCATATGCCTACGGAGGAACTGAGGTATTTTTATGAAGATTATTCCATGGAGGAATTGGGCGGCTGGTTTAGCGGATTGTTGGAGAGCTATCGAAAATGGGCGGATTATGCCTGGAAATGGCGTGAGATCAGACAGGAATCCATAATCGGGCTGGAATTTCCTTATCCTTACAGGGAGGGGCAGAAGGAACTGGCCGCCGATGTATACAGAACCATATATCATAAGAAGAAACTTTTTCTCGAGGCCCCCACCGGGGTGGGAAAGACGATCTCCACAATTTATCCGTCCATACAGGCCATGGGACGGGGCATGGGGGAGAAGCTGTTTTATCTGACCGCCAAGACTATTACCAGAACGGTAGCAGACGATGCCTTGCATATTCTTCGAAAAAAGGGACTTCGTCTGAAAAGCATTATTCTGACAGCCAAAGAAAAGATCTGTTTTATGGAGGAGACAGAGTGCAATCCGGAACATTGTCCTTATGCGAAGGGGCATTACGATCGAATAAACGATGCCGTTTTCGACCTGCTTATTTCCCAGGAGTGCTTCAGCAGAGAGCATATCGAAGAATATGCCGGGCGTCACAGGGTGTGCCCTTTTGAGATGGGCCTGGATATGAGCCTGTTTGCCGATGCTGTTATCTGTGACTATAATTATCTTTTTGATCCCCATGTATATTTAAAGCGTTTCTTTGCAGAGAATACGGAAGGCAATTATCTTTTTCTGATTGACGAAGCGCATAATCTGCTGGAACGGGGCAGAGAGATGTACAGCGCCATATTATGGAAGGAAGCATTTGCCGCGTTACGAAGAGAACTGAAAAGGACAATAGTGTCAGAAAATGAAAAGAGGCAGAAAATATCAGGGGTTTCCGGGCAAATGAAACTGGAAATGACACAAATCATGACGGAGATGTCAGGAGAATACAAGGAGGCGGCAGAGGAGGATTTCTGCATTGACCAAATCAGTACTGTGATTTTGCCGGATGTCTGTGAGATTGTGGAAGAGGAGAAGGAAGAAGGCCGGAAAAGGGGGAGAAAAAGCAGATCTTTCGGCGGGAAAAGTGTTCTGGTGCGGCAGGGATATGCGGAAAAAATGATAGACCGACTGGAGAAATGCAATCGAGAATTACTGGCTCTGAAACGAGAATGTGAACAATATCGACTGGTTGAGGATATCGAGGCCTTCGCAGGGAAGCTGATGAAGCTGCAGACAGTTATGGAGGACTATCTTTCCGAGCAGGAGGACGGAACGCTGCCGGTTCGGGATGCCTTGCTGGAATTTTACTTTGAAGTCCGGCATTTTCTAACCATATATGATCTGGCGGATGAGAATTATGTCAGGTATACACAGTTGGATGACAGGGGATTTATGCTGAAGCTTCTATGCGTGAATCCACGGGAGAATCTGAAAAACTGTATGCTTCGGGGGAGGAGCACAATCCTTTTTTCCGCTACACTTTTACCGATTCAATATTATAAGAAATTATTGGGAGGTGATCCGGAAGACTATGAAGTATATGCCCGTTCCGTATTTCATCCGTCGAAGCGAGCTTTGTTGATTGCTGGTGATGTCACCAGTAAGTATAGCAGGCGTTCTGAAGAAGAATATGGGAATATTGTCCGCTATATCGAGGAAATTGTGAAAAACCGGCATGGCAACTATATGGTATTTTGCCCGTCTTATGCTTTTTTGCACATCATTTACGAAAGATATGTGGAACAATACAGAAGAGAAGACAGGGACTGTATCATCCAGAGCGAGGCTATGAGTGAAGCGGACAGAGAGGCGTTCTTGAATGAATTTCAGGGATCGGAGGAACGTATATTGATCGGCTTCTGCGTCCTGGGTGGTATCTTCAGCGAAGGGATTGACCTAAAGAACGACAGCCTGATCGGGGCGATTATCGTGGGAACCGGTTTACCTCAGGTCAGCAACGAGAAAGAAATCCTGAAACGATATTTTGATGCGGATGAGAAGGATGGATTTGATTACGCTTATCGTTATCCTGGTATGAATAAGGTTCTTCAGGCCGCAGGCCGGGTGATCCGCACAGTGGATGACGTGGGAATCATCGCACTTTTGGATGAGCGGTTTCTGCAAGTTGCCTACCGCAGGCTGTTTCCAAGGGAATGGGAACAATATGAGGTGGTGACAGTGGATACGGTTGCAAAGCGGGTGGAACGTTTTTGGAATGAGTGGCTGTAAAAAGTAAAAAATGTGGGAAAAGGTGGAAATGACACCTGTAATATGATAAAATGACAGGTGTGTAAATGTGGATAACTCTGTGGATTTTGTGGATTTTTTGGGAAAAATGCTTATAAAAAATGACAGAACAATCAAGTTATCCACAGAAAACTCTGGAAAGCCATCAAAAAAATACTGATCTGGTCAATAAACGTTGATCAAAGAGGAAGGAAAAAAGAAGGGAAAAGGAGAAAAATAGTATGTGGGCCTATGAAAGTGTATTTTATCAGATTTACCCATTGGGATTCTGCGGGGCACCTTTTGAGAATGACGGAGTATTGGAACATCGCATTCTGAAGGTTGTAGATTGGATCCCTCATATGAAGAAGCTGGGGATAAACGCGGTATATTTTTCACCGCTTTTTGAATCGGATACCCATGGCTATAACACGAGGGACTATCGGAAAGTGGATGTGCGTCTGGGAACCAATGAAGATTTTAAAAAGGTATGTGACAGCCTGCATGAGAATGGTATCCGGGTTGTGTTGGACGGTGTGTTCAACCATGTGGGCAGAGGATTCGGACCTTTTCAGGATGTGCTTCGCAACAGACAGAATTCACCCTATGTGAACTGGTTTGGCCGCATAGCCTTTGACGGCAATTCCAATTATAACGATGGCTTGTGGTATGAGGGCTGGGAGGGAAATTATGATCTGGTAAAGCTGAATTTGCATAATGATGAAGTGGTAAATTATCTTCTGGAGAGTGTAAAGTACTGGGTGGAGGAATTCGGAATAGACGGATTACGGCTGGATGTGGCCTATTGTCTGGATGAGGGATTTGTGCGCAGACTTCGCAGCTTTACTGAAAGCCTGAAGGAGGATTTCTTCCTGGTGGGAGAGATGCTGCACGGAGATTATAATCGTCTGATGAATGATCAGATGCTTCATTCGGCTACAAATTACGAATGTTACAAGGGACTTCACAGCAGCTTCAACAGCATGAATCTTTTTGAGATTGTACATTCGCTGCTGCGTCAGTTTGGACCGGAGAACTGGACGCTATACAAAGGCAAGCATTTATTGTCCTTTGTGGATAACCATGATGTGACCAGAGTGGCGAGTATATTGGGAAACGAGAAGCATCTGCCGCTGATTTATGCGCTTGCCTTTGGTATGCCGGGAATTCCCTGTGTTTATTATGGGAGTGAGTGGGGAGAGAAGGCGGAGAAGGCACAGGGCGATCCTGCGCTGCGCCCCGATTTCGAGAAGCCTATATGGAATGAGCTGACAGACTGGATCTGTGCCTTAAGTTCTGCAAAGAAACAATCAGAGGCACTGAATTATGGAGCATTTCGTTCTGTGGTGCTGACGAACAGACAATGTATCTTTGAAAGGAAATCGGAACATGAGAGAGTGCTTGTAGCTATCAATGCGGATGATCAGGACTTTACGGCGCATTTTGACGCAGGCTGCGGGATGGCGACCGATCTGATTACCGGAGAGACCCATGATTTTGGCGGGGGCAGCATACTGCCAGCCTATAGTGCATTTTACTGGAAGATGGAGAGGTAGGGGAAATTCGCGTTTAACTCACAGAGGATCGGAGATTCCTGCAAGGACCTTCAAGGTCCTG
>CAQUWW010000019.1:15854-39799 GCA_948896875.1 uncultured Acetatifactor sp. | reverse complement strand
GAAGGGGCAGAGGTAGAGCCGGAAGCGCCTGTGACCATCAAGATACAGCTGCTGGGCGAAGACGGCATGGCAGAGGGCAGCCCCGTCACGGTGGTACACTTCGGAGAAGGTGGAAATGAGCGGCTGGAGGGAAGCGACGCAGAGAAAAACAGTACTACTTTCCAGTTGAATGACTTCTCGGAGATTGCACTTGGGTGGAAAGTGCCGGTGAGCACTGTGGCAGTAGATAAGACTTTCACCTATGAAGACAATGCCTTTACTGTGACATTTCATGTGGAAGGCGAGGCGGTTCTGCCTACCGCAGAAGAGATAGCGGAAGGCGGAAGAAATCCTGCGGGAGAGACAGGGGCCGGAGGAGAGAATACTGCCGGAGAGCCGGAGGGCGAAGAGAACGGGGAGCCTGGGACCGGAGATAATGGAGACAGTGCACCGACGATTCCTGAGGGTGCAGGAGAGGCAGACCCTGCGGAAACGAACACAGGCGACGTGACAAATGAGGAGCTGGAAGCAGTGGTGGAGCCTTTGGGAGAAGAGGCGGCCGAGTATGAAGCCGTGGCTGCTTATGCCGCAGAGACAGATGCCGATAACGAGATACTATCGCTGCAGGTGCTTTCTTACGGATTGACCTATCAGGGGGCTAAGCTGGACCTCACGGATTGTAAAGTCACTGTGGAGGTGGCTCCTACGGAAGCGTTGAAGGAGTTCGCGGAAGGCGGAGAGGCAAATGTCATGGCCATTGATGCAGACGTGGGCGAGCATGCCGTGGAAGGAACGGACCCGGAAGCGGAGAGCCAGGATAGCGATGTGGCGTTGGTGGCATTGGATCTCGCCGAGAACGGGGAAGGATTTCAGGTCAGCGATATCCATAGTTCTCTCGTGGTGAACAGTCAGACGGCCGATACGACAATGACTTATGAGGCGACGACACGGGGAACGGACAATGTTGCGCCGATATATGCATCGAGCACGGCAAACCCCAGGTTCATGGTAGAATATTATGCGAATATTGAAAGTGTTGTAACCACACATGAGCCTTCTGAAAAGGCCATTACCATGATTGACACCTCGAAGCAGTCTGAAGAGGGCGAACCTACATTGCCGACGAATGGCGGAACAATGCCTAAAATGTATTTTTATGTGAGTGAAGAAGACGGCATGGTTCTGACACAGTCGAAAGAGACGGAAATTTACTCACCAAACGAATATTACTATATTGATAAGCCAGGCCTGGCATATTTCAATAAGGTTGCAAATAATCCCAATTATGTCCTGGCGGAGATACGAGTGCAGAGAAAAGACAGCGAAGCATGGGAATCTTATAGCTGTGCGGACGGAAAAGAGTGGCATTTTACCAACAGGAAAACGACCCAGGAGGAGAATAAAGATGAGTTTATATTGGTTACAGATGGCGCAACCATCCGACTGCTGTTTCATTGTCAGGAAAAGGCGGTAACCAACAGCGCGGAATTCTATGACTATGATGTGTCCGACGGCCAGGTTTATTCAAAAAATGGCACAGAAGTAAACCGCGGCACTGCAACGACGCATGAGAGCGGTGAGAAATGGTATATGTATACCAATCGACAGGGAATTAATGGCAACCTGCCGGATCAAACCTTTGGCTTCGGCAATAGCGAAGGCTCTCTGAAGACAACGATGGGCGAAATCGAGGGGAACAAAGCCAATGCCAAAAATGTTGCTTATGGTAGTCCTACCTTTGGACTGGTCACCGGCATGGCGGATGGGAAGATTCAATATAGTGACGATGTGAAGGCCCCGAACCTGTTCAATGATGGGGATGCAAGTGGAAAGACAGTCTACGATGGGAATCTTATTTTTAAGCAGGTAGGCGATACCTACACCCTGACCGATGCGGAAGTGATGGAAGTTGTCGAGGGAGAAAAAAAGGTTGTAAGCGGTGTCTATGGCGTGGATCAGTTCAAGAGACAAATGCTCAATTGGGGGAAGACATATTATTTTGCCGGGAATGATTTCTATCCATTGGATGGGGTATCAACAGCAGGAACCGGCGGACATGACCTGATGTTCGGAAGTGAGGCCAGCTCAGGAGTAATAAGGAGCTTTTCTAATAAGGATGATCCTGAGGCTGAAGGTTGCGTTGGAAATGTGGTTGCATCGGATGACAAGCATGTTCATAACCATTATTTTGGAATGCATTATACGGTTGACTTTACCTTAAGTAAGGATTACACAGGGCCGCTGGAATATCTCTTCTACGGAGATGATGACATGTGGGTGTTCTTAGATGGCCCCGGGTACGATGGAAAACTGATCTGTGATATTGGCGGTGTGCACACTTCCGTGGGAGAATACGTCAATCTGTGGGATCACATTAAGCAGGGGTCGGAAGGAGAATACAGACTGACATTCTTCTATACGGAACGAGGAGCCGGTGGTTCCACCTGCTGGATGCAGTTCACATTGCCTTCCGTGTCCTTTGCCACAACGGAGCAGGATATCGGTAAATTAAGGATTCAAAAGCAAGTGACAGGCAATGCCCAGACAGATGAGGAATTCGGCTTTGAGATTCATTTCTACAGGCCGCCAAAGGAAGGGGAAGCTCAGGTAGAGCAGATACCGGATAATGCTTTAAAAAATGACTATTCCTATACCAAATATAATGCCGCAGGGGAGATACTTGAAAAGGATGTCCTTATATGGAATGATTCCAAATTCACATTGAAGGCGGGAGAATATATCATTATAGATTTTCTTCCGGATGGTTCAAGCTATGTGATTGAAGAGGTGGGACCGGTGACGGTGTACCCCAAAAAACCGGATGAAGACATCAACTGGGATGTGGCCGATCGCAATCCATACAGTCCGGTGATTTCAGGAGGAACCGCCACAGAAACGGCGGGGAAGATTACAGGAACGATTGCAAAAGACAGTACGGCAGAGATTGCGTACAACAATCTGTATGAGTTCTCTCTTCCCGAGACAGGCGGTTCCGGCACGACAAACTTATATGCATTGGCAGGCGTCATGGTGATTTTGTCCGGCGCAGGCCTGGTGTATAGAAAAAAATCCAGAGAAAGGAGGGCGTAATTATCCTCCTTGATCTGAAAGAGGGGCACGGTATTGTAATACAACCAAAAGTACAGCTTCAAAAGTAAAAATGAAGGGAGAGTAAGATTATGAAGCGAATCAAAAAAATTGTCAGCATGATGTTGGCGGTGATGATGGTTCTGGGAATGAGCATGACGGTGCTTGCGGATGAGCCGGAACCAAGTACTCATGAGACCAACAAACACACAATTACCATTACTGACACGTCAAATGAGGGGTATGAATATAAAGTCTACCAGGTATTTAAGGGAGATCTTTATACGAATGAAAAAGGGGAGAAGGTCCTGTCCAATATCCAGTGGGGTAGTGGTGTTAATGGAGAAGCGATCTTGACTGCTTTGAGGAACGAGCCTCTTTTTGGAACGGTATTCACCGAGAAGGAGGGAGAAAACTATAAAATTAATACCGCGGCGGAAGTAGCGGCCGCTCTGGCAGATTTCAAAGATGACGCTGTCATCGATAAGTTCTCTGAGATCGTGGGCGCAAATGTGACGGCAGAAGCCGCCACCGGCTGGACAAAAAAAGGTTCCGGTGCGGAGGAGAACGAAGCTCCCTGGACCTATGCTGTGGATGTGACAGGAGATGGCTACTATCTGGTAAAGAATAGTAAAGTGCCCGGCGCAGTGGAAAATCCGGATGGTTCTGTCACAGGCTATACGGAGACAAGATATATTCTCCAGGTGGTAGGAGATGTAAGCGTAGCGGCAAAAGCAGATGCGCCGGAGGTAGATAAGAATATCCTGGCAACAAAGCTGGTATGCGGACTTACCGAGGGTGAGGAGCATTCACATGTTGCAGCATGCTATGATACAGAGAAGACAAAATTCAGCAACGGAGCCATCGGCGATACGGTAAATTTTGTGGTGGACTCCAAAGTACCCAATATGGACGGCTACGAGAAATACTTCTTTGTGATGAAGGATGAGTTGTCCGAGGGGCTGACCTTTAAAGGGAATATAGAAGTTACCATAGGCGGCGAAAAACTGACTCAGAATCCTGTTCCTACAGAAAACGATGGCATTGACAGGACTGGAAAGTCTTATTATGTGAAGCTGTATAAGAGAAATGATGCGCAAGAACTCGTTCCCGCCGCAGCAGATGAACTTGCAAGTGTCGTTGCGTTTGAAATCGTATTTGAGAATTTTATCCAGTACAAACCCACCGAGACGACGACAGAAGCAGATCGGGCAATTCAGGTTACGTATTCCGCTGAGATCAACGACAAGGTACTGGTTGGAACCACAGGAGCGAAGAATACCCTGGAACTGATTTACTCTAAGAATCCCAATGAAACAGGAGAAGGGACACCGGAAGAACCGGATTATCCCGAAAAACCTACAGGGACAACGCCTAAGAGCGAGACAATTACTTATCTGACGGGATTGCAGCTGCAGAAGTTTGCGATGGAGGGTGGCAAGGAAATTGCTCTGAGCGGCGCCCAGTTTGAAATCACTGCCTCTGTATTAAATAAGGTTGTGGTAAATGAAACAAAATATGAGGAAGCTGCGGACGGAACTTATTATCTGTTAAAGGATGGAACTTATACAGGAACAGATCCTGTATTTAGTGATGATGAGACAAAGGATACTTCCAAGTATTACGAAAATGTGGATTCGGAGACGAAAACGGTCACAAGGAAGTTCAAACTGGTAAGTACGACCAGAACGGAGACCGTAGAGGAGAAAGACAACAAGAAAACATATACGGCATTTGTGGATGCAAACGGTATCTTGAACCTGAAAGGTCTGGCTGCAGGCACCTATGAAATTAAGGAGATCAAGGCTCCCAATGGGTATAATCTGCTGAAGGAGCCTATCATAGTGGAGATTGACTGGAGACAGCCTGACAGCACATCGGAAAAGAAAGAGTGTATATGGACTGTAAAGCAGGATGGAGAGGTAATTTCCACCGGGTCCGAGACTGGTAAAGATGAGAATGGGCAGCCCAATGGCAAGGAAGATAACACATCTCTGTATATTGTCAAGGTTGAGAACAAGGCCGGTTCCCTCCTTCCGTCCACCGGTGGTATCGGTACGACGATCTTCTATGTGACCGGCAGCATCCTGGTTCTGGCGGCGGTGGTTCTGCTTGTAACCAAAAAGCGTATGGGAAAGGATAAATAAAAGAAGGTAATACATTGAATTCCTGCTGTATACGGAAGGAGCTTCGGCTCCTTCCGCGTATAGTGGCAAGGAGAGTCCTGGATGAAGAAACACCTATCTACCATTATCTTAACATTGATTTTGATTGCAGGTCTGTCCTTGCTGCTGTATCCAACAGTCAGCGATTATTGGAATTCACTCCACCAGTCCAGAGCGATAGCAAGCTATGACGAAGCTGTGGCGTCGTTGGAAGAGGAAGACTATGAAGAGTACTGGAACAAAGCGGTGGTCTACAATGCGGAGCTCTGGAAAAGGGCCAACCGGTATTATCCCAGTGATGAGGAGCGGGAAGAGTACAATTCCATGCTCAATATCTCCGGAAACGGAATTATGGGATATATCCAGATTCCTTCCATTGATGTATCTCTGCCTATTTATCATGGCGTAGATGAGGCTATTCTGCAGGTGGCGGTGGGACATATCGAGGCTTCTTCTCTGCCGGTAGGCGGGGAGGGCTCTCATTGTGTGCTTTCAGGGCACAGAGGCCTTCCTTCTGCCAGGCTATTTACAGATTTGGATCAGCTGGCAGAAGGTGATCTCTTTCTGCTGAAAGTATTGAACGAGACCCTGACGTATCAGGTGGATCAGATTCGAATCGTTTTGCCGGAGGAGGTGGGGGATCTGGACCTGATCCGGGGAAAAGATTACTGTACGCTTGTGACCTGCACCCCCTATGGAATTAATACCCACAGGCTGCTGGTGAGAGGAATCAGAATTGATAATCTGACAGATACTACGATTATCCGCGTGGCGCCGGACGCCACATTGCTGGATCCCAAATTGGTGGCGCCCGCCATAGCCATTCCAATGCTGCTGGTGCTGCTGATCTGGTTGCTGATTAAATATAGAAAGAAAAAATAATCAGTAGAAAAAGAATAAGAAAAACAGGAAAGCCTTTAAAACAACATGACGTAAACCGAATGGGAGGAAGGCAGATAGCATGACAGATAAGGAGATGCATAAGCTCAGCCGACGAGAGCTTCTCCAATTACTGCTTGCGCAAGTGAAAGAGACAGATAAGGTAAAACAGTCGCTGGCAGAGAGAGAAAAGGAGCTGACAGAGCTCCAGGAGAACTATGAACGTCTCAGGAAACGGCTGGACCAGAAGGATGAGAAGATACACACCCTCCAGGATACGCTCCGCAGGGATAGAAATACCCGCAGAATCAAGCTTCAGGAGGCAGGCTCCATTGCGGAAGCGGCTCTTCGGTTGAATGGAATCTTTGATATCGCTCAGAAAGCGGCGGACCAGTATCTGGAGAATGTACGGCTACAGTATGAACCTACAATGCCATGGGATGGATATTATACGACGATGAGGAATGTGGGGGCCTTAGCGTATAGGGAAAATCCAACGGAAGATGAGAAATTCAGAGAAGTAGACTGGTCCGGAGAAGGGCAGAAGGAAGTGTCCGAGGACCGGCCGAGGCAACCACTCAGGCAGAAGCCGGCCGAGCCGTCCCGGGACCGACAGGCTGAACCGCTCAGACAACGAGCGGCCGAACCAATGAGGGACCGACCGACAGAACCGCTCAGATCGCGAGCGGCCGAACCCATGAGGGACCGATCGACAGAACCGCTCAGATCGCGAGCGGCCGAACCCATGAGAGACCGACCGACAGAACCGCCCAGACAACGAGCGGCCGAACCACTGAGAGACCGACCGACAGAACCGCTTAGACAACAATCGGCCGAACCACTGAGAGACCAATCAACTGAACCACTCAGACGACGATCAGCCGAACCACCCAGGGAACAACCCAGGGAGCGGCTGAGGGAGCAGCCTGTGGAAAGACCCGGGAAGGCAGCACCGCCCCCTGTAAAAAAGGTACCGAAAAAAGTTGAAAAAAAGACCGAACCAAAGTGGGAGGATGATTTCGACCTGAAAGAGGTAGAGGAGTATTATGATCTGTAAAACCAAAGCGGCAGAGAGGAAAGAAATAAAAAGAGGACGTTTTGAAGGAGCATAGTCAGAACAGTCCGAAGGGGTAATATGGGAGAGGAAAAGAAGGAGAAAGTACTGGAAACTCCGACTTTAGAGCAGATAGAAGCAGAACTTCAAAAAGAAAATTACAAGCATATGTTTGTAAAAGTGCTGCGCAGCACCCTGTATACTCTGTTGATTGTAGCGGCGGCAGCCGTTTTGGTGGCAGTAATTTTTCTGCCGGTATTGCAGATCAGCGGAAGCTCCATGACGGAGACTCTGTGGAACGGAGATATCGTGGTGGCATTAAGCGGGTCAGATTACAAGACCGGCGAAGTAGTAGCCTTTTACTATAACAACAACATTCTGGTGAAACGAGTGATTGCGGTTTCAGGTGACTGGGTGGATATTGACAAGGATGGAAATGTGTATGTGAATGACAGGCTTCTGGACGAACCCTATGTCACGGAGAAATCCCTTGGAATCTGCGATATCACGCTTCCCTACCAGGTGCCGGAGGGGCGGATATTTGTGCTGGGGGACCACCGGGACACCTCCGTGGACAGCAGGAGCAGTGCCATCGGCAGCATAAGTGAAGAATTTCTGGTAGGCAAGATCTTTTTTCGTGTCTGGCCTTTGACGGATATGGGGATGATCAGGTAAGGAGGGAATCATCTATGAAACACAGACGAATATGGATGTGGGCGCCTCTGGCAGTGGTGTTGTGCATGGCGCTGACTTTGTCACTTTCAGGAAGGGCGGCAGAGGTGATAAAACTGGATCAAAAATGTTCGTTGACGGTAGTTCCGGGTCCCTTTAAGGGGGATGAGGGCGCCTATCTGACGGAGCAGCTTGCGAATGCCGCGGTGGTGCTGGATCTCTACAAGGTGGGCAGCGCCGTACCCAACAGCTCCAATGGATTGACCTATGACGGATATGAGTATGAGCTGGAACCCTGGTATAAGGGGGAAGACGGATTACAGCTTACGGGCAATATGACCAACGCGGACTGGCGGGAGCAGGCCCGGAAAGCGGCGGAAATCGCCCTGGGAGTCTCAGTGGATCCCGCTACGGGAGCAGTCATCGGAAGGGTGTGGGCGGCGCCGGTGAAGTCAGACCAGTCCCCGAACCAGAAGATAGAGGATCTGGACGCCGGTCTGTACCTGCTGATTGCCAGAAGAGGCGGAACCGGAGATCCGGACGTAACATATAAGGACGTGGCGAAATATACCGTAGTCAATCGGGACAGTGATGGGACGGAGACAATTGCTACGATAGCCAATGCTCCGGACTGTGTCTTCACCTTTGAACCGGAATTGATTTCCCTGCCGGGCAAAGAGCCTTACACGGATGCTTCCGGGAATCAGGTGAGCAGCTCGGAGAATCCCGGTCCATGGCTTTATGATATGGAGGCGGTGCTGAAAGCTCAGGCGGATACCCGGCGTGGAAGCCTGCAGATTACGAAGGTGCTTCCGGAGTTCGGAACCATTGCCGGGGACAATGTACAGAGACCGGTTACGTTTATCTTCGAAGTAAGTGCGGTCTGGACCGATCCGGTCAGCGGTGAACAGAAAGAATACAAGGATGTGGTATCCATAAATTTCACGGGAGCAGGTTCCCATACGGCTTATGAACCGGGAGAGGAGCTGGAGCTCCCTGTGGGCGCGGTGGTGACGGTGAAGGAGATTTACAGCGGTTCCGGCTATCAGCCCTATCCGGTGGATGGAACCGATGGAAATGCCGGAAGAGAGGCATATGAGCAGACAGTTACCATCAGTGAGGCAGGGCAGGTTTTTGGCGTGACCTTTACCAACTATTATAATGGGCGTCATGTGGACGGACACGGTATTGCAAACAATTTCACCTATAGCACAGATCAGAACAGGTGGATCTGGACTTCGGTTCATGCGAACGGTACTGTGGGCGGTGAAATCACTCAGAACGGCAATACCACTGAAAGCGGCAATACGCCGGAAGGGGAGCAGGCGTCCGGTGACGCGACGGGATGAGGAGGGAGAGAATATGAAGAGAAAAAGGTTCGGAAACATATGTCTGTCCCTTTTGGCCACGGCCTCCATCCTGACTATGGGAATAAACAATGCGCTTGCCTACTTTACCACTTATACATCGGCCGAGGGCGGAATACCTATTCGCCTGGGGGAGGAACGGACAGAGATTACAGAGACTTTTGATTCCAGGACAAAGCATGTGACGATTACCAATGATGCAGGCTCGGGACCTGTCTATATCCGGGCCCGGGCTTTCTGTGCCAGGTACGAGCTGACTTACAAGAGCGTTCCCGAGGGCACATGGACACAGGAAAATGGAAGCTGGAACCGGATTGTCCCGGAAGGGGAGTCCGGCGAATACTGGTATTATAAGGACATTGTAGAGGGAGGCGGTTCCACAACGACTCTGGACGTGGTTATTGACATTCCTTCCCTGTCCGAGGGAACGAATGCGGAAGGGACGAAACCGGAAGACGGCGAAAGCTTCAATGTGATTGTGATCTATGAAAGCACCTCTGTCAGGTATGATGAGAACGGCGAGCCCTACGCCGACTGGTCCGGAATATTGGATACGGTGACGGACACAGGCAGAATGGAAGGGAATATGGGAAACGGGACTGGAGGTGATGGGAATGTCGGAGAATAGGAAGAAAAAAGTGAAGAGATTCCTGGCTTCCCCGGCAGTGACCATGGTGCTGTTCGGCCTGGCGATTGTGATGCTCCTTGGAAGTACGATAGGCAGCGCAAGAGCAGTGCTTACCTACACTTCGGAATACTATAATTCCCAGGTCCGGATGTTCAACATCGGCGTGAGCCTGTATGAGCAGTGCGGCGAGAACAATCCCAAGAAGGTGTCCTGGAGGAATTATGATGTAAAGGAGCCTGACTATTGGGATGCCGATGAAATCAGGGACGAAGAGGACAATTCGCTTCTGAGAGATTTGCTGGCAGAAGGGGAAGAGCTTGTGCCGGGCAAAAAGTATACGGAGAGGCTTTATGTGGAGAATACCGGTGATATCGACCAGTATGTCCGTGTCACAATCTATAAATATTGGGTGATAACCCAGCGGGATAAAGACGGCAATCCCCTGCGGGACAGCCAGGGGAGAGTCATAAGAACGAAATTGCCGGAGCTTTCTCCGGATCTGATTGATCTGCATCTGACCAACTGGGGAAGGAGCGGAGAGGGCATGCCATGGATTCTGGATGAGGCCTCATCCACGAAGGAACGTACTGTCCTGTATTATAGGGATATTCTGAAAGCGCCGGGCAGCGACGTGAATCCGACACAGACCAGGACAGCGGATCTGTCGGATTATCTGAGAATCGATTCTTCCGTGGCGGATCAGGTTTATCAGACGGTAGAGAAGAACGGAGCTTATACGAACATTACCACGATATATGTCTATGATGGCATAGAGTTCCGGATCAGGGCGGAGGTGGATTCGGTGCAGACACACAGCGCGGAAGATGCTATCTGGAGTGCCTGGGGACGCGAGGTGGAGCTGGACGCCAACGGTTCCCTGATTTCTGTGAAGTGAGGAGGGCGGCAATATGAAGAGAAAATGCATGAGCTTGCTTCTGGCATTCGGCCTGTTCCTGTTCACATCAATGGAAGCCCGGGCCGACGAGCTGCTGGGGCAGGCCGGATGGAAGGTGACTTTTACCTCTGAAAACAAGATGGAAAGTAATTTTGGCCAGAAGAGCATAGACGAGGCTATCTCCGGCATGCAGCCAGGCGACAATATTACATTCACATTGGATCTGGGAAATCAGAACAGCAAGGTTACGGACTGGTATCTGACCAATGAGGTGGTAAGGTCTCTGGAGGATACAAGCGCAAATTCCACCACAGGGGGCGGCGCCTATACCTACTATCTGGCCTATACGGGGGCCAACCGGTCCGTAGTGCTTTTCGACAGTGACACCGTGGGCGGTGAAGATTCCGAGGGCCTGCGTGACGCCACAGAAGGAATGAAGGAAAATTACATTTATCTGGATACCTTAAGTCCCGGCCAGGGCGGCAGTATTACCCTGAAAGTGGCGTTGGACGGTGAGACCCAGGGCAATGCCTACCAGGATACCCTGGCAGACCTGCGGATGCGTTTTGCAGTGGAAGTCCGGCAGGATCCGGTACCGGTGTCGGATGATAGCGTTCCCAGGAATCCGCAGTCCGGCAGTTCTAACAGGACCATGATTGTGCAGACGGGAGACGATACCAATCTGATCCCTTATATCATTGCAATGGCTGTCAGCGGCTTGCTGTTCCTGATCTTGGGAATCTACGGCGCAAAGCAGAACAGGAAAGAGAAGAAGGAGGCCGGGTCGTGCAAAAAAGAAAGAAAATGAGGGGATTAGTTGGCGGACTGCTCTGCCTTCTCCTGATTCACAGCACAGTACTTTCCACAAGTGCGGCACAGCTTTCCGGTGAAGGCACAGATACTTACAGCATTCGGATTTATACCGGGCAGCAGGGCATCATGACGGAGTGTTCCGGAGGAAACGGCCGGATTACGGAAGACGGGCGGACCTTTGTGTTGAACGGTGTGAGCTACAAAGAGCGAATCAGCATCAGCTATGCGCTGCAGGAGAAAAACGACAGTCAGTATAATTACTTTGTTCTGACCGTACGGCAGGGAGAAAATAATGATCCCGGCAGAACCACAACCATTCAGCTCAGAACAGAAAGCAAGTACAATGTAATCGGTTCCCGTATAAGCGGCAGAGACAACAGCGAACGGATCGGCTCCGAAATCATAGAATCTGACAGAGATTATGTGATTGCCTATGGACTGATGAAGGACGCAGTGGAATATACCATTCGGTACGTGGATACGGCGGGGAATTCTTTGCGTCAGAATGACAGATATTATGGCTCTGTGGGCGACAAACCGGTTGTTTCCTATCAATATATTGACGGATATCAACCCCAGGCCTACAATCTGACCAAAACATTATCAGAAAATGCAGTAGACAATGTGTTTACTTTCGTGTATAGTCGTATACAGATACCCGGAGTCAATACGACCACCAGACCCGGAACTTCCCAGGGCTCTTCCGGCGGGACATCCGGAGGAGGAACTACCACTGTGATTTCCGGAGGCGCTACTGGCGGCAGCGGCGGAGGTACCGGCGGCAATACCGGCGGAGGCACCAATGTGGGCGGACAGGGCGGCGCAGGCGGAGAAGAGCCCGGCGGCGGGGCGGCCAATAATGGAGAAGATACCGGAAATGGAGAAGGGGAAGGACAGGAAACAATTCCGGATGAACCGGTTCCTCTGGGACCGCCCCAGGAAACCATAGATCTGGACGACGAGGAGGTCCCTCTGGCGGAGTATAAAAGCGGAGACAACAGGCTTATCAGCGTGCTGAGCGGCAATGCATCTCTGGTGAGCATACCACTGTATCTGAAGATTCTGGCGGTCTGCATTTTTGCTACGATTCTTGGTGTTGGCATCTGGCTGATCCTGAAAGCCAGGAAAAAGAAAGAAGAGGATGAGAAGAATCCCGGAGGTCCGGTATGAGAGGCGGGAAAATAATACCTGCATTCTGTAACATAGTTGGAATCCTGATTCTGCTATCCGTGATTGTGACGTTTATTCCTGTCACAGTGCCCCGTCTCATGGGGTATCAGATTTACAACATTGTCAGCGGCAGTATGGAACCGGCTATTCCGGTGGGAAGTCTGGTGTACGCAGAGCTGGTACAACCGGCGGAAGTGCAGGAGGGCGAGATCATTGTTTTCTACAGCGGTGGCTCTGCCGTCACACACCGGGTGGTACAAAATCGTCTGGTGGAAGGGGAATTTGTCACAAAAGGGGATGCCAATGCCCAGGAAGATCTCAATACGATTGCCTATGCGAGTCTGATAGGCCGTGTGAAATATCACATTCCTTTTATCGGACAGCTTCTGGTGATTTACACCAATGGAGTAGGCAAAATCTATGTGATTTGTTACGCGGCCTGCGGCGTCATGTTCAATATGCTGGCAAGCAGGCTTCGGGACAGAGCCAGAGAAAGACAGAGAAAAGCGCAGGATTCGCTTTCAAGCTAAAAATAATGGAAATGGAATCAAGAATATGGGCAGGACAATAAGATACATCATCATGGCGCTGCTGTTGGCCGTTTTCTGTACGGCCGGTGGCGTCATCTTTTTTACCAGGCGGAACTATGAGAAGGAAGATAAGGTCTATGAGCAGCTTGCGGAGGAATATACCAGTCATGTAAGGGAAGAAAAGCCATCGGATGCTGCCAGCCCGGAGGAGGCCGAGGCGCCGGAAAAAGCGCCGCTGGAAGTGGATTTTGACAGACTTAAGGAGATCAACGGTGATGTGGCGGGCTGGATTTACTGTGAGGATACGGCCATCGACTATCCGATCCTGCAGGGGGAGGACAATGACTACTACCTGCACCGGAACATTGAGCGGCAATCTCAGAGTGCGGGCTCTATTTTTGTGGAAGCGGCGAATCAACCCGGATTTGAGGACTCCAATACCATTATCTACGGCCATCATATGAAAAACGGCTCTATGTTTGCAGCCCTGGATGACTGGGCGGAACAGGAGTTTTATGAAGCCCATCCTGTGATATGGCTGCTGACCCCCGAACAGGATTATAAGATTCTGGTTTTTGCCGGGTACACTACTTCGGCGGTCTCCGACACTTATACGATTTTTACCGGTCCCTGCAGCGAGCTGGAAGAGTATCTGGAGCAGTGTGTGGAGAAGTCGGATTTCAGGGCAAGTGTGGAGATCAGCGGGGAGGAACTGCGGGAGGGACTGGACGGAAGCCGCAGATATGTGGTGTTGTCTACCTGTGCCTATTCTTTCGAGGATGCAAGATATGTTCTCCATGGGGTGCTGGTACCGGTGGAAAGATGAGATTCACGATTTTAAACTTCTTCATTGTATTCAGACATAAACATGTTATAATAGAATCAAAAAAATGATTCTATTATCAAAGGGATATAATAAGAGTAAAAATTTCCCAAATGGGATAAACTGTGTATTGGGAGTGATCCCATAGAACAAGAAATCAGGAGGTAATTATGAAAAAATTCAAACTTTTATTCTGTGTGGGTGCGTTTGCATTGATGCTGGCCGCCTGCGGTGACGGCGGAAAGGAAAGCGGCAGTGTGGAAAATTCTACGGAAGAGGGAAGCGGCGAAAGCAGTGTCCAGGAAAGCGACAGTGCGGAGAACAGTTCGGCTTCTGTAGAGGAAGGGGAGCCGGAGAGCGTCCCGGGAGATGCAGGTGTGAATCCGGCCGAGGGCTGGAGCGAGGAAATGGAAGGGCTCAAGGCGGCTGTGGTGGAAGCGGTAGGCGCGGATGAATATTGGCCGGATATGCCCATGGACCCGGAGATGCTGGAGATGTTCTACGGACTGACTGCGGATCTGTATGAGGATTATATGGCGGAGAGTCCTATGATCAGTGCGAATGTGGATGCGTTGGTGATTGTCAGGGCAAAGGAAGATAAGGTGGAGGAAGTGGAGAAGGCTTTGACCACATATCGGGAAGCGAATGTCAATGACACCATGCAATATCCCCAGAATCTGGGGAAGATTCAGGCTTCCAGGGTGGAGAAAATCGGCAATTATGTGATTTTTGTGCAGCTTGGCGGCAATGCAATTTCTTCCGAAAAGGAGGAAGATGTGCTGGCTCAGTGCCGGGAAGCCAATGAAAAGGCCATTGAGGCTATCCGGAACAGCGTGGAGTAATAGCGATGGTATTCAGCAGCGTAGTGTTTCTATTTCGGTTTCTGCCCCTGTTTTTTATTTTATATTATCTGGCTCCGAAGAGAATGAAGAATTTCATTCTCTTTTTGGGGAGCCTGTTTTTCTATGCCTGGGGAGAACCGGTCTATGTGCTGCTGATGCTGTTTTCTACGATTGTGGATTATACACATGGCCGTATGCTGGAGCGGCTCAGTGGCAAGAGGGCGGCAAAGTGTGTGCTTTTGTCATCAGTCCTGATCAATCTGCTGGTACTTTGCTTTTTCAAGTATGCGGATTTTCTGATACAGACGGTGAATCTGTTTTTCGATACGAAATTGCCTCTGCTGAATCTGCCTCTGCCCATCGGCATTTCCTTTTATACCTTTCAGACCATGTCCTACACCATTGATGTGTATCGAGGGGAGGCTCAGGTACAGAAGAACCTGCTGGATTTCGGCGTGTATGTGACAATGTTCCCACAGCTGATTGCGGGTCCTATTGTGAAATATCGGGAAGTGCAAAAGCAGCTGCACAGTCGAGGCGTCAACCTCTGCGAGATCAGTGAGGGCATGAAGCGCTTCTGTATCGGCCTGGGTAAGAAGGTATTGCTCGCCAATAGTTTGGGGGAATTGTGGACATTGATTTCCGAATCAAACTTACGTCAGATCAGTGTGCTGACTGCCTGGATTGGAATTCTGGCCTTTGCGTTTCAGATTTATTTTGATTTCTCAGGCTATTCGGATATGGCCATCGGCCTGGGCAGGATGCTGGGATTTATATTTCCGGAAAATTTCAAGTATCCCTATATTTCCGGGTCTGTCACCGAGTTTTGGCGCAGGTGGCATATTTCGCTGGGCAGCTGGTTTCGGGAATACGTGTATATTCCCCTGGGGGGCAATAGAAAGGGGCTGGCCAGGCAGCTGCTGAATATTCTGGTAGTATGGCTGCTCACCGGTATCTGGCACGGTGCCGGCTGGAATTTCCTGCTGTGGGGGTTGTGGTTTGCCGTGGCTCTGGTATTGGAGAAGGCATTTCTGGGGAAGCTGCTTTCCTGGCTGCCGAAAGGAGTGGGGATTCTCTATACGCTTTTCGTGGTACTGGGAGGATGGGTGCTTTTTGCGCTGGATACACCTGCCGGGATTCTGGGATATTTCAGGGCAATGTTTGGAATGACGGGGGTGCTGATCGATGGCCAGGCACTGTATCTGGGCAGGGAATATCTTCTTTTGTTCCTGATTGCAGCGGCCGCTTCTATGCCTTTCTTTGGCAAAGTGGTTGAAAAACTGAAGAAATCGGGGAGCGGCTTCGGAATCGCGGTGTATGGGCTGGGCGAGAAGGTGATCCCCACAGTACTTTTGCTTTTATCCATTGCGGGAATTGTGGATGCCACCTACAACCCGTTTTTGTATTTCCGATTTTAAAAACTCAGGATAGCGGATTTTCAGTTTTGGCAGAAGTAAGAAGGTGGATTTGACAATGCGTGAAAAGAAAAGTGCAATTATCAGCATATGTTTTATCTCTTTTGTGATTCTGGTCTTCACACTGGCGGATTTGATTCGACAGGACAGAGTCTTTTCGGAGACGGAGAATAAGGTGTTGGCTTCACGCCCGGAATTTGCATGGGATGCACTTTTTTTCGGCGACTATACCGCAGATATGGAAAACTATCTGACAGAGCAGTTTGTGGGCAGAGAGAAGTGGATTACCATGAAAACCAGCGTCGATATTGCGCTGGGAAGAAGAGAAATCAATGGAGTTTATCTGGGGACGGATGGGTATCTGATGGAACAGCACCTTCCGGAACAGTTTACACCGATTCAGGAAATGAAGAAAATCGCCCTTCTGGAAAAGCTGGTACAGGAATGGAATGCGTCTGTGATGCTGGTGCCCACGGCGGATACGGTTTTATGGGACAGGCTGCCGGCAAATGCGCCCTGCTACGACCAGGTTCATTTCCTGGAACAGGTGGTGCAGCGGATTGGCGAGGAACATTATATTGATGTATATACGGTTTTGCGAGAGCATGCGAAGGAAGAGATTTATTATCGGACAGACCATCACTGGACGTCGCTGGGAGCCTTTTATGGCTATCAGGCATGGGCGGAAGCAATGGGAGGAAAGGGGGACTACGATCCGGCCGATCTGGAGGCAGTGACGGAAGATTTTCTGGGAACACTGCATTCAAAGGTGAATCTGAATTTAAAGGCGGAAGCGATCCGGTATTTTCCGGAGACGGCGGCTCATCCCCTGAAAGTGACCTATGATTTGAAAACGGTAACGGATACCTGCTATGCGGAGTCCTATCTGGACACCAAAAATAAATATGGATTTTTTCTGGATGATAATCATGGATTCATAGAAATAGACACGGACACTCAGAATGGAAAGGTTTTGTTTGTCATAAAAGATTCCTATGCAAATTGTTTCATTCCGTTGTTAATTCCTGACTACGAGAAAATCTATGTGATGGATTTGAGATATTTTAACGGCAGACTTTTTGGGTTTATGAAAAACTATGAGCCGGACGAGGGAATGGATGTACTGGTTCTATATAATTGTATTCATTTTCTGGAGGATTTTGCTTATCTGGAGTAAGCATACAGATTCGAATTCGAGACGGAAGGTAAGGCTGTCTGAAAGAGAGGAAGAGATGAAAGCTGTTGTATTCGATATGGATGGGGTTCTGTTTGATACGGAACTTATATGTATGAAAGCCTGGATAGCCATTGCGGAAAAATGGAATATGCCAGGGATGGAGGAGGTGTTTCCGAAGTGCATCGGCCTGAATGCCAATGACAGCAGAAGAATTGTGCTGGATGCCTACGGAGAGGAGTTTGAATATCCCAGGTTCCGGCAGGAGACTGCGGACTGGTTTCAGGAGTATATTGCCAGGAACGGACTGCCCATAAAGCCGGGGGCGCGTCAGATTCTGGAGTGGCTGGACGGAACGGAGTATACGGTGGGACTGGCGTCTTCTACCAGAAGGTCTTCCGTGATGAGCCATTTGGAGCAGGCGGATTTTCAAAAGTACTTCTCCGTGGTGATCACAGGAGATATGGTGGAGCATTCCAAACCCCGGCCGGATATCTACCTGCTGGCCTGTAAGGCACTGGGAGTCAGTCCGACGCAGGCTTATGCCGTCGAGGATTCCCCCAACGGAATTCGCGCCGCACATGCCGCGGGGATGCGTACTATTCTGGTGCCGGATATGATACAGCCGGATGAGGAAATCAGGGGGCTGAGCAGTAAAATATTTAAGAATCTGGAAGAAGTTCGGCAGTATCTGGCGGATTTGGATGAGAAATACATACGGGAGTAGAAAAGATGGCGGATCTGGGAATTCCCCGCAATACCATAGAGATATTGCAAAAGTATAAGTTCACAACACAGAAAAAGTACGGGCAGAATTTTCTGATTGATACAAATGTGCTGGATAAAATTATCAGGGCGGCAGATGTCACGGCGGAAGATTGTGTGTTGGAAATCGGTCCCGGCATAGGCACAATGACCCAATATCTGGCGGAACGGGCGAGAAAGGTGACGGCAGTGGAGATTGACCGCAACCTGATTCCCATTCTGGAAGAGACGCTGGCGGCGTACGAAAATGTAACTTTGATTCATCAGGATATTCTGAAAATGGATGTGAAAAGGTATGTGGAGGAATGGGGCGAAGGCCGGCCTGTGAAAGTGGTGGCAAATTTGCCCTATTATATTACAACTCCTATCATCATGGGACTATTTGAAGAGCATGTGCCGTTAAAAAGCATTACGGTCATGGTGCAGAAGGAAGTGGCGACCCGCATGCATGCAGGTCCGGGCACAAAGGATTATGGCGCGCTCTCGCTGGCAGTGCAGTACTATTCAAAGCCGGAAATTGTAGCCAATGTGCCGCCGAATTGCTTTCTCCCCAGACCGCAGGTGGGCAGTGCAGTGGTACGGCTGACCGGATATGAGATACCGCCTGTACAGGCCGCCGACGAGAAGAAAATGTTCGGACTGATCCGGGCCGCATTTAATCAGCGGAGGAAGACACTGGCAAACAGTCTGGGAAATGCTGCCGGTCTGAGCATCGGTAAGGAGGATGTGGAGCGGGCGCTGGAGCAGATGGGGGTCGGAACTGCTATCCGGGGGGAAGCACTTACGCTGGAACAATATGCGCGGCTCAGTGATCTGCTTCCGTAATCGTAGGAGACTGGTTTGCTTTTGTGAGAGAAAGATAAAATAAATGGAGGCGGAATATGTATTGTAGACAGTGTGGGAAACAACTGGAAGAAGGCGCCGCATTTTGCGCTTACTGTGGCACAAAGGTGAGACAGGAGCAGGCCCAGTCCGTGTCCGGAATGAATACCATGCCGGAGAAGAGTATGCCCCCTTTGAAAGGAGCGGCGGTACAGCCCGGGCGGGAGAAGAAAGAGAAAACCACAGGCAGCACAGCGGGAAAGCAGAGATCCGGGAAGGGAAAGGGCGCTATCCTTGCGGTGACGGCGGCGGTCATTGTATTGGCTGCGGCAGGCGTGGGCGGTTACCTTTTCCTGAACAGCGATGGGCACAGAAGCGGGAAGAGCCTGAAACAGGCACAGGAGTATTTTGAGGCCGGAGAGTACGAGAAGGCGGCTTCCTGTTATGAGGAAGCACTGAAGCTGAATGCAGGTCTGGCGGAGGCGTACCTGGGACTGACAGATATCTATCTTGTGGACAGGCGCTATGAAGAGGCGGCCACGCTGTTGCAGAAAGGGTTAAGAAGAACCAGGAAAGTACAGGAAGCGCAGAAAACACTGACCAATAAGCTGACGGAAGTATATTCCGGCGGGGCGGAGGACTTGCTGGCAATTCCGGATTATGCGCAGGCACTTGCACTGCTGGAGGAGGGAATTCAGGTGACGGAAGACAGTTCGCTGGAGCAGTTGAAGGAGAATGTGCTTCGTATGCAGGCGGACAGTCAGCAGGCAGATGCTCCCTCTGTTGAGAATCCGGGGACGGAAACCCCGGATACAGGAACTCCGGCGGAGAGTGAGGCGGAGACGTCTTCCGAGCCGGCAGAGGAGGAGTCTCAGTATATTCTTCCTGACAGCGCATCCCGTTATTTGACAATGGAGGACTTGGAAGGACTGACAAAGGAAGAGTGTCGGATTGCGCGGAATGAGCTGTTTGCCAGACATGGCCGTCTGTTTACGGACGAGGAACTGCAGGCGTACTTCAATCAGCTGGACTGGTATCAGGGAACAATTCAGCCCAATGATTTTGATGATTCTGTATTTAACGAGTATGAAGTGGCGAACAGAGATTTGATTACACAATTTGAGGAACAGCAGGGTTATCGGTAATGAAGGAGCGGCGGAGAATTTTATAGAATTTATTTCGTTTATTTTTGACATCTATATAGTGATTATGGTACACTAGAAAATAATGTGTACAGCGCGGGAGTGACGTACTTTTTCCGCCGGAGTAGGGAGCGAGATACCTTGGATAAGTATGAATACAAAGTAAGGTCAGATGAAATTAAGGCACTGATAACGGAAGGAGATTTCAGTCAGGCCGCGGAAATTGCTGATACCATAGATTGGCGCAGAGTAAAGAGCGTGATGATGCTCTGTACTGTCAGTGATTTATACAAGATAAACAGGCGATATGAGGATGCGAAGAACATGCTGCTGCTGGCCTATGAAAGAAGGCCGGGGGGCAGGACGATCTGTTATTCCCTTTGTGAACTTTGCATTAAGACAGAAGAATTTGTACAGGCGCTGAATTATTATAAAGAATTTGTACAGGCAGCTCCAAAGGACCCCAGCCGGTTTATATTGCAATATAAACTTTACGAAGCGCAGGAAGTAAGTCTGGAAGAGCGAATCAGCGTCCTGGAGGAGTTGAAGAAGAGAGATTACAGAGAAAAATGGGCATATGAGCTGGCTTTCCTCTATCATAGAGTAGGGCTGGCTACTCGTTGTGTGGAAGAATGCGATGAGATGATTTTGTGGTTTGGAGACGGCAAGTATGTGGTGAAGGCCATGGAACTGAAAATGCTGCATCAGCCGTTGACTCCCGAGCAGCAGCAACTGTATGATCATCGATTTGATGCATATATGCAGCCGGCAGAAGAACAAACGGAGTATGTGGAAAGCTATGATGACGGAGAGGAACAGCCGGAGTACATATATGAAGGGGACGAAGCGGAGCAAAATGTCTACCAGCAGCCGGCAGAGGCCGTGGATCCGGAGGAACTGGACATCCAGGTGAAGACAATGGATGTGGGGCAATACAATACCATCAATCTGCAGGCTGAGCTGGCGGAGGGGCTTCAGGAGGTGCTTGGGGCGGATGAGGTTGGCCGTACTATCGTAGCGCCTATGCTGGAGTCGGAAGCAGAGGAGACTTTGGAAGAGCCGGAAGCGGTGGAAGAAAGGATTGAAACGGATTCGCAACGAGAAGCGGAAGAGATAGAGGAAACAGAAGTATTTTTTGGAGAGACAGGTGAGATCAGTCAGCTGCCCTCGGAAAAGGTGCCGGTTTTGAGGGAGCTGGATTCTTCGGAGGAGCCGGAGCAAGGGCTGGAGCCTGCGGCAGGGCAGCAGGAAGAGGCGAAAGAGGAATTTGCGGATGCTTCTAAGGAGGAACAGCAGCCCTTTGAAGGAGTTCGGGAATCTGCTCAGGAGCCGGAAGAGCCCGTATTGGAAAGCGATACCGTGGCAGAGACGGTCATGGAGCAGATGCGTCAGGAAGAGATCCTGACCGCACAGCCGCCCAGGGAGTTGGCGGAAGTGCTTTCCCAGGAAGCAGATGGCCAGATCAGTCTGGTGATGCCGGATGCGGCAACCATAGAGAAGCAGCTCACAGGTCAGATGAAAATCGAGGATGTTCTGCTTGAGTGGGAACGGATGAAGAAGGCAAACGAGGAGAAGCGCAGAGAGGAAGTACGGCAGCATGTTCTCCGACAGACCGGCCCGATGTTTACCGAGTTTGAAGAGGCAGTCAGAGACGGATTGCTGGAACAGCTGGAAAGCGGCAAGGCATTAAACGGCAGCGGTAGCAAGCTGGCAGAAGAGCTGTCACAGGGCGCAGAGTCTGTTTTCGAAGAAGATGAGCCTCCGGCAGACGTGGAATATATGGAGGAATTCGAAGAAGAATATGCCGGGGAGGCGGAACCAGCGGAGGCAGGAGAAGATACCGGAGACGAGGAATACGCGGAGTATGGGGACGAAGCCGTAGCGACGGAGGAATACGCCGACGAGGAGGCATATGCGGAGACAGAGTACGAAGCAGAGGAGGAACCTCCTGCAGACCTGGAATATATAGACGAGGAAGAGGCATTCGAGGGAACAGAATATGAGGAGGCCGAGACCCTTGGAGATGAAGAAGATTCCGATGCGGAATGGGCCGAGTATGCAGAAGCGGAAGAGGAGCTTTCGGAGGACGCGGAATATGCGGAAGTAGAGGCCGAGGAGCTTCCGGAAGACGCGGAGTATGCGGAAGTAGGGGAAGAGGAGCTTCCGGAATATGCGGAAGTAGGGGAAGAGGAGTTCCCGGAGGACGCAGAATATGCGGAGACAGAGGTACTTCCGGAGGATGAGGAATATGCGGAGGCAGAGGGAGAGATGCTTCCGGAGGACGCGGAATATGTGGAAGTAGAGGCCGAGGAGCTTCCGGAAGGCAAGGAGTATGCGAAGGGAAAGAAAGAGAAACATCCAAAGGGTGCCGGACATGCGGACCCGGTAGAAGAGATTGCGGGAGAACCAGAGGATGAGACACTTTCGGAAGTAACGGATGACGGGGAGATAGAAGAAAGGCGTCCCGTGCAGCGTGAAAAGGCCAGGGCAAGAGGGCTGACACGGGAGGAAAAAGAATTGTATGCACCGTTCATTCAGAGCAGGCATTCCAGAGAGCAGCTGGTGAAAGCGATTGATAATATCAGCATGGCTGCCTATATCGGTAATGTGGTGGTGACCGGAGAAGAAGGAATGGATACGCTAACATTGGCGAAGAACATGATTCGCGAAGTGCGGATGACGGACAGCAATTTCTCGGGAAAAGTGGCAAAAATATCCGGACAGGGTTTAAATGACAGGAACATCGGCGAGACTTTGGAACGCCTGAACAATGGCGCACTGATTATCGAGGATGCGGCCGGGATCAGCGCAGGAACGGCCAAAAAGCTTTACAAGTCGCTGCAGCAGGAGCGACTGGGCATTATCGTGGTGTTAGAGGGAACGAAGAAGGCCGTCAATAAGCTGTTCCTGGAAAATCCTGAGCTGGCGGGATGCTTTACCGCACGGATGGATCTGGAAGCATTGAGCAATGACACGCTGGTGTCCTTCGGCCGGCTTTATGCCCGGGAGATGGAGTATTCTATTGATGATCTGGGTGTGTTGGCGCTGCATACCAGAATTGAAGAGCTCCAGACCATAGACCATGTGGTGACCGTGATCGAAGTGAAGCGGATTGTGGATGAGGCAATTCAGCATGCATCCCGAAAGACGTTGGGACATTTCTTTGATATTTTGCTGGCGAAACGATATGATAACGAGGATATGGTCATATTGACAGAAAAAGATTTTGTTGCATGAAAGGTGGTAGGAAAATGAAGGGAGCAGTGGAAAAAGTCTTTATATCCGAGGCAGATCAGTACCTTTTTTCTCAGGCGACACATTATGACATTTATAAGAAGCTGGGTGCACATGTGTCGGAAGAGGATGGAGTGAGAGGCGTCTACTTCGGTGTCTGGGCGCCCAATGCCCGGCAGGTGCATGTGGTGGGAGAATTCAATGGTTGGAGTGAGGACGCTCATCCTATGGAGAAACTGGGACCGGTGGGAATCTGGGGTGTATTTATCCCGGAAGTGGAGACCGGCAGTATGTATAAATTCCTGATTTCCGCTCAGGATGGACGGAAGCTTTATAAAGCGGATCCTTTTGCCAATTATGCGGAATACAGACCGGGTACGGCTTCCATCGTTACGGATCTGACCGGATTTGAGTGGAAAGATGCAAAATGGATGTCGGCGAGAGACAAAAAGGACGTCTACAAACAGCCTATGGCAATCTATGAGTGTC
>CAQUWW010000019.1:0-15743 GCA_948896875.1 uncultured Acetatifactor sp. | reverse complement strand
ATGCCGGCTCTTTCATGAAGCACCCAAACGGGACGGAAGGGTTCTATAATTATCGCGAATTTGCGGACAGGTTAGCGGAATATCTGCAGAAGATGAAATATACGCATGTGGAGCTGATGGGAATATTGGAGCATCCTTTTGACGGATCCTGGGGTTATCAGGTGACAGGGTATTATGCGCCTACCTCCCGTTACGGAACGCCGAAGGATTTCATGTATCTGGTGGACAAGCTGCACAGAATGGGCGTGGGAGTCATTCTTGACTGGGTGCCGGCGCATTTTGCCACGGATGCCCACGGCCTGGCGGAGTTTGACGGACAGTGCATTTTCGAGCATCCTGATCCAAGGCTTGGTTCTCATCCTGACTGGGGGACCAAAATTTTCAATTACGGCAAGCCGGAAGTGAAGAATTTCCTGATTGCCAATGTATTGTTCTGGCTGCGGGAATTCCATGTTGACGGGATCCGGGTGGATGCCGTGGCGTCTATGCTGTATCTGGACTACGGGAAACAGGAAGGACAGTGGCTGCCCAACAAGTATGGCGGACATGAGAATCTGGAGGCCATCGAATTCTTCAAGCATCTGAACTCTGTGGTGCGGGGAACCTACCCCGGGTTTATTACGGTGGCGGAGGAGTCCACTGCCTGGCCCAATGTGACCGGAGAAATCGGAGGAGAGGGTCTGGGCTTTACCTTTAAATGGAATATGGGATGGATGCATGACTTCTGCGAATATATGAAGCTGGATCCTCTGTACAGGAAGGGAAATCATTCCGCAATGACTTTTGCCATGAGCTATAACAATGCGGAGAAATACATTTTGCCCCTGTCCCATGACGAGGTGGTACATTTGAAATGTTCCATGGTCAACAAGATGCCGGGATACCAGATAGATAAGTATGCAAACCTGCGCACGGGGTATACTTACATGTTTGGGCACAGCGGTAAGAAACTGCTGTTTATGGGGCAGGATTTCGGCCAGGAGAGAGAGTGGAGCGAGGAGAGAGAGCTTGACTGGTTTTTACTGGGGGAGAAGAATAATCTGGGGCTTCAGACCTATGTCAGCGAATTGCTGAAGCTTTATCGCAAGTATCCGGCATTTTATGAGATTGATGATGACTGGAAGGGCTTTGAGTGGATGAATGCGGATGATGGAGAGAACAGTGTATATTCCTTTGTGCGCAGATCCACCAGGGGAACCAACAGTCTGCTGTTCGTGTTGAATATGACTCCGATAAAGCGAGAGGGTTATCGAGTGCCTGTGCCCATCGGCGCCAGGAAGAAGAAATACAGGTTGTTGCTGAACAGTGACGAGGAGAGATTCGGCGGCTGGGGTAATGTGGTGGAAGGAGAGATTTCGGCGGAAAAGATTCCCTGTCACGGACGGGATTATTCCATTTCCGTGGATTTGCCTCCTTATGGTTCCGCAGTGTTTGTTTTTTAGGCGGAGGGTGTAAACTGTTAACCCAGGGTAAAGGTTTTCGGCCTATTTACCGAAATAGAAAGTGTAAGTGCGATATGCGCTTACACTTTTTAAGTGGTGAGGAGATTTCAGATTGAAAATCACATTTACAGAACAGGCAGTAAAAGAAGCGGAAAGACAGCGTGCGGACAGAAAGCAGGAGGTACATACCCCGGGAACACAGGGGGAGAATCAGGTGCCTTTTGCCGCTTTCTTAGGTGGACAGAACGATCTGCCGGGAATGGGCGGTGAAAAGGGAAAGAGCCTGATTGAACTACAGCAGGAGGCCGGGGCGGCCGACGTAGGAGTTCAACAGGATTTTATGACAGTTATGTCACATACCATGTCGGAAGAAGATTATGCGAAAATGCGGGAAGAGGGATTCGACCCCGGCGATATGGAACCGGAAGAGGTTGTGACCATTGTAGATAAAATCAAAGCCGAGCTGGCGAGAGCCGGCAAGAATATTGTGGGCTATACGGATGATATGGATATGGGAACGCTGACGGCGGCACTGGGCAGTGAAGTGCTGGCACGGAGTGTGGCGGAAAGCTTCCGGGAGGCGGACGTACCGCTGACGAAGGAGAATCTGGCGGCGATTTCTCAGGCCTGGGCCATGAGCTCCGGTCTGCAGCCTATGGGGGACGGTTCCTATAGTTATCTGATTGATAACGGAATGGAAGCGGAGATCTGGAATCTTTATCTGGCCCAGAGCAGCGGTGCGGGAAACGGGGGAAACGCGCCCAGATTTTATGCGGAAGATGTACAGGGGTATTATACCCAGAGCGCCGGCAAGGGACAGACAGAAGCGCTTCAGGGACAGATAGACAGGATTATCAGGCAGGCTGGGAGCGAAGTGAACCAGAGAAGCCGTGAGAATGCAAAGTGGCTTCTGGACAGGGGACTGCCGCTTACGCCGGAGAATCTGAAACGGCTGGAAGCGCTGGAGCAGGTGGAACTTCCGGTGACGGAGAAGCGATTTGGCGAGGCGGTGGCCGCCGCGGTGGCGTCAGGGAAGAATCCGGTGCATGCCTCGCTGGAGGGGACATCCGGAAATCTGTATGAGAGAGCGGCGGCCCTGTCGGAATATTATCACAGCAATGCCCTCTGGGAAGCCACAGTGGGAGATATCACGGCCAGAAGGCAGCTGGAGGAAGTAAGGCTCCGTATGACGGCGGAAGTAAATGTAAAGCTGCTTCGGAGTGGATTTTCCATTGACACCGCGCCCATGGAGGAATTGATCGAAGTCTTGAAGCTGGCGGAGCATCAGCTGGCGGATCAGTATTTCCCCAGAGATGAAATGGCCATTGAAAAATATCAAAATTATCGCAAAGTGAGTACAGTGACCGACCAGATGCCCGGGCTGCCCGCAGATGTGCTGGGGATGTTCGCCAAAGGGCGGGGCGGCGCTTCGCTGGAGACGATTTACAACGAAGGAAAAGTACTGCAGGATAATTATGAGAAGGCGCAGAAGAGCTATGAAAAACTGATGACGATGCCCAGAACTGAGCTGGGAGACAGCATCGATAAGGCCTTTGCCAGCGTAGATCATATTCTAAAGGATCTGGGACTGGAGCTCACGGATGAGAATCGCAGAGCAGTCCGAATTCTGGGATATAACCAGATGGAGATGAATCTGCCCAATCTGGAGGCAGTCAGAGAGGCCGACAGACAGGTACAGGATGTACTCGGGAAGCTGACGCCTGCGGCCACGTTGAAGATGATACGAGATGGCTTTAATCCTCTGGAGAAGAGCTTCGCCGAGCTGGAGCAGTATTTCAAAACGCTGCCGCCGGAGTACAAAAAAGAGGCGGAGAGCTACAGCCGTTTTCTGTATGGATTGGAACGAAACAATGCAATCACGCCGGAGGAGCGGGAGAGCTATATCGGTATTTACCGCCTGGTGCGCCAGTTTGAAAAGGCGGAGGGAGCGGCGGTTGGCGCTCTGGTAAATGCCCAGTCGGAGATTCAGTTCTCCAGTCTGCTGGCAGCCATGCAGGGCGGCAGGCGGAACGTGGATGTGCGGGTGTCCGAAGATATGGGATCCAGATCCCGCAAAGGGGCAAGTATCTCAGAGCAGATTTCCAAGGCCTTTGTGAAAACGGTGGCCGATCTCAGGGCGGAAAAGGCGGCAAGAGCTGCGGCAGCCACAGGAGAGGTCCCGGCGCCGGCAGGGACGGAAGAAAGAGCGGCGGATAAGGCGGCAGAGACTGTGCCGACAATGGCGGAAACGACCGGGGATGGAACGGCTGCCATGGCGGCAGGAGAGCCGCAGAATACGGCATCTGAGACACAGCAGGCTTCCGAAGCGTTGCTCAAAGCGGCCAATGAGATGCTGACAGAAGTGTCATCTGATGAAACCGCAGAGAGAGAATACAATAAAACCCAGCTGGAGGAACAGCGCCAGGCAGTGAACCGGGCGGATCAGGAGAGCATTGCCGTATTGCAGAGAGGCGAATTGCCTGCCAGTGCGGATAATCTGATGGCAGCGCATGCGCTGACCCATGGAAGAGAGAATATTTTTGAACTCAGTGACAGACGGAGAGCCGAGAAAGAGAGACAGGCAGAGAGAGGTGCAGAGCGGAATCCGGAACAGGCGCCGGTGGAAAGTACCGGACTGTGGGAGAAGCTGGAGGATAGAGAAGGCTTTGCCGAAAGCTATGAGCGTCTGACAAAAGAAGCTCTGGAATCGGTGGAGGAAGCTACCTTTGAAGAGGCTGACAGCAGTGTGGATGTCAAAAATATGCAGCTGAATCATAAGCAGCTGACGGTTGCCGCCTCTCTGGCCCGGCGGGAAGAGTATTATCTGCCCCTGTATGTGGGAGAGAGACTGACGCGAATCCACCTGACTCTGGACAGAAGCAGCGCGCAGAAGGGAACCGTTACCATCGGTGTGACACTTTCGGAAGAAGAACATATCCAGGCCAGACTTTATCTGGAAAATAATACCGTTCACGGAATGTTGTTCGGCGAGGGAAAAGTGGAGCTAATGAAAGTGCGGCAGATAGCCGATACTTTTAGAAAGGAAGCGGAAAGCAGCTGGAATGTGGGCAATATTACCACCATCGCGTCGGAGAATCGGATGCCGGAGCTGATCAGAGCCGGAGAGCATACCCCCACGGAGAGCGCCGATCTTTATCGCGTGGCAAAGGTGTTTTTGCATTCCGTAGTTCAACAAGGAGAATAGAAAAAGATGAGAATTAATTACAATGTATCTGCAATGCTTACCAATAATGCTTTGGCGAACAATAATAACCTGTTGTCCCAGTCCCTGCAGAGACTTTCCACAGGTCTGAAGATCAACAGTGCAAAGGACAACCCGGCGGGACTTGCCATGGCGAAGAGAATGAACGCTCAGCTGGAGAGTCTGGCCGTGGCCAATACCAATGCGGGAGACGGGGTTTCCATTATGGAGATCGCGGACGGCGCCATGTCAGAGATCAGCGAGATGCTCCAGCGTCTGAATGAGCTGGCTGTCAAATCCGCCAACGGTCTGGAGGCAGATTCCGACAGAAGTGTCATACAGAAGGAAGTCAATCAGCTGACAGAGGAGATTAACCGGGTTGCGCAGACCACGGAGTTCAACGGACAGAGACTTTTGAACGGTGAATTTTCCCTGAAGGGATATGTGAAGGATAATCTGGATGTAAAAGTAAGCTCCTACAGTAAAGAGGTTTCGGCGGGAATTTATACAATTGATTCTCTGATTATTGAGGAAAATCCACTTCCGGCGGACGAGAGCGAGAGATACGTGGTAAAAATGGAGCTTGACGGAACGAATAATAACGGGAACTTTCCAAAGGGTGCTACCGCCAGCATAAAAGATAATCTGGTGACGATCCAGGGAGTCAACGGATTTGAAATGACATTGGATTTGACAGGAGCCATTGAGAAAGAAATCGAGGCGGGAAATTTCCCGGGAGCAGGTACTTCCGTTACGATTTCAGATCTGAAGATAGACGCCACGGGAATCGGTGCCATGAGACTGCAGATCGGCGCTAACGAGGGACAGGTGCTTGAAATAGATATTCCGGAGATCTCTCTGAGAGAGATGGGAATTGAAGATCTGGACGTAAGCACGAAGGAGAGCGCCACGGAGGCCATTGACCGTGTCGATGAAGCCGTTCAGTTCCTGTCCAGCGTGAGAGGCCATTTGGGCGCTTACCAGAACCGCCTGGAGTCCACCATCAACAGTCTCGATGTATCTTATGAGAATATGACGGCGGCCTATTCCCGTATTATGGATGTGGATATGGCGGAGGAAATGACATCCTATACGACTTATCAGGTGATGACACAGGCGGCCACATCCATGCTGGCACAGGCGAACGAGAGACCTTCTCAGGTATTGCAGCTGCTGCAGTGACACTCCTCTTTTCCCAGAGGAAGAAGCTGAGCGGGAAAGGGATGAGTGAAAATGAAAAATGAGGATAAGCAGCAATTTACCCGTAGAATCACACAGGCGAATTCTACGGAGCTGGTGGTAATTTTATATGAAATGATGTTGAGTTACCTGACGGATGCGGAGGAAGCATTGCAAAAGGGAGACGGTTTTCGGGAGGCAGTACGGAATGCCCGGGGCTGCCTGAATGAATTGATGAATTCTCTGGATTTGCGGTATGAACCGGCGCCGGAGCTGATGAGGTTATATTTGTTTTGCATGCGCCGTCTTGCCCTCGGCGAGGCCAGGCGGGATGCCGGCCTGCTGGGGGAAATCAGGCGTGTCATCCAGCCCCTCGCCGAAGCTTATGGCAAGATTGCAGGACAGAATACTGCAGGACCGGTGATGAACAATTCGCAGACAGTTTATGCCGGCCTGACCTATGGAAGGAATACTTTAACCGAGAACATGGCTGACCAGGGCACGAACAGGGGAATACTTGCGTGAGGTATCCGCTTCCACGGTAGGCTCGGCGGCGGCAAGGTCACTCAAGTGCTTGTATCTTTTTTGAAGAGAATTAATTTCATAGATGTAGCTGTCGATGAGATCCACATCCACGGCGTTATCGAAACCCGCATAGGCATCGTCAAGAGCCCGGCGGGTTTTTTCTATGGAATCCTTTAGTGTCATGGGGGAATAATCTTCTTCTGTCATACTGTCTGTCCCATTCTTCTGACTGAAATATGTTTTCATAGCAGGCCCTCTCTTTCCATTAAGCTGTTAAAAGTATAGGCACAGGATATGAAAAATATTCCATTTCTGGCAAAAAGTTGAATATTTTCCAAAAGGGGACATAGACTGATAGAGAAGAGAGGCATGGGAGAAATGCTTATGGAAAAAATAGTGAATTTGTGTATGAGAAGTATTCTGGGAATCATTGCCATGTATTTTATTAATTCGGCGTTGGATAAGGCGGGGATCTCTCTGGGAGTGGGAATTAATGCTTTCACTGTTTTGACATCGGGAATCCTGGGTTTTCCAGGGCTTCTGGCTCTTTATGGCATTGGAATTTACAAGTCTTTGTAGGTTTTTGCCAAAAAAATTTTTTTTGCCATTTCCCTCTTGCATTCCCAGGATGCTTTCGCTATAATACATTCATTCGTTATTCATTTCATCTGTTGGGCAATTCGCCCGGAATTCACGTATTATAAAAATGAAGGAGATGGTTGTTTGCTGTCCTTATGTGTTTTTTTGATCATAGCCTGTGTGTATGATTACCGGGACAGGAGAATCCCCAATGGTCTTGTGGGGCTGATGGCAGTCTATGGTGCGGTTTGGGGAGTGTTAAGCAGGGGCATATGGGGACTCTGCTTTTGGCTGGGGGGAACCGCCATCATGATGGCGCTGCTGTATCCGCTTTTCAAAATCGGAAGCGTAGGTGCGGGGGATGTAAAGCTGTTTGGTGTGACGGCAGGGTATCTGCCATTCAAAAAAGTTCTGTTTTTCTTGTTTTTTTCTTTGCTGGTTGCGGCAATGATTTCTCTGATGAAAATGTGGAAAGAAAAAAATTTCAGTCGGCGTATGCGGTACCTGTCGGATTATTTTGTGACGGTGTATCGAAATGGGCGATGGCAGATGTATCCGAATAAGGAGGATAGGCACAGGGAAGGAATCTGTCTGTCAGGGCCCATATTGATCGGAATATTACTGTATTTGGGAGGTGTCTATTGAAAAAAGATGGGGACAGGACCATGGCATTGTGTGATGCGGAGACAGACTATGCGCAGGCGATGATGGAATTCTTGAAAAAGAATAAAAACCTTCCCTGGGAACCGCATATGTATACCAATCCGGAGGACCTGCTCAGAGAAGAAAAGGGTGAAATGGAAATGCTGGTAGTGGCTGAATCCGTGTTTGCCAGGGAGATTCAGGACCTTCACCCCAAACGTCTGGTAATTTTGAGCGAGAGCGGGAGAATGCAGTGGGAAAACGTGGTCTATATTGACAAGTACCAGGCGGCGGAAGAAGTACTGAAACAGTTGCTGGGAGTATACATGGAAGTGGCGGAAGTACAGCTGCCCAGAGTATGTACGAATCGGAAGACAGTGTTCATCGGGAATTATTCTCCTGTGCGGAGATGCATGCAGACTTCCTTTGCGATTACCATGAGCCAGATCCTGGCCGAGACACATTCCACATTATACCTGAATTTTGAGCATTACGCAGGAATTGCCGAGCTGGTACCGGATCTGCAGACTTTGGATCTGGCGGATCTGCTGTATTTTGTCAACGCGGAGAAAGAGAAATTCAGAATGCGTCTGCGCACCATGCTGAAGCATAAGGGCAGGCTGGACTATATTCCGCCTATGAAGTCGGGACAGAATCTGCTGACGATCACCGCACAGGAGTGGATGGAACTGCTGCAGAAGATTGAGGCGCTGGAAGAATATGAATATGTGATTCTGGATTTAAGCGAGAGTATGCAGGGGCTTTTCGATATTCTCCGGCTGTGTGACAGAATCTATACCCTGACAAGGGAGGACAGGATTGCCAGGGCAAAATTGCTTCAGTATGAGCAGGTATTGGCTCTGCATGAGTATGAGGATGTGATGGACAAGACCAGGCAGCTGAATTTGTCTCATATTCGCAGGCTGCCGGAGGAACTGGAACTTCTGACCAGGGGAGAGCTGGCGGATCTGGTGAAAGGATTGCTGAAAGACCTGGACAGTTAATGTATTGTGGGAAGAAACGGGGAGAAAATGGAATACACGGAATTAAAAAAAGAACTACGCGTCAAAGTACGCGAAAAGATGGATTTTGCCAAAGATTTCTCTGATGAGGAGGTGGAGGATACCATAGACGAAGTTATGCTGCAGGAAAATAATCTGACGGTTTTTTCGGTAGAGACCCGAAAACGATTGAAAAAGGAGCTGTTTGATTCCCTGCGCAGACTGGATATTCTGCAGATATTCGTGGAGGATAGTACTGTCACAGAGATTATGATCAATGGAAAGGATCATATATTTGTGGAACAGAACGGGAAACTGAGAGAGTTGAATATCGGCTTTGAGTCCACAGAAAAACTGCAGGATGTGATCCAGCAGATTGTGGCGGGATGTAACCGCGTGGTGAATGAAGCATCTCCTATTGTTGACGCAAGGCTTGCCAATGGTTCCAGGGTGAACATTGTGATGAATCCCATTGCGCTCAACGGTCCTATTGTTACCATACGCCGCTTTCCGGAGAAGCCGATTACCATGGAACGATTGATTCAGACAGAATCTATTTCTGCGGAAGCAGCCTCCTTCCTGGAGAAGCTGGTGAGGGCAAAATACAATATTTTTATCAGCGGAGGCACCGGAAGCGGAAAGACCACTTTCCTGAACGTATTGTCCCATTATATTCCTTCGGAGGAAAGGGTCATTACCATCGAGGACAGTGCGGAACTGCAGCTGCAGGGGCTGCCGAATCTGGTGCGTCTGGAGACGCGCAACAGTAACGTGGAAGGTTGTAATGAGATCACAATCCGGGATCTGATCAGGTCATCTCTGCGTATGCGGCCTGACCGGATCATCGTGGGAGAGGTGCGGGGAGCGGAAGCCATCGATATGCTGCAATGTCTGAATACAGGACATGACGGCAGTATGTCCACAGGACATGCCAACAGTGGGAGAGATATGCTGGCCAGGCTGGAAAATATGGTACTGATGGGCATGGATCTGCCGCTGACCGCCATCAGACAGCAAATCGCTTCCGGAGTCGATCTGATCGTACATCTGGGAAGGCTGAGGGACAAGTCCCGGAGGGTTCTGGAGATTATGGAAATCACAGGCTTCGAGAGAAATGAGATTCTCCTGAATCCATTGTTCCTGTTTGAAGAGAACGGGGAGGATGACAGCGGCAATATTATAGGAAAACTGGAAAGAAAGGAGAAGCTGTTGCGTGGAGACAAGCTTAAAACGGCGGGATTATCATAAGTATTGTTGGAAAAAAGGGGAAGTAATTCGAGCGATTTTGTTCTGTATCGGAGTGACCGGGATGTTGTCCTACTTTTTTTACCGCAGTCCATTGGCAATGCTTCCTCTTTCCGGAGTGGGGGTTCTCACATTCTACAAACTGGGCAGAGACAAAGCAGGGAAGGCCAGAGAGGAACTGGCCGTTCAATTCAGGGAATGTATTTTGTCAGTGGCTGCTTCCCTGCAGGCCGGATATTCTGTGGAGAATGCTTTTGTGGAGTGTAGACAGGATATGACGCTGATGTATGGGGAAAATGCTTTCATCTGTGACGAATTAAACTTTATCAGAAGGGGGCTGAATATTAACATTTCTCTGGAGGAACTTCTTATGGACATGGCAAACCGAAGTGACAGTAATGATATAGCACAATTTGCACAGATATTTTCCATTGCAAAACGAAACGGTGGGAATATGTCGGAGATTATCAGGACCTCCGCCGGCCAGATTGGAAAACAGATTGAACTGCGGCAGGAGATACAATTGCTTTTGGGCAGTAAGAAAATGGAGCTTACCATTATGAAGCTGATGCCTTTTGGAATATTGCTTTATATCAATATGGGGAATCCGGGTTATTTTGACTCCCTGTACCACAATTTGACGGGTACTGCCATTATGACAGGCTGCCTGGCGTTATATCTGGGAGCTTATCTGCTGGGGGAATATATCATGAAGGGAATCATGGAGAAAATGGCATGAGGAGGTGTGATTTTGTACTGGATTACGATAATTATCATGGGAAGTTTTTGCATAGTATTGTGTCTGGCCAGAAAGCAGACTGTTCCGCCGAATGTTCCGTCTCTTCTGAAACTTTTTTACAAAGCGGCCCTGTATCTTTATAAGAAAATGTGCTTTCGATTTTCCGGTCCTTTTTCTTCGTCCCAGGTGGAAAAGGATTTGTGTCGGCTCCATCCGGGAGAATCCAGGGAATGTATAAAAACAGAATATTATGTAAAAAAGACAGCAGTCTTTCTGGCGATTGTTTTCATGGGTTCATTATTTGGAGCCGCCGCCAGGTTCAGCGCACAGGAAGAGGTCATTCTGGACGAAAGAGGAGCGATTGCCAGGGGAGATTACAGGGAGGGAAGCCGGGAAATCGGTCTGACTGCAGATTATGGACAGCAGAGGTTAAATTTTCAGGTGGAAGTGGATCCGATCCTGTTGTCCGGGGAGGAGATAAATACGCTCTTCACTGATTTGCTGAATCAGCTGCCGGAATACATATTGGGAAAAAATGAGAGTTTGGAAGAGGTTGTTCATGACTTGAATTTGACACAGCATTACGGGGATTCTCCCATAGATGTAAAGTGGGAAAGCAGTAGCCCGGGGATTCTGAGCGATGATGGTCAGGTGAATGAGGTGGAAAAGGAAGAGAAGGTGCTCCTCATTTTGCAGTTAAGTTATGGGGAACACAGTATGACAAAAGAAATCTCAGTAACGTTGGTACCGCCCAGACTTACAGAGGAGGAATTACTTTATCAGGAGATGGGAGAATTGCTGGAGCAGTCCCAGGCGGCTTATATGGAGGAGGAAGCATGGAAGCTTCCGCTGGAATGGCGCGGAGAAAGCATCCGCTGGAGCCAGGTGGTGGAGGATAACAGTCTGCTTTTGTGGATGACCTCCATCCTGATAGCGTTTCTTGTGTATTGGGCTTCTGACAGAGATCTGCACCAGAAGTTGGAGAGCCGAAAAAAAGGATTGAGCCGGGAGTATCCTGAGATCGTACATAAACTGGCTTTGTTCGTGGGAGCCGGTATGACGATCAGGGGCGCATTCCAGAAGATAGCCGGAGATTATGAGGCGGATTGTCATAACGGCGGCAGGCAGCATGCGGCCTACGAAGAGATGCTTTATACCTGCCGGGAATTAAAGTCGGGTGTCTCAGAGGGAGCTTCTTATGAACATTTTGGAAAAAGAACAGAATTACAGGAATATATCAGACTGAGTACTTTGCTCACTCAGAATCTGAAAAAGGGGAACAGCACGCTGCTGGAGAGATTACGCGAGGAGGCGGACAAGGCCGCGGAGGAGCGATTACAGCAGAGCAAAAAACTGGGAGAGGAAGCGGGAACAAAGCTTCTGGTGCCGATGGTTCTTATGCTGGCAGTAGTAATGGTGATCATTATGATCCCCGCGCTTTCGAACCTGTAGGGAGAGAAGCATTCTACTATACAGATGGGAATAAATATGCCCGCCGCCGCAGGCGGTAGAAAGAGAGGAAACTATGAAAGAATTAAAAGGTTTGAGGCAGCTGATGACAGAGGAGGAAGGAATGGGAACAGTGGAGGTAATTCTAATCATTGTGGTGCTGGTAGGTCTGGTTCTTATTTTCAAGAAGCAGATTACGGACATTGTCGATAAGCTGTTTGAAAAGATTTCGTCGCAGTCACAGACAGTATAGCGGCGGAGACATGCATTGAAGGATACAGATGGGAGCTGAAATGAAGAGTCAGAAGAGCAATGCGTATTTAACCGTATGCGTCACTTTGTGCATAGCCATTCTATTATCCTTGTTTTTGGTACTGCTGGACGGTGTGCGCCGAAACGGGGCCAGGATGGAGGCGGAATGTGTTACGGATATCGGTTTGCAGAGTATATTGGCCGAATATCATCGGGAACTGATGAAGCAGTATAATCTGTTTGCCATCGATGCATCCTACGGCACTGCCCTGTGCAGTAAAACCAATACCGAGGCGCACCTGCGGAAATATCTGAAGAAAAATCTGGATTATGGAGATGTCCTTCTCTCAGGATATCTGTACGGAGATTTTCTTGCGCTGAATCTGGAGCAGGCAGAACTGACAAAAGTGTCAATACTGTCCGATTCCGGAGGAAGCGTTTTCCGTAAGTGTGCAATAGACGCTGTCCGGGCGGATGTGGGGCTGGAACTTTTGGACGAGCTGCAGGGCTGGATGCAGACAATGGAAGTAAACGGTCTTGAAAGCGGAAAGGAAGAGGCTGAAAAACAGAGACTTGACGCAGAAATTGAGGAATATGACGGTATGGAGATTGAGATAAAAGAGGACGAATGGACAACGCTGGAAGTGGATAATCCTACGGATGTTCTGGAAGCGCAAAAGGGCCTGGGAATTTTGAAATTGGTGATAGGGGAGGAAGAAAGTATTTCCTCCAATGCCATCTACACGGATTCACTGATATTGGAAAGAATGGAGCAGGGCCAGATCAACCAGGGAAATATAGTGGTTGAAGCAGGAGCGGATCTTGCGGATAGATTTCTGTTCCAGGAGTATATGCTGCGATATATGGGACATTACGGGGAGGAGTATGAAGAGGATGCATTGCGCTACCAGATAGAATATCTGATCGCAGGGAACAGCAACGATGTGGATAATCTGAAAAGTGTTGCAAATCGTCTCTGCATGATCAGGGAAGCAGCAAATGCCGCCTACCTGTGGAGCAACGGAGGAAAGCGGGCAGAGATAAGTGCAATTGCCGCTTCTGTGTGCACTTTAATTGCATTGCCGGAGTTGACTGTACTTTTGGAGGCAGCAATTCTTCTGGCCTGGGCCTATGCGGAGAGTATTTATGATGTCAAATCTCTTCTGGCAGGAGGCAGGATTCCGCTTATGAAAAATGACAGCAGCTGGCATTGCAGTCTTTCAACAGCGTTGGGAGGGAACCTGCAGGAGGCAACCCGGGAAGGGGAGGGGCTGAGTTATATAGATTATCTTCGGATGTTTATGATGATGACGGATGTGGATACCATAACCGCGCGAGCCATGAATATGGTGGAAGCTGATATCAGGATGACACCGGGCAATGCACAATTTAGACTGGATGGCTGTTATGAGACTGTGGAAGCCTGTATTCGCATCGGCAGTCCTCATGGGTATCATTATGAAATTACCAGAAAAGTAAGCTATAACTGACATAAAAAGCGAGGTGAGCAGCGATGTCTTCTTCATGGAGTATTCAGAAGTACTGGAAACTGTCAACTAAGAATCAAAATCCTTCTCCGACATATCAAAGAAACCTTCCTATTCAGGATTCGGCCCGGAATCCTGAGTCAGTCCAGGGTAACCATAGAGGTTATCCACACATCATTTCATACTTCATGGAGAGGATATCACTGCTCACTTCTCTTTCGAGAAAAGTCAATGCAAGTATGACTGTGGAAGCTTCTGTTTTGCTGCCCATGTTTCTCTTCTTTTTCCTGAATCTGGGATGTGCGATCGAGATGATCAGGCTCCATGGGAATCTCCAGCTTGCTTTATGGCAGATCGGAAGTAAATTATCTGTATATGGGTATGCGATGAGTACCGGAGAAATGCCCGAGGGCAAAGCCGGGGAAGACAACTGGTGGCAGGAGCTGACAGGGGCAACATTCGCATCCACTTATGTAAAAGCGCAGGTTAAAAAATCGGCCGGGGAAGAATACCTGAATCATTCGCCGCTGACCGATGGAGCCAGTGGTCTGCAATTCTGGGAAAGTACAATCTGTGGATCGGAAGATGAAATTGATATTATAGTCACTTATTCCGTATCCCCCTGGAGCAGGATGATAGGTTTTTCTCCTTTTCGGATGATGAATCGATATTATGCACATATCTGGAATGGCTATGCTTTATCCGGTGAAACGGAGGAGACACAGATTGTTTACATCACAGAGAGTGGTACCGTATATCATCTGACCAGAGGGTGTACCCACCTGCAGCTTTCTGTCCGAACGATTTCCGCGGCCGGAGTGAATGATGCGAGAAATCAGTATGGAGGGAAATACTATCCCTGTGAAAAATGTACCGGTGCAAGTCAGCCAGGCGTTTTCTATATCACGGACGAGGGAAATCGCTATCATTATGAAAGAGAATGTTCCGGCTTAAAGCGGACAATATACACGCTGCGGCTTGAAGACGCAACGGCGCAGGGATATCGCGCCTGCAGCCGCTGCGGACATTAGGACAACACGGATAGAGGACTGTGTCTCACCAACAGTTGAGAAACGAAAAGGGACAGGTTTGGAGGAGCTTATGTGGGAGACTTTATGGATGACAATCTGGCTCTTTACAGGAAGCATAATGGATGTAAAGAGTCGAAGGGTACCTTTGTGGCTGCTTGTGACAGGAGGGATATTTTCGTTGGGGGTTTCGGTCTTCCAATGTATGGAGGGCGGAAGAGAATATGTGGACATGATCAAAGGAATGCTGCCGGGCATTGGACTCTTGATAGTTGCCTTTATCACAAAGCAGGCAGGATATGGAGACGGTATTGTGCTGATTTGCCTCGGACTGTTGCTTGGAGGAGGGAAAAGCCTCCTGCTTACAGGCCTGAGCTTATTTCTCGGCTCTGTTTTTTCTATGATACTGTTGGTCTTTCGAAAGGTTGGACGTAATACAAAAATTCCATATCTGCCATTTTTGGCAGGAGCCTGGATGATAGTGATTTTGATGGAAGAGATTTAGAGATTCTGCCAGAAGATGAAGCAGATATACAGAGAAAGCCGCATGGCAATGTGAAGGGGGAGGAGAGGCGAATGAAAGGGGAAAATGCCTATTTTACAGTGGAAGCGGCACTGGTATTTTCTATCACAATCAGTGTAATTTTGTTTGTTGTCTATCTGTTATTGTTTCAGTATGACAGATGCCTGCTGGAACAGGACATGGGGGCAATGGCGCTTTGGGGAAGCAGAGTGGAAGCTTCCGACGGGATGTCTCTGGAGGAAAAAACGAGACAACGAATGGCGGTAATGTACAGGGATAAGTATGTGGTCTGGAAGATGACAAGATTGGACGCTTCTCTGGAAAGAAATCGTTTTTCCGTAAAAGGAGCCGGGCAGTTGACATTTCCGCTGGCTGGATGGAATATCTGGAATGGAAAAAATCTGTGGAGTTCAGAAGCAGACTATAGCTACAATCGACTGTCCCCGGTGA
>CAQUWW010000018.1:17811-39848 GCA_948896875.1 uncultured Acetatifactor sp. | reverse complement strand
CCGCTGCCCGCCAGGCCGTAAATCAGGCAGGAGCGCTTTGTGTCACACCGGATTGCCAGATTCTGCTCCTTCTGGATGCTGCCGATGATGACCTTCAGGCTGTGATCCGCATGCTTCGACAGAACCTCCCCCAGAATGTCGTCATACATGGAGGAATTCGTATCATACACGGAAAGGAAATGCCCCTCCTCTATTCTATACTGCCTTTTTCCCGTAATCTCCACTTCATTTCTGTAATCATGCACCTGGTACCAGGCCGGTCCGGAGTCAAACTGATAGAACATGGAAGCAATGGGCGCCCTCCAGTCAACCACAACGATCTCCTGGGAATCCTCCTTCACCAGGCTGTAGATTCCAATGTAGATGGTATCCTTTTCTCCCGTCTCACTGTCTGTAAAGTCCACCCGGCCGAAATAGGGGGATTTCTCCATTTTCGTCATTCGCTGTATCTCCAGGGCATTCTGTTCCAGCTGCTCCTCCGCCAGGCTCACTATGGTTTCCTGGGTGTTCAGAAAGATGACATCGTCAAAATCGCGGATCAGATGCCGATTGTCAGCCCACATCTCTTTCCGCTCCTGCAGGACCCTTTCCCGTAACGGACCTTTGTTCCCCCGCAGCTTCTCCAGCCTGCTCCGGATCATGTCTTCCACTCCGTTGAAATAATCCACTTCCTTCTGAAAATCGCTTTTTTCCATCCCCATGCTCCCTTCGGCGTCCTGTTTCTACTTTTAAAATCTTCAAACCTACCTGCGGATTTGTGTTTATCCTTTTCTTTCCTTTTGGCAAAATGTACAGAACGGTTTAGCATGATTATATCCCGGAGAAAAGTCTTATTACAAGACTTGTAATTCGCCTGCTTTTTTGATATAATATATACAGTAAAACATCTTGTGTTATTTCTTATAAGATGGATCTGACTGTTCTTTTTCTGTCTCCAGAAGGTCATTCCAGTTTACTTCAGGTTCGCCGTATTTCATGTAAAGCCAGTAGGCATTGTTGATTTTTATAACGATATTTTCGCCATACTGATATACTTCACAGCCAACGATGGGATGGTTTGCCTGAAAATTTTCTTTTGGCACTCCGTCCGTGTCACCACTCTGGCTGTTCGTGATATCACTCAAAATCTTTCCGAGATAAACAAAATCATCCCTTAATTCAGGATAGCCCTGCTGGTCACTGGACTGTTTATAAAGTGTGTCGTTCACATAAACCATAGGCGCCACATCCGTTGTGCCGGATTCTATAACCATATCCTTTTCTTTCCGCGTGTTAATAAATAATGCTCCAATAGAAAAAACAAGCGTAAGACAGGCTGCCATTGTCCCCCATATCTTCCAATTCATTTTCTTCTTCATAATTGTTTCAGCCCCCTTCACAATATCATCGTCAAGCTCTCCCAGGACTTCAAAGAAATCTTCTTTTCTCATAGTTCAAAGCCCCTTTCTGTTAAATACACTTTTAACTGTTTTCGCATCCGTTCCAGTGCCTTTGATACGCTCCCCTGCAACATTCCATTGTCATTTGCAATTTTTGTGACGGAATCCGCGTACCAATAACGGCGTACAAATATATTTCTCTTATCTGTCGAAAGACTTCTTACAAATAAATTGATTGCCTTTTCCAATTCCTGACGATCAATAATCTGTTCTACATCATCCTTATCTGATACACAGTCGGTCAATTCTCCTAAGACAAGTGTTATTTCTCCGCCGCCCCGTTTTTGGGTGTGATTATATTTGTATCTGTTAAAAGCTAAGTTCCGTGTGATTTTGCCAAGAAATGTCGCCAGCTGTTCCGGCCAGTGAGTCGGCATGGCGTTCCATGCGTTTAAATAAGTATCATTGACACATTCTTCCGCATCCTCTTCGTTGTTCAAAATATTCTGGGCAATCCTTTTGCAGTAGTAACCGTATTGGTCAGCCGTAATCTTAATGGCCTGGTCGTTTCTATCCCAATACAGCTGTATTATACCCTTATCCTCCATACAACTCCTCCTTTCACCTATATACACAACTTTGAGGGAAAAATCTGACACCTGTTTCGAAACTTTTTCCTGTCATATCATACTAATCCCCATACCTTTCCGTAACCTGCGATATTGGGGCCGCAGGCACAACATTCGCAAATCGAGCAAGTTCATTTGAGAAAAAATTTTTTTCACACTATCCCCATGTCAGAGCATATTTGAGGCTCTGGCTCAACAGGAAAAGAGAGCGCCTGAGCGCTCTCTTTTAACACACATCACTAAAGCAACATCTTTCTTTTGTCTGAATCATTCCACAGCCGCCGCCTATTTTCTCACCACAGTGAACCCGACACATTCCTTCCCCGTCAGCTCTCTGGTCCTCTCATCCGGCTGGCCCAGGCCTGCGCTGAACAGGAAGCGGCCTCCCTCCACCAGTCTTTCCCCTTCTTCATTGACCACGGTAAAAGCTTCCGTTCCAATTTTCAGCTCCACCTCTTTCGTCTCTCCGCCATTTAAAAAGACGCGGGTAAATGCGCAGAGCTTTCCGTTGGGTGTGGCATTTGCAGACTCCAGATCTTTCACATAAATCTGCACCACTTCTCCAGTGGCGGTCCGGCTCTTATTGGTGAGTTTGACTTTCACAGTCAATTCTTCCTGTGGATTCCATTCCATTGTGCCTTCCGCACCTGCCGTCCATATATTCCCCGCACAGCTCACGGAGTCCACTGTCACGTCGCCATAAGTCAGGCCGTAACCAAAAGGATACAGCGGCTTTCCTTCCAGATACCGGTAGGTTCTGCCCTTCATGGAATAGTCTTCAAAATCAGGCAGCTCCTCCGTATCCTTGTAAAAGGTCACCGGTAGTTTTCCGGAAGGAGAAATCTCCCCGAACAGAATCTGCGCCACCGTGCGTCCGCCTCTGGCGCCCGGGTACCACACCTGAACCACGGCGTCCGCATGCTCCTGCACATAGCGCAGGTCCATGGCGCTGCCGGTCATATTCAACACGACAACAGGCTTGCCCACCTTCATAACTGCCTCTATCAATTCTCTCTGGGACTGGGGCAGCAGAAGGTCTGTCTTGTCTCCGGAAGCATAGCTGTTGCCCGTATCTCCTTCTTCTCCTTCCAGCGTCTCGTCAAGTCCCACGCACAGGACCACAACATCGCTGTTCTTCGCCACGCCCACTGCCTCTGAGATCCGATCCTGTCTCTGGCCCAGGCCTTCCACTTTCTCAAGATACAAATGACAGCCTTCCGAATAGTACACCCTTGTGTCCTCCGGCAGTGCATCCTGAATGCCTTCCAGGATGGTGATATACCGGGAAGAGGTCCCGTGATAATTGCCGATCAGCGCCGCCCGGCTGTTTGCATTGGGGCCGATGACACCCACTGCCTTCAGATTTTCCTTATTCAGAGGCAGAACACCGTTGTTCTTCAACAATACAATGCCTTCTGCTGCGGCTCTGTCTGCCAGCTTAAGATGTTCTCTGCATTCGATTTTATCGAAACCGGTCTTATCATATTCCGTCTCATCGAACAGCCCCAGCAGGAAACGGGTGGTAAACAGTCTCTCTGCCGCCTGGGTGATCTCTTCCTCTGTCACAAGGCCGTCCTGATAAGCCTTCATCATGTGCAGATATGTATTGCCGCAGTTCACGTCACAGCCTGCTTTCAATGCCATGGCCGCAGACTCCTCCGCCGTATCGGTAACCATGTGATGCTCATGGAAATCCCGGATTGCCCAGCAGTCCGACACATAGTGCCCTTCAAATCCCCATTTTCCTCTCAGAATCTCCTGCATCAGCGTCTTGCTGCCACAGCAGGGCTCCCCGTTGGTTCTGTTATAGGCGCCCATCACCGCTTCCACTTCGGCTTCTTTTACCAGCTTTTCAAAAGCAGGAAGATAGGTTTCCCACATATCCTTCTTAGACGCTTTGGCATCAAACTGGTGGCGCAGGCCTTCCGGCCCGGAATGCACCGCGAAATGCTTTGCGCAGGCCGCCGCATGCAGATACTCGCCGTCTCCCTGCAGTCCCTCCACAAAAGCCTTGCCCAGCTCTCCTGTGAGATAGGGATCCTCACCGTAAGTCTCATGGCCTCTTCCCCACCTGGGGTCTCTGAAAATGTTCACATTGGGGGACCAGAAGGTCAGTCCTTTATAAATATCCCGGTCACCTTCCTCTTTGTAGGCGTTGTATTTCGCCCGGCCCTCCACCGCAATGGTCTCTCCCACTTCTTCCATCATAGGCGCATCGAAAGCGGCCGCCATCCCGATTGCCTGGGGAAAGCTGGTTGCCACACCGGCTCTTGCCACACCGTGCAGCGCCTCGTTCCACCAGTTGTAGGCAGGTACGCCCAGCCTGGGAATCGCAGGCGCGTCGAACCGCAGCTGGGAGGCTTTCTCCTCCAGCGTCATCTTGCCGACCAGCTCGTGGGCCCGTTTTCTTGCTTTTTCTCTGTCTCTCATCTGATACCTCCATTTCCAGTTCCGGGACTGGTTTTTCTATTACTTTTTTATCTTTTGGTCAGGAACTGAGTTCCTTATTCTGCTGTGGTCAAAACCCTCATTCTAAACGATCTCTGATTGATACCGGAAAAAGCTCTTCCATCTTCCGAATACTTTTATCCGTTATATAAAATTTATTTAGTGTACTTTTCGAATACGCATTTGGAGTATCTCTTGTCATTGAAGTCAGCAGGTGCGTAAAATATCTCTCCCAGCTTTCATATTCTTTTGCTTCAACATAATCGGATGTGGCCGCAAATATCTTCTCCAGATCTTTTGACTGAATCACAACAGCCCCTCTACCTTCAACAGCTCCCTCACATACTCGGCCGGATTGCGTACAATTTTTCCAGAATTCATGATTGTAATTTCAAACTCTCCCTCAAATCGTATGATATGTTGAAGATATACTGTCAGGTCCTTTTTCTCCGCAATCTTCAGGACCCACTTCGCACAGTTATTCCCGCAGTTGGACAGATTATAGATGAAAGAATCATCCTTCAACATCAGAATCAGTACTTTTACACCCCCTGACAGATCCTTCGGTGTAATTGCTCCAAACACAGGGCTTTCAATCACATGGGCGCTCACCACAGTTGAGTGGTCTACATCCTGAATCATTTCTTTGACAAATTCGTCCTCTATCCATTCATCTTCATACACATTGTCAAAATAAGAAGGCGCATCCGTCATATATTCTGTTCCGCCATAATACCATATTTTCAGCATATCAGCCTGTCCGTCCTCTCAAAATGACTGTGGGGATTTTCATCCGCCCCGAATAGAATTATTATATCCTGTTATCACCCATATGACAATCATTTTCCCTGAAATTCCTTTGACTACTCTTTCACCCGTTACAGTTCACGGCCTTGCCGTAAACTGTAACATAATGCACACACAATGAGCAAAAGAGTTCATTATGGCGCAAGCTGTCAAGCAACCGCTTCGGTTGCTTTGGGTTTCTTATGCAGAAAACGCATAAAAACACCTTTGCGGAACCACCTGTAAACAGTAACTTTCACCCCACGTTACTACCCCACAATCACCTGCATGGAAACCTCTCGCAGCTCAGGATTCAGGTCCCTCTCCGCCGACAAGTCGAAGACAGGCTCTCCTTCCATATCAAAATGCACCCGCCGGATGCCGTCGCAGCGCAGCCTTGATTCCAGAGACGTCTCCCCATGATAGGCAATCATCAGACTGCCATCGTTGTCCACGAAAAAGGAATTGTGCCCCGGCCCATATTCTCCTTTTACAGAATAAAAGGAAAGCACAGGAACAGCACTTTTTTCCCATACGCCCGTATCGGTCAGGTCAGCCCCTTCCTTTGCCGTCAGAAGTCCCAGCGCATAGGTATAGCTGTTGGCCGCTCCTCCCGAATAAGTCAGATATACCTTTCCGTCCTTTACAAAACTGTGAGGGCCCTCGTTATTGATGGTTCCGCTGACATTTTCCCAGCCGAAAAGGGGACGGGAAAGCAGTACCGGCTCCCCGGCCAGCCGCCAGGGTTCTTCTTCCTTTGCCTCCGCGATATAAAGCATGGACCCGGTGTCCTTCGGCGTTCCGATATGCCTGCGGTAGGACCAGACCATGTAGGAACGCTTGCCCGCCTTCAGATAGGTCATGTCCAGGGTAATCCCGTCCGCCCCCAGAGGGCTTCCATCTGCACGTACCACCTGAACCGGCTCCTCCCAGCTTTCCGCGGCCACAATCCGCCCGCCTTCTTTCAGACGCATCAGCCAGCACTGAGGCCCCCATACCTTTCCGCCCACTGCGAACAGGATATACAGCCTCCCGCCGATGATATGGAATTCCGGCGCCCAGAAGGTCTGTATAAAGTCTTTTTCCTCATCCACATCCAGAATCAGATGCTCCTGCGTGCCTTCCGCAAAAAGTGCCTCCACGCTCTCCGCCTCCCGCACATAGATGCCGATATCATGCCGGTTGTCGCTTGTGCCCAGGAAATACCATTTCCCCTCCCAGGGAAAAATCACAGGGTCCCCATACCCCTTTGCCAGCGGAAAAGTAAAATATCTGCTACAGACCGTTCCTGTCACCCTATAGGTGCCGGGTTTACAGAAATCTATTTCGTCCATATTCCACGCTACCCGCTTCAATGCCACGGAACCGTCGGAATAGACCGCTTCCGCTTTCACGGCACGCACATCCTCCTGCCCGGAAGCACAGACTGTGGCCGGCACTCTGGTCTCCACGTGATGAATCTGCGACCAGCGCTGTACGACCCGGTCGCACATTGACGGCTCTATTTCCATGGATGAGCTCTCTAAAGACTCACCCTCCACAATGCACTGCACCGGCACGGTCTCCTGTGCCGTCTTCTGCAGCCTCTCCCATTCGGGGCCTCTTTTCTCCAACAGTACGCCTTTTTCAAAGGTTCTGAAATCCCGTGTTTTCCAGAATAAGGCCCTTCCGCAGTCGGACTCCGGACTCCCATCCTCATTTACCCGATCTGCCAGGATGCCGTACTCTCCTTCGTCTACCCGGTCCGTCAGGATGTCATACTCTCCCTCCGCCAGGCGGAACACCCTGGGATTTGCCACACATTTTGGCACAATCGTATCTTCCCCGGAAAGCTCTGCCTCCGCGAACAAAATTCCATAATTGCCGTGCATTGCCTGCCAATGCTCCCCGTCCCTGCTTATGGCCAGGTGAACACTGCGGGCCAGACCGTCCGGGTAATCTCTGTGGGATACCTTTCTCGTATAGACCAGAAGCTTTGCTTTTTCTCTCTGATAGACGACCATATCTGCTTTCTCCTTTTGTGGAATTTTATAATGGAATTTCCTGCAAATCGGGCAGGGAAAATCTTCTCCCTGCTCGCCGCGCGGCCCACACTCTGCCGCAATAGCAAACTTCCATGTACGAACCTGTGCATAAGAAGCTGCCGCAACAAACTTTTTTGGCTTTTATTGCGGCAGGCACTCTTCCATTCGTTACTATATGTTCCATTTTCAGCTACAAATGTATTGCTTTATAACAGTTCAGACAGGACACTGAACTGTTAAACTGTTTCAACTCTTATAATATCTGGAAATTCACTTTCAGTTAACCCCATTATTGAAAGAAAATCTGCAGCGCATGGTAAAGATGAAGCTGCCATGCCTTCATGTCATGAACGCCGCCGGGAATGGTATAAAAGTCGTAATTCTCTCCGCGGACCAGCTGAGGGCAATCCAGCACCACCTTGTCCATAATCTCCTTGTGCTCTTCATAAGCAATGTCCTTGTCCCCGTTGCAGCAGAACAGATATCCCAGCTTATAGCCCTTCTTCTCCTCCTCTGCCAGAGTTCTGCGGATGCGCTCCACCTCCGGATCACGCTCGCCCTGAGGGCCGCAGCAGCCGGAAAAGGGTCCGAACCAGGCAAACAGCTCAAAATTGGTGTAGAAAGCCGCCCGATAAGTGGTCATAGAGCCCAGGGAAAGGCCTGCAAACGCCCTGTGATTCCTGGTCTTAATCAGATTCTCTTCCGACACATCGCCATTCGTCCAGGTGGAAAAGGTGCTTTCCACAGCGGGAATCAGGTCTTTGCGCAGTTCATACTGAAACTGCTCCGTGATATCCGTACCTTTGTCTGATTCGTCTCCCCGATAATAAGTAGGCGTCACAATGATACAGGGCTCACAGACTTTCTTTGCAATCATATTGTCCAGTATGGTCACCGTATCCGGAAAGGTCTTAAACCACCAGTCCTCATTTACACCGCCGCCGTGCAGAAGATACAGGACATTGTACTTCTGTGCCTCGCTGTAGCCATAGGGCAGGTATACCCAGGCGCCTTTGTGCATGGGACGGCTGTTATCCTTATCGTAAGTCTCTGTGTCATACTCAAATCTTCTGACCTCGCCGTGCTGCTCATTTTCCACTAACATTTCCTCAGGCATTTCATAAATATATTCCATCTTCGTCTCTCCTCTTTTCTATTTTTATTTCCTTCTCGTAAAAATGTAATCTACAATCATTTCTTTGCTTTTATTGGAGTATAATAGTCCATCTGCTCGTATCCCATAATTTCCCGCGCAAGGGGTGACGTAATTACATTTCCCAGTTCCGAACGTGTTGTATCACGTTCAAACCCGTTTTCACTTAAAAACTGATTCAGCTCTGCATTCATAAGCTCCTTATCTGTTTTTTGATCTATGTCGGTTGCGACAGCATAAAGGCCGCCCTGGAAATCTATTATTTCAAATTCCGGTGGAACCACCATGCCATCTTCAAACATATACAGCCAGACAAAGCCCTCTCCCGCCCAATACAGGAAATCTTTCGGAAACAAACTACGTTTCTGCGAAGAAAACCATGCTTCAAATTTATTGAAGTTTTCCTCTCCGAACATACCTGTTCCCGACGAAACCATTTTACAGGCCGGCATTTCATAAATTCTTACACTTTGCATTTAAGTCTCCTCCGAGCCCGTCACCAGCCACCGGATGGCCGGTTCCAGATATTGATTCCAGAATCGGAAGTCATGAATCCCGGTGCTCTCATGATAGATAAGGTCCACATTTCTCTCCCGCAGGAAATCCGCGAAGGTTCGATTCGAACTCAACAGAAAATCCTCCGTGCCGCAGGCCATATAGATTCCGGGCACTTTCCCGCCTGCCTTCTGAATCCGCCGCACCAGCTCCTCCGGATTGTTGTCGCTCTCATTGAACGTATCCGGATCGCCGAACATCAGGCGATAGTACTCGTAATTGGCCGCCGCGTTGTTCATTCCAGGTTTCATCTCCGCAATTCTATAGGATATCAGCGCGGAGGACAGCCCCACTGCCTTACCGAAATTCTCCGGAAAAGCCAGTGCGGTATGAAGCGCCCCGAAACCGCCCATAGACAGTCCGCCGGTGAAATTATCCTCCGGTGCCGCAGACAGCCCAAAGGTCTTCTGCAGATAGGCCGGAAGCTCCTTTCCAACGAAGGAAGCGTACCTGCGCCCCGTCTCCACACCGTCCAGGAAAAAGCTGTTCTCTCCGTTGGGAAGCACAACACAGAGATTATAGCGTCCCGCGTATTCCACAATGGAGCTGTTCCAGATCCAGTCTTCGCCGATTCCCGTGTAGCCGTGAAGCAAATACAGCGTCTTCATGGGGCGATCATAGTGAGGGTTGCCCGCAGGTATGCCGTCATTTGGCAGAATCACTTTTACCGATGTCTGCCTTTTCAGGCAGTCTGAAAAATACTTTATGTCAATAAGTGCCATAATTTATCTCCTCCAGCCCTACACCAGTTCAAAGGACAGAAGAGCCGCCTTGCCCTGGCCGCGGTAGGTCAGGTACAGCGCCTGCACGCCGTCCGGCATTTCGATCTCCGCCTCATAGGTCTCCCACACATTGGTGTACACCACCGGAATCTCCGCCAGAATCTCGCCGTCCCATTTGGTCCGAACCTCAAAGTTTCCATTGGCATATCCGCGCACCGTAATACGAATCTTCGTCACACCCTGCATGTCAAAATACTTGAACCCTGCGGTGGCCGAATTCATGATATTTCCGATGTAGCCCGGCTCCTCGTCGCCGTCCCTGCCGTCCTGCATCACTCTGGGCTGTTTGTCGCCGCCCACATGCGCCGTTGGTTCGTCCGTAAAGAGTCTGCATGCGATATAGGCAGGGTACTCGCCCTTTCCTGCCAGCGGACCACCGTTTAAGCCGCAGGAGGTCAGTTCCACCTGGGCAAAGCTTCCGTCCTCCGCCAGCGTCAGCTTCTCCACACAGCCCTGTCTGCTGTACCAGGTGCCGTTTGTATGACGATGATAGAAAATGTACCACTCGCCGTTCATTTCCACCAGGCCGCCGTGGTTGTTCGCACCGTAAGCCATTGGCATATCCGCCGGCTTGTCACTGTCAATATGCAGGTCGCAGTTGCTCACAAGAACGCCTCTGTAGACAAATCCCTCTCTGGGCTTTTTGCTGGTGGCATAGCACAGCTCATGCATCACTTCGGAAGAATAGACAAAATAATAGGTGTCCCCGATCTTCCGGATGGACGGTGCTTCGAAGAAGGAATGTCCCTCATATCCGCTTCCTGCACTATGGGGATATCCCGGTACCACGCAGAGCGGCGCTTCCAGAACTGTCAGCATATCCGCATCCAACACCACTGCCATGGCGCCGGAACGATCCTTGTCCCATCTGCCGCAGAAGCCGGTGTAAAGATAGGTCACGTTTCCTTCCGTCAGAACAGCCGGGTCGAACTGGGGCTCGTCTCCCTCCTTATCTCCCAGATAGGTGCCGTCCGGATAATGAACATAACCGTAAAATTCATATCTCCCCGCAGGGGTATCACATACGGCCACGGAAACGATATGCTGCTTATCCAGCACATAGTAAAGGTAGTATCTTCCGTCCGGCCCCTGGGTCACATCCGGCGCATAGAGACATGCCTTGCCTTCCTTGTTCAGCGGGTCCTCGTTTCTGGGGTAAATTACGCCCTCATAGCGCCAGTCCGCCAGGTTGTCCAGGGGCGCGGACCAGCATACATAGTCTCCCATACAGAAGACATATCCGTTGTAAAAATCATGAGATCCATAAACGTACACTCTGTCTCCATAGACATGGGGTTCACCGTCCGGTATGTACTCCCAGGACGGCAGATAGGGGTTAAATGCCTGTTTCTTCATTCCTTTCGTCCTCCTTATTATAGTTCCGTACATGCCCGAGCAGCCCCTTTTTCCGCAGAGAACTTCCGGCCGCCTTTAGCGTCCGTAATTTCTCTGGGGGGCTGTTCGGGCATGTACTGTTTTTAGTTCCGCAATGCTCTCTCATCTCACATACCCAAAGCCCAGGATGGTAAATTCTTTCTCCTCGCTTCCCGGTTCCATGGATATTTCCACGTGGTATTGCCTGCACTCTCTGCCGCGGAAGCAGATCATCGGATGGCAGTGGTTCCAGTTGTTGGCATGAGAATCCGCCGTAAGTACCTTCTCTCCGTCCACCCGGACTTCCGCCCGGCCGGCGGCTGCGTTGGGGGTATCCTTATAAATCAGGACCAGCGCGCTGCAGATAATGTCCATTGCAAAAGGCTCCCCGCCGCCTTCCGCCCCGGCTCTGTGCATCCAGTTAAAAGGAAACAGCTTTGTCCAGGTCACATCCCTGTCCAGCGGCACAAACTGCAATTCCTCGTCCCTGTGACAAAAGCTTCCGCAGTTCACGGAAATCCCTTCCGCCTCTTTTTCTCTGTCGAACAGTTTCACCCGCTCAAAGTCTCCGCCCAGAGGAGGGGTAATCTCCTCCGGCCGCAGGGTATCCTCCTGCATGGGCAGTCTGTCAACTTCCCGCAGCATATAATCGATGCAGTCTGCCATCACCGTATGACCCAGACTTGTGGGATGATAGCAGTCTGCAAAAAACTGATTCTTGCTGATCACCTTCCCCAGACCCGGACCCAGGTAAAACTGCTCCACCACTGCATCCCGTACGCTCACCATGGGCAGGTCATAGGCTTTCCCCACGGGAGATAGTCTCTCCTGAAGGTTCCAGTCGTCGTCAAATACCGCGAACAGCAGAATAACGGCCGGGTGGTTTTCCGCGGTCAGTATCTTTCTCACCAGCGAGTCGTAACAGGTCCCTCCTGTCTCGTCGTCCGCATCGTTCACCGCAAATTCCACCACCACAATATCCGGCTCCACGCTGCCGTCCCGAAGCACATCCCGCTCGTACCGTATCATTCCCAGCTCGGAAGGCGTTCCTCCTACCCCGGCTTTTATGTAGTGGATATTTTCCTCTGTCCCCTTTCCGGCCAGCTCACAGAACCGCTGAAAGGTCTTGAAAGCATAGCATCCCGTATGACTTGGAATGGCGCCTGCTCCCTCGGTAATGGAACCGCCGATAAATGCCATGGTCACAGGCTCGCCCCGTCTGGCTTTTTCCAGCGCCTTCTGCAGTCTGGCAGGATTTCCGGTCTGCACCAGGGACTTTTGCAGCATTTCAGCGTATCTTTCCGATTCCAGGTCCGCCGTCCCCTCCTGGATTTCCTCCGGAGCCTCAAATTCTTCCTGCAGATAGAGCTTCACCGTGGCTCTGGCCAGGTCCCCTTCCTGTGGGAATTCAAACCCCATCATCCCGGGTTTATCGTCGCTCTCCGACCACTGATAATCCCCAAGGCAGACTTTTTTCTCTGTTCCGTCTGTGGACAGAGGAACTCTGAGCTCCGTCCCGGACTGTCCGGCCTCCTTTGCCGTCATCCGGAATACAAAATCCACTGTATCGCTCTTTCCCTCTGTCCTGTCCACGGATATACCAATGCCGTACACCAGCCTGCGGAAGCCCTCCGCCGTTCCCAGCAGTTTCAACATAGTCTCATCCGTGACATTGCCCACGATACGTGCGCTGCCCGCCAGTCTCTCGCTGTCCATAAAAAGAAACTGAACATTCCTGCCCACAGGCGGGAAAAATCTGCTGACAATCTCCTTGTCCCGCACAATATAAATATAATTATTCATATAATTCCAGTTCCCCATATGCTATTTTTTAGTAAATCCGATAGTTCCCGCTCAGCGAAAGCAGGGCAAAAAGGTACAGGCAGTTGTCATAATACCTTCTGCCGCCTCTGCGCAGAGGCTGATTCCAGAACCATTCCACCCACCGTTTCGCCACATTCCAGTCGCTTTCCGGATCTGTGGAGTCGTCCTTTGGCACGGTCAGTGCTCCCTGTGCCGTCGTTGCAAGCAGGCCAACGGGATGCAGCACGGTTCTGTCCAGCGGCGTGCCGTCCAGTTCGAACACGCACCTTGCCGCCTCCAGATCTGTTCCCAGGAAACGCATCAGCCGAAGTGGCGCTCCGTAATGCCCCTCGTCCTTCCCGAACCAGGCATAGTCCAGGCCGATATTTGCCACGGTTCTGTAGGCATCGCTGTAAAACTGACCGCGGTTTCCGCCCCAGGGCAGCTCCTTCTTCAAAGGAGTTCCGTCGAATTCCGAATATTCCGGATTCAACCCTGTCACAGGATGGCATGCCTTTACCAGATATTTCCTGCTGGCCTGGGCCGCCTCCTTCCAGAACTCCCGGTCCTCCTCGTCCGCCCAGAGCGCAAACAGCTCATAATAATGTGGCAGATGATAGGAAGGATCCGTGAATGGGCTGCCGGGCACAAACAGAATCTGCTTATTCTCCCGGTTCCACATGGCGGCTCCCGGTCTGCCGTTCTCTCCCTTATGTACACAGGCCTTCAAAATATTCCGGGCTTCCCTGGAATATTCGTAAATGCCCTCGCCGTCTCCCCATCTGTGGGAGGCGAAAAACAGTGCCATTGCATAGTATTCCTCTCCGTCCGGTGCAGGTCCGTAAGCATTTTTCTCCCCTGTCACCTTGCAGCTCCAGGCAAAATATCCCTCGTTTTCCCCCTCTTCCATGTACATGTAGGTCTTGGACCATTTCCAGATACGGTCAAATTCTTCCTTCATGTCCAACTGGACACACATCATCATGCCGTAGGACATTCCCTCCGTTCTGGCGTCATGGTTCCCGGTGTCCTCCAGATACCCCATGTCCTCCCCCACCGGATGGTAGATGCGCTCTTCCTCACTGCCGTAGAAAAAAGTATTCACCGCATCCCGGATCTTTGCCCGGATCTCCTCTTCGCTCTTGCCGATTTCCGCGAATACATTGCGGTACTCGCCTGTGTCAAATGCTCCCATTTTCCTTCTCCTCTCTTTTTGTCGTTTATATTTCATTATAATTCAGAAAATCACTCCCGCGAAATCAACAAATCCAGCTCCTCCGCAGGTATATTTACACATATACTCCGCATAGCTAAATTAGCTATATCGTTGTAGCAAAATTTATATAAAAAACAGCATTCTCTCATGCCTTGTTTCCGCCATTTTTACCCGAACCTGATTTCCCTTCGTTTCTGTTTGCCTGTCTTTACAAAAATATGATATAATAAATATTGCAGAAAAACAAGTCACTTTATAAAAACATTTGTTTTTCTGCATCGCTTATTGTAACGGTTCGGACAGGTTGCCGAACTATTACCTTTTATTCCGAAAGAAGGGAGCGCAGTATGAATCCCAGAAAATTATTTACACTTACCGACAGTCAGAAACAAACCTATCAGATACAGCCGGACGAATTTCCGGGCTTCACCTGGAGCGATTCCGTGGAAGAATACGAAGTTCCTCCCTACATACCCAAAACCACTCTGCGTTTCTGGTACAATACCCAGAAAGGGGCCTTTTCCACCCACTGGCATGATGCGCAGGAAATCATTGTCCCCCTGGAAGAAGACTTTTCTGTGACGGTGCAAAATGTTCCCTATCACCTGAAGCCCGGCGACATTCTGCTGATTCCGCCCGGAGAACTGCATTCCATTGCGGCGCCTTCCTCAGGCTCCAGATTCATCTTTCTGCTGGAACTGAACTTTTTCAGTCAGTTTGGAGATTTTCTCCGCACCCGTGCCCTCCTGTCGGCGCCTGTGCTCATCACCGCGGATACCTGTCCGGAAATATACGAGGCGGAAATCTCCCTGATCATGCAGACAGCCGCTCATTACTGGGGGCCCAGTCCCTCAAAGCTGCTCCTTATCTATGCCTGTCTGATGAATTTTTATGCACAATATACCGATTACCGTACAGGCGGAGCCGCGGCGGCTGTCCGCAACGCCAGCCATTACAGACCAGGAATGCCCTCTGAGAAAATTGTCCGGCTGCTGGAATATCTCCAGCATCATTATTCGGAGAACATTACTCTGGAGGAAGCCGCCCGGCAGACTGCTCTGTCCAAATTCTATTTCACCAGAATTTTCAAGCAGCAGACCGGGCAGACTTTTTATGACTATCTGAGTTTTCTGCGGATTCAGGCGGCGGAATCCTATCTGAAGGATACCTCCGTGCCTGTTGCGGACATAGCGGCTGCCTGCGGATACGCCAATGTCTCCTCCTTCAACAGAACCTTCCGCAAATACCGGGAATGTTCCCCGTCGGAATATCGCAGCTTCTATGGCCACGGCTGAGCTCCGGGAGCCCGGATGACTTAGGACGACTACGGTCATCAGTTCGTCCGGCCGTTACACGGAACTTGCCCGTAACAGTTCGGGACCTGTCTGAACATTACGCTTACTCCTTAGTGGCCCCAAGGGTGACGCCCTTCACGAAATATTTCTGCAGGAAGGGATACACGATCAGGATGGGCACGGATGCCACAATGGTCACAGCCGCCCGGATGGAGGTAGGAGTAACCGTATTGGCCATCTGCTTGCCTTCTCCGTAAATGCTGGAAAGGTCACGGCCGGACTGCATGGCCGAAGAGAGCAGCTTCATCATCTCATACTGCAGAGTGGTCAGGTGGTCGGCTCCCGATGCATACAGGAAGGTGTCAAACCACTGGTTCCATGCGCCCACGGCACACCAGAGCGCCACCGTGGCCAGAACGGGCTTACAGCAGGGCAGCACAATCTGCCAGTAGCATCTGAAATGTCCGGCGCCGTCCACCATGGCCGCCTCCGTGAGGCTCTCCGGCAAAGACTGTATAAAGGACTTGATTACGATAATATTGTATACGCTTACCAGTCCTGGTATCACATAGACCGCAAACTTGTTCAGCATTCCCAGATTCTTGATCAGGAAATAGTTGGGAATCAGACCGGCGGAGATATACATAGTCACCAGGAAATACACCGTAATCACCTTCCGGCCCACCAGCTCCTTCCGGGACAGCACATAGGCGATCAGAGAACCCACCAGCACGCCGAGTATAGTGGACAGAGCGGTACGGAGCACGGAGTTCATCGCCGCGGTCCCCATCAGCTTATTCTTGAAAACGGACTTATAACTGTAGGTGGAAAACACTCTGGGCCAGAATGTAATACCGCCCCTCAGGGTATCCTGGGCATCATTGAAGGATACCGCTATGGTATTCCAGAAGGGATACAGCATGATAACAATTACAAACAGCATGATAATCCCGTTGATTACATGGAAAAAAATATCGCCGAGTCTGAACTTTCCAACCCTTATACTCCAAAAATTTCTCATCTGCTCTCCCTCCTCACATCAGACTGTTTTCGCCCAGTTTATTTGCTATTGCATTGGTCCCGAACACAAGCCCCAGAGATATGACGGACTTAAAGATACCCGCCGCCGTTGCCAGGGAATAATTGCCGATGCTCATACCATATTTCAGAACGAAAATGTCAATGGTCTGGGACACATCCTGCAGCAGGCCGTTGCCCAGAATATAGGGAACTTCAAAGCTGGCATTCAGCACCCACCCAAGGTTCATGATCAGCAGCACCACGATGGTGGACTTGATTCCGGGCAGGGTCACATGCCACATCTTCTGGAAACGGCCTGCGCCGTCCAGTTCTGCCGCCTCATAGAGAGCCTGGTCGATGCCTGAGATAGCCGCAATATAAATGATGGAGTTCCACCCTGTCTCTTTCCACACGCTGGAAAAAGTAGTCACCCACCAGAAATACTTCTGTTCACCCAGCCACAGAACCGGTTTCTCAATGAGTCCCAGAGCCATCAGCGCATTGTTCAGCATACCGTCGCTGGTGGACAGCGCGTTGGACACCAGGGAACAGACGATAATCCAGCTTAAGAAATGGGGCAGGTATGACACAGTCTGCGTAATACGTTTCATCCCCAGGGACTTGATCTCGTTCAGCAACAGGGCAAACACAATGGCGAAGATAAAGCTGAAGATCAGATTCATCAGGGACATGGCCAGCGTGTTGCGCACACTCCGCCAGAATTCCACATCTTTAAACAGGAACATAAACTGGTCAAATCCCACAAAAGGAGAACCAAAGTATCCTTTTGCAGGCTTGTAATTCTGAAATGCCATAATCCATCCGCTCAGCGGATAATAGGAAAAAATAAAAGTATAAATCATACAGGGCACAATCATGATATACAGCATCTTCTGCCCTGCCGCTTTTTTCAATGTTTTCTGAAATTTACTCATCCCGCGGTCCTCTCCCTCTCTTCCCTGAAATCGACAATGGGAGGGACTTTCTCCCTCCCATTATCCTTGAATTACTTCGCCATCTTTTCCGCAATCTGCCTGTCAACTTCTGACTGATAAGCATCCAGATCAATGGCATTGAATTCCTTCAGGAAATCTGCCCACAGGGATTCGTATTCTGCCTCATCCTTTGCCAGGATCAGTCTGGGATAGCATTTCATGGTCACATCGGTAATCTTCGTGCTGGCAACCGCCGCAGGACTTCCATCCTCCAGGTTCATAGCCCACACAGGATAATACTGAGGACGTATAATGGGATCCGAGAACAATTCCGCGGGATACTTGATTCCATATGCCTCCAGGAACTGCCTGTCATAATCAGACTGAGATGCCAGATATTCGTCCGGGGACTCGCCTGCGCCGCAGGGCATATTGTCCGATTTGTAGATACCCTGCCACTTCGGGCAGTAGTTCCACAGAGTATGTCCTGTCTCGTCACGATTCCTTGCGGTATCATATGCGATGGCACGTCTCTCCGGTGTCAGAGCCTTTCCGCCGTCTTCCGTATAATTCCAGTCAACGCCTTCCTCGCCCCACTGCAGGTAATCCTGCACTTCTCTCTGGCACAGCCAGTCAAAGAAACGCATCAGACGCTCAGGGTTCTCACAGTTGATAGTAATGCCTACGCCGTTGGTAGCGGTGGGAATTCCGTTGCTCTTATCCAGATAGCCGTCCTTCACGCCGGGGTTGGTAATGGGCAGGCACACATAGGTACGGTTATATTTACCGTCTGCCTTCAGCAGGTTCTGCGCACTTCCGAAATTCCAGTTCTGATCATAGAAGCCAAGAACTGCGCCGGTGGTAATTTTGGAAATATACTCATCATAGCTCTGTGTCAGGGTCTCGGGTACGATGACACCCTTCAGATACTCTTCGTTCAGCTTCTTGTAGAAGTCATGCGCCGTATCGCTGATCTGATAGAAGGAGGTCTCAAAGGTCTGCTGATCTACGAAGATTGCACCCTCGTTGCCTGCGCCTAACAGGTTCTGTGCTGGGTTCAGCAATGCCCAGTTACGCCATCCGTCGCCCAGAATCTCGAATCCGCTGGTGGGCACGCCGTCAATGTCAGGATGCTTTTCCATATAGTCTTCGATTACCTTAAAGTACTCATCCAAAGTATGGATCTCGGGATATCCCGCCTCTTCCAGCACAGCCTTCTGAATATAGAAGCCGATACCGCACTCAAAGGGAGGTGCCACTTCCGTCACATCGTTCTGGAAGGTTCCATAGATTTCCATATTGTACACATGTCCGTCCGCCTGGGTCAGATACTTCATCACATTGCCATACATGGCGTTCAGATTGGGATATTTGGGAATCTCATCCTCCAGAGGAATAAAAGCTCCCGCATCCATCAGCTTGGTAGCTGCGTCTCCTGCAAAAATCACATCGGGATAGTCGCTTCCTGCAATCATGGTTCCCAGCTTCTGGTCCAGATCACCCACCAGGAACTCAAATTTCAGGGTGACGCCCGTAAGCTCTGTAATCTTCTGAATCACAGGGTTGTTGTCCGCAGGAGCCTGGCCGGGATCACGGACAAAAAACGTATAGGTGATGGGGTCATCCGCATCCTCCATGGGAGCCACGCCTGCCAGCGGGCCCTGATTCTCCGCTTCTCCGCCTTCACTTCCGGATTCCGCCGGGCTTTCCTTTGTTTCCGACTGTTCACTGGAAGACTCCTGTACGGAACTGTCCTGACCGGACTGCTGACCGCCGTCGCCGGAACCGCATGCCGCAAGAGACAGTATCATACTGGAAGCCAGCAGCATTGCACACAACTTTTTCATTTTCATTTCATATACCTTCCTCTCCAGGATTTGACACACACGGGTGTCAATCCTTTATTTGTACTTTAATTGTACAAAAAGGAAGATACTGTTTCATTCCCAAAACCATCCCAATAATTCCATTTTTTGCACCTGTGCATATGCAGATATTGCTCTTTGTGCAGATATTGCTCTACTGCTTTTCCGACATTTTTCGATATTCCACAGGAGACATTCCCACCGTGGCGGTAAATTTTGCCACAAAATACTTGCTCTCCGCAAACCCCGTCTCCTCCGCAATCTCATAGATCAGCCTGTCAGTCTGGCGCAGCAGCCGTTTGGCCTCCTCTATTCTCAGATCGTTCACATATTGCTTGAAAGGAACCCCCGTGGCTTTCTGAAAGCTTCTCCCCAGGTAAGCGGAGCTGACGTAAAAGCGCTCTGCCATATCTTTTAAAGTGATAGTCTCTCTGAAATGCTGCCTGACATAAGAGATGACCTTCACGGTAATTCCATGATTCCGGTCCTCTCTGCCCTCCAGATTGGAAAATGCTGTGTCGATCTGCTCCCACAGCTGCCTGCTCCAGTCCTCAAAACGGCAAAAACAGGACTGGTTTCTCCAGTCCAGCGGCTCCGAGTGAAGCTCCTCCGCCCCGCCTCCCGGAAGCAGGTCTGTCAGCAAATAATGAATTCTGTAGCTGACTTCCTGCAGGAACACCAGATTCAGCCTGCTCTCCCTCACAGCTTCTCTCAGCCTGTCATACGCCTCCTTCAAAGCGTTTCTGTCCCGGTCCGCCAAAGCCCGCTTCATCTGTTCCAGATATTCTTCCTCCCCTTCCAGCCGTCTGTCCGGTAATTCTGCTCCCGGAACCGAATTTTCCTGCAGAGAATTACCCCCCCAGAATACTTCTGTCATCATCTGATACAGATGCATATCAAAATCATTCCGAAAGCTCCCCTCTCCTTCTCTGAACAGAATCCCGTCAAACAGCAGAGCACATTCTATTCCCGTCTTCTTCAGGTTATGTAGAAGATGCCTTCCAAACAGGGTGACACTGTACTGATATTCCTCCAGAGCTTTCGGAACCATCAGATAGCTCAGAACACTGCCCCGGCTCCTGCAGAAAGCACTTTCACCGCCGTACAGTTTCTCTTCGATCAGCCCACGCACCTCTCCATAAGCCTCCTCCTGAGCTCCTCTGTCATCCAGGACCACACAGTGCATCATGCGGCATCCCTCAAAGGGAGTCCGGTCTCCGTCCCCACTGTGGTACAACTGTATCACAGCCCGCACCTGTTCCCTGATATCCTCCTTTTTCGTCAGTCTTCCCTTTTCCATCAGAGACAGGGCAAGCTCCCGCAAAATAGAACCCACCTCTTCCTCATCCACCGGCTTTGTGACATAGGCCCTGACACCATATCGGATTGCCGTTCTGGCATACTCAAAATCACTGTATCCCGACAGCATAACCACATAGGGCATGTCCGCCTCCTGGTTTTTCAACGCCTCCAGAAAAGCCAGTCCGTCCATCACAGGCATGCAGACATCCAGAAATATCACCTCCGGCCTGCAGTGGGTATATTTCTCCAGAGCGTCCTGTCCGTTTTTTGCCGTGGCACACACCTTAAATCCATAGGATTCAAAATCAATGAGAGCCGGCAGATTCTCTCGAATCGCCTTCTCATCATCTACAATCATAAGTGGAAACATAAGTATATTTATAGTCGCTGTGCGACCGACTCCTCTCTATATTTGGCCGGAATTCGGATGGTGCAGACTGTACCTTCCCCGGGAGTGCTGTCAATATCGAAACGGAAATTCTCCTGATAATACAGAACCAGCCGTCGGTAAATGTTCCAAAGGCCCACACTTTTTCCCGCCGACGCTTCTCCATTGAGCATCGCTTTCAGCTCCCTGAGCTTTTCCGGGGACATGCCTCCGCCGTTGTCTTCCACCTTCAGCTTCAACCAGCCCTCTTCCACGGAAGCCTCCACCCGCACCCTTCTGTCTGTGGAAACCGCCTCCACACCATGGACACAGGCGTTTTCCGCCAGGGGCTGCAGCGTCATTTTGGGAATCAGACATGCATGCGCCTGCTCCTCCACACGAATTTCATAGGAGAATTCATCCTCAAACCGGTAATTTTGTATATGAAAGAACTCATCCAGGAATCCGATTTCCTCTCTCACTGTAATGATATTATCCTGCCAGTCCAGAATATTCCGGAACATTTTCGCCATATACTTGATCATGCCCGCGGTCTCCCGTTCTCCCTTGATCATGGCTTTCAGCCGGATGCTCTCCAGGGCATTGAACATAAAGTGGGGATTTACCTGGGCCTGCAGCGCCAGCAGCTTTGCCTGGTTGGTCTCCTTCTCCAGCTCCGCCTGAGAAATCCGTGCCTCATATTCCCTTTCAATCAAATCCTGGAGCTGCTCGCTCATGTGGTTCAGACTTTTCTCCAGAATGGTAAATTCATCCCGGCTTCCTTCCTCCGGCACAGTGCGGACAAAGTTGCCCTGTGCGATTTCCTCCGACTGCTCCACCAGCTTGCGCAGCCTCCTGTTGATGCTTCCCGCCACCACGCACACGCAAACAAGAGCAAACAGCATGCATACCAGGGTGATACTCCCTGAAAGCCGCCTGCTCTGTCTGAATTCCTCCGAAATCATTTTCGGATCATAAATTCCGTACAGCATCACGGGAAAGTCCTGAATTTTCCTGCTGAGGACCAGTTTGCCGTCCTTTTCTTCCTCCTCCGCGTTAAAACTCTCCATTTCCCCTCTGTTGCTGTACTGTTTCGCCGCCGCG
>CAQUWW010000018.1:15581-17801 GCA_948896875.1 uncultured Acetatifactor sp. | reverse complement strand
CGAACACTCTCCCGTTGCTGTCTGTGAGCAGCATGTTGTCAAAGAGATTGCTCTCCAGCAGAATTTCTTCCATGCGCTCCAGATTCAGGTCAATCCGCAGCAGCTTCCGATATCCGGAATACTGTCTGTAATGATTCAGCTCATACAGAACGCTGACGCTTCGGCTGTCAGAGACCTTCTGAAACTGCACATCCTCATGGGCAACCCGGAACAGGGCATTCCCATCCGTGCCCAGAGGCAGGACATTGAGATAGGAAAGTGTCTCCCCCAATGTCCCGTCCTTCGGGTCCGTTATCTTCCTGACATAGGAACTGTTGAACAGGGTATTATTATCCGTATAGGCCATGGCGCTTTTCACCTGAGACAGATAGATACTGCTCTCCGTAAACAGTCTGCGCAGCTCTTCCTGATATTGAATCAGATATTCCAGATCCCTGCCGTATTCAAGGTCCAGATACCGGTACAGCATTTCGTTATTGTAGTAGCTGCCTGCCAGAGACAAGATGCCTCCCAGCTCGCCGGTTATCTTTTCCGTTTTATCATCCAGCGCCTCGTCAATTTTCTCCAGCATTTCTTTCTGAATATTCTCTTCTGTCTGCCGGTAATAGACCACATTCTGAATCAGCATTGGAATCATCACGCCGCACAGAAAAAGGATCAGTATTTTCTGCAGAAAGCTGTAACGCCTGGTCATCTGGAAGCGGAAATGCTGTCTCTCATGCATTCCATGAGGAAAGCTTTAAAAGGCGTCTCTTCCGTCTTCTGTGCCACAGGACCGTCCGCGGTGAATTTCATGGCGCAGTGCTCCGCTCCATTGTAGGGAAGCCACTGGGGCATGGGTGTTCCGTCCGCATCCTCCCCGTTGGGATTTCCTGTCTTGATAAAGTTGGCCCAGTAATTGCACATCTGTCTGGCCAGGTCATAATGCCTTCCCACAAAAGGACGCCAGCATTTGGCCAGGGTCTCAAAGAAAAACCACAAATCCACAGAATGGAAGGTACCCGGGTTATCCCACCCCGGAATATCCGGCGTAAAGCAATAATAATAGCAATCCTTCCCGTCATCCTTCCGATAGCGGAACAGACTCTTCGCCGTACACTCTATGCCGCTGATCCGCGCATAATGTCCCTGGTCATCCGCCTTATGTGCCTCCGGGAACGCCAGAAATGCATCCGCCTTATCCCCGAAGCATTCTCTCGCTTTTTCCGCCAGCTCCTCTTCTGAGTCTGCGGTGAGGAAATTGGGAAATTCGTCTGCGGTATTCCCTGCCATAACGGTGACTGGCACACATTTTCCCTCCATAAAAAGCCGCAGGGGATCGCCCACGCAGAACTGTCCGTCGTTCACAACACCCATTCTGGGATAAGTCTTCGCATATTCCGCATATTTGTCACGGACAAACATGGCATCCAGCTTCCTTGCCTCCTCCAGAGAGTCCACACCCAGGAATTCCAGGAACCTGCTGCCGTTCTCCTCGGCCGACTGCATATCCTGTGCTCTGCCCATTCTTCCCGTGTTGTAGGGGCTTCTGATCATGGCGCTCATAATCATGGCTTTCTGAAACAGGCCCTGATTGCCGGGGCAGGCCATCTGACTCAAGACACTTCCGCCGCCTGCGGACTGTCCCGCAATGGTAATGTTCTCCGGATCTCCGCCGAAGGCCGCAATGTTGCGCACCACCCATTTAATGCCGGCCTGCTGGTCCAGGCTTCCGAAATTGGCAGGCGCGTCCGGCTGCTCTCTGGTCAGCTGTGGATGGGCCAGGAACCCGAATACGTTAATCCGGTAATTCACAGTCACCACCACCACGCCTCTGCGGGCCAGACGCTCTCCGTCGAATTCCATCTCCGCAGGATACCCCCACTGCAGAGCGCCGCCGTAGAACCACACCAGCACCGGCTGCTTCTCCTCCGGCTTCTTCGCACTTGTCCACACGTTCAGATACAGGCAATCTTCCCCCATGTCAATCTCCGGGTCCACATGCCATTCCCGGCAGTAAATGTCGTCGCCCAGACCGGGCGTATCCTGTACCGCAATGGGAGCAAAACGATAGGCCTCCCTGACCCCTTCCCAGTTCTCTGCCGGCTGAGGCGCCCGCCATCTGTTCTCCCCCACGGGCGGCGCTGCAAAAGGAATCCCCTTAAATGCCGTAATTCTGGGGTCCGCGGCCTCTATGCCTCTGACCCAGCCGTTTTCTGTTTTCACCTTTCTGATCATACT
>CAQUWW010000018.1:0-15571 GCA_948896875.1 uncultured Acetatifactor sp. | reverse complement strand
CCCTCTCTTTCTCTCAGCTTATCGCTGGTATTTCCCCTCTTTGCTCCATCGTCATAGCATTCATTCTGTAAAAGGGCCGGCTCCATGCCCTGCAAAGAACCCGGCCCTCATAGAGATTATACCGTAACTGCGTTCCCTGTGTAAAGCTGATAATATTTTCCCTTCTGCTCGATCAGTTCATCATGGGTGCCCCGCTCAATAATGCGGCCCTGCTCCAGCACGATGATGCAGTCGCTGTTTTTGACAGTGGAAAGTCTGTGGGCAATGACGAAATTGGTGCGTCCCTTCATCAGCGCATCCATCCCCTGCTGCACCAGTTTCTCCGTTCTGGTGTCGATGGAGCTGGTGGCTTCGTCCAGAATCAGTACCGGAGGATCCGCGATAGCCGCTCTGGCAATGGCCAACAGCTGTCGCTGTCCCTGGCTTAAATTCGCCCCATCCCCGTACAGCATGGTGTCATAGCCGTCCGGCAGACGCCGGATAAAGCCGTGTGCATTGGCCAGAACCGCAGCCTTCTTCACCTCCGCGTCCGTGGCATCCATTTTGCCATAGCGGATATTCTCCATTACCGTTCCTGTGAACAGATGGGTGTCCTGCAGCACGATCCCCAGAGATCGCCGCAGATCCGCTTTCTTGATCTTGTTTACATTGATGGCGTCATATCGTATTTTCCCATCCTGAATATCATAGAACCGGTTGATCAGATTGGTGATGGTGGTCTTGCCCGCGCCGGTGGCACCTACAAAGGCAATCTTCTGTCCGGGTTCGGCATGGAGCACAATGTCATGGAGAATCATCTTGTCGTCATTGTAGCCGAAATCCACCTGATCGAACACCACGTCTCCTGTCAGTTCCACATAGGTTGTGGTGTCATCCGCTTTGTGATAATGCTTCCATGCCCAGAGTCCGGTTCTCTCCCTGCTCTCCGCCAGGCCCCCGTCGGGCTTTCTCACGGCGTTCACCAGCTCCACATAGCCCTCGTCCACCTCCGGCTTCTCGTCCATGAGCTTAAACACTCTGTCCGCGCCTGCCAGCGCCATGATAATACTGTTGAACTGCATGCTCACCTGGTTGATGGGCATGTTAAAGGATTTGTTAAAGTTCAGAAAGCTGGCAAGTCCGCCCAGGGTCAGGCCGGATATGCCGGTAATGGTCAGAATGCCGCCCACCACGGCACAGACCACATAGCTTAAGTTGCCCAGCTGCGCATTGACCGGCATCATAATATTGGCAAAGCGGTTGGCCTGATAAGCACTTTCAAAAAGCTGATCGTTCAGTTCGTTAAACTGATTCATGCTCTCCTGCTCATGACAGAATACCTTCACCACCTTCTGTCCTGTCATGCTCTCCTCCACACAACCGTTCAGGGCGCCAAGGGCCTTCTGCTGCGCCACAAAATAGCGGCTGCTCTGGGCCCCGATCTTTTTCGTGGCCACCAGCATCAGCCCCACCATCAGCAGCGTCACAATGGTCAGGGGAATATCCAGAACCAGCATGCAGACAAACACACTTACCACCGTGATGACACTGTTGAGCATCTGTGGAATACTCTGGCTGATCATCTGCCGCAGCGTATCCACATCGTTGGTATAGATGGACATGATATCGCCATGGGCATGGGTGTCAAAATATTTGATGGGAAGGGCTTCCATCTTCTCAAACAGGTCATTTCTGATATTCCGGAGTGTCCCCTGCCCGATATTGATCAGAATTCTGGACTGGGTATAGGCTGCCGCCACACCAAGGGCATAGAATATTGCCACTCTTGTAATCGCCCCCGCCAGAGCGTCGAACTCCGGATTCTCCCTGCCGATCAGCGGCAGAATATAATCGTCAATCAGGGTCCGCATGAACATGGTTCCCTGAAGGCTGCAGTATACTGTGGCAAAAATGCAGATCACCACCACCACCCAGCCTATGGCATAATCTTTCAGGGTATAGCCCATAATCCTTTTGAAAATTTTACCCGGGTTTTCCACCTTGGGTCTGGGGCCCCGGCCTCTGGGACCTCCCGGGCCACGCCCCGGTCCGGGACCTCTATTTGTCCTGCTGTTTCTCTCTTCAGCCATATGTGAATACCTCCTAATTAAAGTCGCTGCGCGACGGCTCTAAAGGGTGAACTCCCTGCGGCGCACACCTCAGGAGAGGAATTTTCATTCGAAAGTGCACTCATGAAAATTCCTCTCGTGCGCCTTGTGACTTCACCAAAAAGTCGCCGCCTCTTATTCCAATTTCTCAATGCCAGGCACTACCCATGATGCTGGCACCGGCTGGGATGTTGCTGTTTACTCGTCGAAATCTCCGCTGCCGCTCATCTGGGCATCATATACTTCTCTGTAAATCTCATTGTTCTCCAGCAGCTCTTCATGGGTTCCGAATCCATCTATCTGTCCCTCGTTCATGACGATGATTCTGTCCGCATGCTCCACACTGGAAATTCTCTGGGCAATGATCAGCTTTGTGGTGCCGGGAATGGCCTCGGCAAAGGCTTTTCTGATCTTCGCATCCGTTGCCGTGTCCACCGCGCTGGTAGAATCGTCCAGAATCAGTACCTTCGGCTTCTTCAGAAGCGCCCTGGCAATACAGAGCCGCTGTTTCTGACCTCCGGACACATTGGTTCCGCCCTGCTCTATGTAAGTATTGTAGCCCTCCGGCATCTTCTGAATAAACTCGTCGGCACAAGCCATCTCACAGGCATATCTGCACTCTTCCTCCGTGGCATCCTTGTCGCCCCAGCGCAGATTCTCCAGAATTGTTCCGGAAAAAAGCACATTGTTCTGGAGCACCACAGACACCTGGTTCCGCAGGCTCTCCATATCGTAATTCCGCACATCCACACCGCCTACCGAAAGCTTCCCCTCTGTCACATCATACAATCTGCTGATCAGATTCACCAGACTGGATTTTGCGCTTCCGGTGCCGCCGATGATACCGATGGTCTCTCCCGATCTGATATCCAGATTGATATCTTTCAGAACCGGATCAGAAGCTTCCCTCTTATAGCTGAAAGAAACATGGTCAAAGGTAATGCTTCCGTCCCGCACCTCCATGATGGGCTCTTCCGGATTGTGCAGATCCGCCTTCTCCTCCAGCACTTCGCAGATTCGTCTTGCGCTGGCCAGCGACATGGTCATCATGACAAAAATCATGGACAGCATCATCAGACTCATCAGAATGTTCATACAGTAGGTCAGCATATTCATCAGCTGTCCCGTGGTCAGCGTATTCTGCACAATCATGTGGGCTCCCAGCCAGCTGATGGTCAGGATGCAGGTGTATACGGTAAAGTTCATCACCGGATTGTTCCAGATCACGATGCTTTCCGCCTTGCAGAAAATTTTATAGATATTATTGCTGGCCGTCTTAAATTTCTCTACCTCATAGTCTTCTCTCACATAGGCCTTTACCACCCGGATTGCCGATACGTTTTCCTGCACACTTTCATTCAGTGCATCGTATTTCGGAAAGGCCTGATTAAAATGCTTTGTGGCCTGGGTCACAATAAAACCCAGCACCACTGCCAGCAGCACTACCGCCACCAGATACACGCTGGCAAGACGGGGGCTGATAATAAAGGACATTGCCATGGCACAGATCAGACTGGTGGGGGCTCTCATACACATGCGCAGAATCATCTGATACGCGTTCTGCATGTTCGTGACATCCGTTGTCAGCCTGGTTACCAGCCCCGAAGTACTGAATTTATCAATATTGGAAAAGCTGAAGGTCTGAATATTTTCATACATGGCTCTCCTCAGGTTTCTGGCAAAGCCAGTGGACGCCCGAGAGCCGAACTGCCCTCCCAGAATGCCAAATACGAGGCTCAGCACCGCTGTTCCCACCATCAGCACACCAATCAGATAAATGTGTTTCATATTGCCCGCCGTTACGCCGTTGTCAATGATAGACGCCATAAGCAGCGGAATAATGGTTTCCATAATTACCTCCCCGATCATGAAGACCGGGGTCAGAATGGAGTCTTTCTTAAATTCTTTAATCTGGGCTCCAAGTGTTTTCAACATGACTCTTTTCCTGCCTTTCCCTGTAAATGTTGATTTTTATTCATGACCGCAGAATTCTGTTCCTGAATTCTATTGCCTATCCGTTTTCCGGCCCTTAAGTCCTTATCTCCGGCGGACTCTTTACCGTCGGCATAGGTGCGGCCTCTTCCATATCCTGTCCGCTGAACTCCTCCGTAAGCGCCTCCAGATTCCTCATCACAATTCCCAACAGCCTGCGCAGCTCCGCGGTCTCAGCCTCCGACATCCCCTCCAGCATACGCTGATCCATCATATTCATATAATCCTCAATCTGACGATGATTCTGATAAGCCTCCTCCGTCAACTGAATTCGTTTCAGCCTGGCATCCTTATCCAGCGCCCGGCGCACAATCAGTCCTTCCCGTTCCATGACCTGCAGCGTATTTGTGGCTGTGGCCCGGGAGATCCGGAACTCCTTTTCCAGATCCTTCTGGTACACAGGCCTCCCCATATGATAGTACAGATACCCCAGAATTCCCCCCTGCAGCTGACTTTTCGGCCCCTTCTCGAACCTGGGTGACCCCTTATGTATGACCAGCTTGCACAGATTATGAATCTCCCGCAGTACAAATGCAATTCTCATTTCCCGTTCCATAAATTCCTTCCTCTATCCTCTCCCGGACAGCAGAATCTGTGGCCTGACAAGATATTGTCATCCCAGACAATTCTATTTGCGCTTCGACAAAATTCTGTTGTCCTGAACTGTAGGAAGCACGTTTCACCAGCTCCTTATTGACAAAATTCAAGAATGTTAGTGCGCTAACTATATTGTTAGTGTACTAACATTCTTGAATTTTGTCAACCTTTTCCTTTCAGTTTTTATAAAAAATTGTCTGCTGCGTTTACTACTCCATTCTTTTCAACTCTTCACTGATTCTCTCATCGCTCCAGCCGGGATGGTCCTTGAGCATTTCGCTGATTTCCTTTATCAAAGAGATATCCTCTTCCAGCATCTCTGCAATCTCTTCCGGTGATTTGCCTTTGGCAACTTTCTTCCTGACCTGGCTGATCACCTTTTGATTTCCGCCTTCTCGTTTACCCTCCTGCCTGCCTTCCTGCTGCCCTTCTATTCTGCCCTCTTCTCGGGCTTCCTTTTTCAGCCATGCCATCACTTTTTTCTCATTATACTCCGTCAACAGCATTTTCTTTACCTCCGCACTCAATGGTATCAGAATGTCCGTCAGGATTCCATGTTCTATACAGTATGACACTGCATCATCCACAGCCTCTTTTGTGGAACTATACCTCTTCTGATACTCTTTCAGCTTCGCCGCAAAGCAGGAATACTCCTCCAGCCGTCTGCATCCAGCCATCAGCTTCTGATTACATCCATGATTGATATTCAACACACGCACCGTAAGTTCCAGACAGGATTTCTGCTCTCCCGGTTCCTCCATGAAAGCGTCTGTCAGCCGCAGAATTCGCTCATCCTCCATCTTATCCTCTCCATTGTAGAACACAACGCAGCGGGGTGTCGGGAGCCTGATCAGAGTATTCCCGTAAATCCGGTCCTGTTCCCGCCCCACATAGGCTTCATACTCCGCGGCTGTATAAAGCAGAAACCGCAGGGGTAGATTGGGGCAGATCGTACTCTGATGCTCATACAGGTTCAACGTTCCCATCAACATAAAAGCCACATCGTTATTCATGGACATATACAGCACATTGTCCAGTGTGACAATCTGCAAAGCACTCTCGTCACAGTAATCCGTACCATTCAGCTCATTATAAAGCTGTAGCAAAGCCTTTTTGTCCCGCTCGAAAATGTAACAGAAAAGCCGGTCCTTCACCTTCCGGTTTGCAAAAAAGTACTTCAACGGACGACGCATACGCCGCTGCATTGCCGACACAAATCGCATTTTGGGAATCATATCGTATCCTCTCTTTCTGAAATTGTCAGGCAGAGACACGGAATATTTCCCAAATGCTTTTCAGACTGTCCCTGCCAATGTGTGTGAAAAATTTCGGCAGAAACTGCCCGAATGTGCGAGATGCACCTTTCACAGATTTATCTTGATAAAAAGAGGATAATTCATTTTCGAAGTTTTGTCAAGCTATTTCACATAAAAACGAGTTGACACTTAATTCATTTCCCACATATAAAGATTAATCTGGAACAATTGTTTGACGGAGTGAACTGACATTTGAGACGTTCTCCTCACCCTTCCCGGGATTTCAGAATCCCCAGCAGCACAAAGCGCGCATTTTCAAACTCATAGCTGCAGGTGGACAGGGTGAGGATTTTGTCTGAGATGGACGGCACGATATCCGTGGAAATACAGGATTTTGCCATACTCCGGTCTATCCAGTCCGAGAAGTTTTCCTCCGACGCAAAGCCGATCTGCCATGCGTCCTCCTCCACGTCGGCCACATATCCTGCAAAAAGCTCCACAGTATAATTCCCGTCCGGCGTCAGCAAAAGCATCCGGGGATGTGCCTCATAATACGCCTGGCTCTTGTACTGGGAGAGCCCGGCGAACATGGCGCCGCTCTTCATGTGATGACCATAGATGATACTGTGGGAATCGGAAAAATCCATCTGATTCCCGCAGTCCAGAAAAATGCATCCATTGGCATTCTTCTGTCCGTCAAACATATGGTCCAGATAATAAGCATTGTCTTTTGCCTGAACCACGGGATAATTGATTTTCGTGTCTTCGCCGTATATCCAGCCCACTGTCTGGCTGTTCATCCCTCTGAGACTTTCAAAGTCCACTTCAGGACAGTTTTCTTCTTTTCCGGCAGCTTCCTTCCCGGGCATCACGCTCTCGCTTCCGTCTCCGTTCTTCGAAGAATCCACTCCATTTTCCGGAGATTTCTTTCCGTCTTTTCCAAATTCCGTCCCGGAAGCGGTTCCATTACCCGTCTGTCCCGGCAGCGTCACAAAACGATTCAGGTCCTGGTATGTGCTCTCTGCGCTCTTCGTCTCCCTGAGGATCAGACAGACCTGATATCCGGACATCAAAAATACTGCTGCCAGTATGACAGCAGCAAAAATCATAACTGCCTTTTTCATTTTGCCTCCATCGATTGCTCCTGCTTCATCGGCCTCTGTCCGTCCCATTGCCTGCCCTGCCGTCCTGCTTCCTGTCCGTCCGGAGAAGGCTGCCGGCCAGCTGCAACAGTACTGCTCCTGCCACCCCGCAGGCCAGATAGATCTTCCCCGTGGTACCGGAACAGACCGCCATCACATTTCCCAGAAAAGGAACGGAATATGCCACCCGGCCCATCAACGCTTCGTAAGGCGCCGGGGTGACATCATTTTCCGCATTCGCGTCTCCCTTTGTGACGAACTCACCGCTCACCACCAGATTCTCCACCACACGGTGGGTGATAACCGCCCCTCTGCTGTAAAAGGCAATCACATCCCCGGCCGCCACCGCTTCCGGGGACACTGTCTCCACATAGATAGCGCTCCCTGTGGGAATCGCCGGTTCCATGCTTCCGCTCACAACGGTATACGTATCATAGCCCAACAGCCTGGGAACCGTCATTGGAATACACAGCGCCACCACCGCCAGCAAAATCAGCAGGGACACGCAGTTACAAAGTACTTGCTTTTTCATCTCCGGCTTCCTTATCCGCCTTCCGCACCTTTTTCATTTTCCGATAGACATACGCCCCTGCCGCCGCGGCAATGAGGGCCAGCAGCCCGATTCCCACCGCCATCCAGGTGTATCTGAACATCCTGCGGTTTGCTCCCGCCACCGTACTGTCACTTCCCTGATCATTATCAAAATTGGCCAAAGGCAAATCCGGGTCATCCAGGTTCACGATTTCCTCCGGATCTGTCAGTGGTAAATCCTCTTCCTGCAGATTTGTTTGCTGCTCATCCTCCTGCAGCTGGGTATCTCCCCCCGGAATCCCTGCATCGCCGCCTGGAATTCCTGCATCCCCTCCGGGACCAGGTATCACTGCGTCTCCTCCGGGCGTCGCTGCTCCTCCAGGTGTCGTCGTTCCGCCGGGTATGGCGGCTGTCCCGCCAGGTGCGGTTACCGTGCCCCCGGGTGTCACTGTACCACCGGGTACTTCCGTTCCTCCTCCGGGTGTGGTAGTTCCTCCCCCACCGCCTGCCGGAATCGGCCTGTATATGAAGTCAAATACATTCTTACTGGAATCCTTCTGCAATGTCCTGGTCAGATTGTAAGCCTGGGGCTGATATCCCTCTATATACAGATAAGCCAGAACCGGCTGATCCCCCACATTTCCGTAGTATGTCTGCTGCGGATACAGTGCATTTCCATTTGCATCCACATAATTAACGGTATACTGTGTCAGATCTCCCTTGATTCCGTATGCAACCACATAGTCCTGATCACATTCCACTGGAAACGAAGCAAGGGCTACCGTATTGTTGTCCCATCCGCTCCGGCGGACTCCCCTGACATAATACTTGCTGTCCTCCCCCAAAATAACCGCACTGTTCTGAAAATTCACCTGATTGGCCAGTGTCAGTCCCGTTATCTTTACTGTCCTGCCATCCTCGGAAAGGGAAATCTGGTAATCTCCTCCCCCTGTCACCGATATGGACCGCCCATCCGCAATGCTCAAAGTTCCCTGATCCCCTGCGCTGAAAGTCACCGTATACGTATAAGCGCTCCTCTCCGCTGCCAGACAGGTCAGGGAAGAAGTAAAGATCAGGCACAGGCCCGTCAGAACTGAAACCATTCTGATTACCGCTTTCATCAGCCCTCTCCCCCTCTCTTCTCCATCCTGGACTTTCTCAGACTAAACAGGGCAAGAATCAGTAATCCCAACCCTGAAACCAGAGAAATCCCTGCATATAACATCAAATCCGTCTCATCTCCCGTCTTCGGCGGTGTCCTTCTGTCTCCTGGCTGGTTTCCTCCTCCCGGATTCTCTCCCCCGGCTTCCTTTCCACCGTCATTGTCTCCCGGGTCGGAAGGATTAGAAGGTACATTGGTCTCCTCCACCGCAAAATTCAGCGTCAGATCAGCCAGAGTATCCTGATATGTGTTGCCCTGGGTTTCTCCATCCAGCGCCACTGTGAGATAAACGGCTCCCTGTTCTCCCGCGTTCAGACTGTCCAGATAAAAGTACTCGCTCAGAGAATCCGTCACCTCGTGAAGTCCCTCCGGTGCGCTCCCGTCCTTTTCACCACCAACAGTCTCGCTGCTGTAAAGCGTCTCACTGACTCCATCCGGATGTTGATATATCAATGTATACGTATATCCGCCGCTTGCCGCCACCTTCTGAGTATCCTCCAGAGACCGAAGCACTTTGTTGGTCATCCACCAGTCCGTGGCCTTTCCTCCCGTATTCTTCAAAGTCAGCGCTATATCAATGCTGTCCCCGGGCTGCAGGTCATAGATAGCATCGTTAATATCGGCTGTCTTGAAATTGCTTTCCATCCCTTTGCCTGTAAAATTCACAGCCCAGTCCGGATCTCCCGTATAATGTTCCGCCTGAACAGTCATCCCGTTTCCGGCAAGCAGGGCACCCGACATCATCCAGCATGCCAGCACACCGCTTTTCTTCATGACCTTCCGCGTCATACATCCAACTCTTCTCTTCTTCATGCCAACTCCCATCCTATCTTTGTTCTGCCTTTGTAGTGATTCGACAATCGTCTCTAACCTGACCGCAGACTGCCGTCTCATCCCTCTTCCAGCCACAGAATGTCACCCCGGCTGATCCTGCTTCTGCTATGGCCACGCTTTCAACCTGGCCGGTCTCATTCCCATTTCAGGCACAGACTGACATCTGTGCTGAACATACTTCTATTACAATTGCAAGCTCCCGTCCTGGCTGTGTTCATTTTTACTTCAGCCGCAGGCTTCCGTCCTGGCCAATCTCCACATCCACGCCCCAGGCGCTTCTGATGGCATTCTCCGCATTGTGAGTCTGCACCGCATCTACCTCGGCCTCCAGCACAAAGGAAGCTCCGTCATAATCATAGACTGTGGTAATCTTTGACCCGTCCGCAGATTTATACTCCGTCACCTTTGTGGCCACGCTGCTGTCAATGGTAATGCTGTCCGCAAAAAGCGAAGTCTCGTCGTAACTGCCATTCTCATCCACGGCTGTCAACACCCTGTCATAATACAGCACAATCCTTTCACCGTCTCTGCCGTCACCCTCCCGCACATGAGCTGTGGTGGCATTCTCATCCAGAATCCATCCGCCGTCAGTCAGCAGATGCAGGTCAATCAACGCCGGCGACAGATAAGGCAGACGTTTTCCCTCTTTATCCACCCAATATTTATACAGCTTCACTCTCACATACTCATCGATAACTCCGCTGTTTCTCACTTTCAATTCCGCGTCATAGGTTCTGCCGATCTGCCACTTTTCTTCTTCGGGCAGCTGCAGCAGCTTCCCGGACGCCTCGTACCACTCATCATCCGCATGGGTATAGTCTCTGTAGCTGATTACCTGGTTATTTTCCAGCAAAGTGACACCGATGCTCTGTACGTCAATCTGTGCGGAATAAGTCTCCGAGTAATAGGTCAAAGCCGCCCTTGTACTGCCGACGGCGCTGAACAGAAGTAGGCCCACTGCCGCTCCGAACAGCAGAATGGTTCCGGAAGGAACAGAAATTCCCTTTTTCCTCTTACGATTCATTCTGTCTCCTCCTTCCATTCATAGCGGTCGGAACCGCTCTCCAGCTTCCCGTTCCAGTCGGCATATGCCGTGCCGTCCTCCCTGTACAGTACCGCCGTACATTCCTGAATCACCACCACATTGAAATCCTCGGTATAAGGCACCTTATTGCCCAGTTCGTCTGTCACCTGAGGCAATTCGATCTTCACATCCAGAATCTCTGTCTCGCCGCCGGCCGGAACAATCTCATCATAATACCAGTATCCGTCGCCGCCGGAATACCATTTCTCACTTCCCGTGTACTCCAGTCCGAATGCATTGCCGGCAAAGGCCCGCACCCGCACATAGCATTCCACATCGCCCGTATTCTTCAGGCTGACGTGCTTGGTCCAGTTTGAGAATTCCTCCGTAATCTGCGTCTCGGGCCCCACCGTAATCTCATGACCGCCCCGGGCAGTTGCAAATGTAGTAAAATATGCCTTTGCACTGCCTGCGCCGATGCCGGTTACCATTGCCAGGGCGATGGCAGCCGTCAATAAAGTTCCCTTTGATTGTCTCATTTCCGCCACCTCCTATTCCGCATTTCCGTCCTCGTTGGCTTCCGCTCCCGCATCAATATCCGTGCGGTTTGTAGTCCATTCATAGCCGGACTGTCCCGTCTCCTGATCGACCACATAACGGAACCGATTCTCTACACCATATCCCCGGTTCGCCCGTTCATCATACTCATTTTCAAAGCGGAAGGAAACTGGTTCCCCGCTTCCATCCTCTTCCCATGCCAGTACTGCCTTACTCTCACTGTCAATTACAGTCACTTCACAGTTGGCGCCGCTATAAACTTCCGTAACCGTCACCAGCGCTTCCGCCGGAATGTGACTGACCAGAATCTCCTGGGTTCCTGCCGCGGAGAAAGTAGCGGAAACCACATTACTATATACGATTTCCTCTCCTTCTCTGGCCGTCACATCGAACACACAGGTCACATCCCCCTGGGCCAGATTATGAGAATTCAGCGTCTTGATAATCCTGATATCGCCATAGCGCAGTTCCCGTCCCGGTTTCAGTATGGCCTCCCTGGCATACTGCCAGGTATCGGAAGCATTCCCGCCTGCATACTGATATTCGGACCAGGGCAGCGACAGAATCACGGGATTAAAGGAGTACTCATACTTCGGACTCTTTGCATTGTCTGCCAGTACAAAGTAAAGTCCCAGGTCCATATTCTCGAAGCCTTCCGTCTCAGTCTGCTTTCCTTCCTCCGTTACTTTGACTGTTCCGTTATAGTCAGGCTCCGTGAGAGGCTTCCCTGTGGGCTGTCCCTTCTCATCCGTTTCAAAAAGCAGTTCCATGGCAGCCTGTGTCAGGTTCTTCCAGCCATCCTGAGAAGAATCATCCTCTATGGATAAGGCCTGAAATACGCCCCTAAATTCATACCTTCCGCCCTCTGTCATATCAGCCAGCTTCCAGGCATGCACCTGAATCGGCTCCTCAATGCGGTCCATATCCTGCCCCATCTGGTCGGAGTCCTCTGTGGCCAGTGTCAGAGTCAGACTCCCCTTCTGCGTCATATCTACCCATCCGGCAGCCAATACTCCGGGATAGCTCCATAAGACAGCAGCCACCGCCATACAGACAACCATGCAAATGACCGAGATTCTCTTCTTCCTCAAGTGCATCCTTTTAACCTCCTATTCCAGTTCCGCAACAGGCCGTCCTGTACCCATGCTTGGGCAGAGAACTTCCGACCGCACAGCCCGCGTCCGTAAGTCCTCTGGGGCACTGGACGGCCTGTTGCTGATTTTAGTCCCGTATACATCTCTCCAGCCCCTTTTCTGCGGAGAACTTCCAGCCGCACAGGCCGCGTCTGTAAGTTCTCCGGGGGCTGTTCGGATGTATACTGATTCCAGTTCCGCAACAGGCCGTCCGGTGCCCCAGAGGCCTGTTGCTGATTTTAGTTCCAACTTTATTCCATTTTTTCCTGCTCTGCCCTTTTGCGGGCCTTCTTCCTTCTCCGGATGCCTCTGACAGCCATGATAAAGCTTCCCAGAAGCATTGCCACAGCCATGGTCAGAATCAGGTAAAGCATGTAGTAGCTCTGAACGGCCTGCACCATACTTTCCGCCGGCGTCTCCGCTTCAGGCTCCGCCTCCCCCATGTATTCCACCCGGGTTCCCCGAACCAGAAGTCTGTGAGAATTCACACCGTATGGGGTACAGGTCAGAAGCGTCACGTAATCCTCCCCCGGCACCACCTGCATGGCGGAGGTCAGTGCCTCCAGGTCATCCTTATCTATCATGGGCAGAATCTGGTCCACCTGATAGGCAAATGTCTCATCCAGAATATGAATGTAAAATTGATCTCCAGGCTCCATCTGGTCCAAATCCGTGAACAGCTTCGCACTGGGCAGACCTCTGTGGGCCGCCAGCACACTGTGGCTGCTTTCGCCCCCTATTGGAAGCTTCGTCCCATCCAGATGTCCGATACCGGTCTGCAGCACATCGTCTGCGGTACCGTGATAAATTGCAAGCTTTACGCTGATCTTCGGGATTGTCATATAACCCATGACACCGTTACCCCCGGCGTTCAGGACCTTCCAGTACTCCGAGTCCTCCAAATCCGTTTCCGTGTCTCCGAAAGCGTCCCCATAGAAATCATTGACCTGTAAAGTGTCATTGAAGGCTTTTGCCGCCTCCCATTCCCGGCTGTAATCCGCCTCCTCCATCTGGGCCACCACCTCGTCATAAGAGGAAATCAGCTGGTTCTGGCGGTAGACATTCCACTGGTCAGACACAGCGGGATAGGCGAAAATTCCAAAGCCGATCAGGAAAATCAAGGCAAACAGAATGTTGACAAGCTTCCTTATCATGGTTCTTCCTCCGGGACTGCCGCTCTCACTTTTTCTTTACGCCTTCTGTCATATAGAAACATAAAAAGGATAAATACACCTGTAATCGATAATCCCACCACTACCCAGAGCAGGTAATTGGTGTGCATACTGGGACCGGAAAAAGCCGCGGCCGCCACCGCCTCATCCTCAATTTCTTCATAGGGAACCCTGCTTCCTCTGACCAGAAGGCGATGACTGTTCACCCCATAAGGGGTGCAGGTCAGAAGCGTCACCAGATCCTTATCCTCCTCCGCCGCCAAGCTGCTGGTATCGGAAGGCTCCGCAACGGTGATTTTATCTACCTGATAACACAACACATCATCCAATATATACAGGAGGAAATAATCTCCCTCCTCCAGCTGATCCAGATCTGTAAATAAGGAAGCACTGGGCAAGCCTCTATGGGCAGAAATCACAGCATGATTTCCCTCGCCGCCCACGGGAAGAGAGCTGCCCTCCAGATGACCGGCCGCCACCTGCAATATGGATTCCTTGGTGGTATGGTAAATGGGAAGCTTCACATTGATCTTCGGAATCTCCACTCGTCCCATCATGCCGTCCCCGGTCAGGTTCAGAGCGGACATATAAGCTTCGTCAGGCTCTTCCTGACCTGCTGCCGCGGCAAAGGAATCCGGCAGGATGTACGGCTTCAACATTTCGTTATAGCTCACTGCTTCCGCCCGCTCTCCTGCATAGTCAATCTTTCCTTCCGCACTCTGCTCCGCCACCACTTCGTCATAAGCAGCAATCAGACTGCTCTGGCGGTAATTATTCCATTCATTGGATACAAGGGGATACAGCAGCAGGGACAGGCCGGCCAGAAAAAACAATGCAAATATGAATTTTGTCATTTTATTTTTCATCCGGACTCTCCTTGTTGTTGTATTCAGGGGATAACATTTTTTATTTGACCGGGACGGACAACGCCGTCCCGGTATGGCAGATTTTTCTGCCTCTTCTTATGTATCTTTTTCTATGTCTTTTGTGCTTTTTAATGTCTTTCGTGCTGACCTTATTTCTCAGCCTTCCTGCGGGTTGCGAAGAACAGGCCTGCGGCAACAATCATGATAGCGCATCCGCCGATGGTGAAGATGGTGGTACCGATGCCGCCGGTGGAGGGAAGAGATGCCAGTTTTGTATTAGGAATACTGGTACCCAGCTTAACCGCACCTGTTCCGGCAGAATTCGTATTCTTCAATTCTTCTACACTATTCTCTATAATAGTGCTTGTGGAAACCAGGTACGCTTTCTTTACGTTTGTTACTTCGGTAGACTCTGCGGTATCAATATTAACCTGGTAAATCTTGCTGACTCCATTTTCCATTTTCTCTTCGTATGCATCAATGGGGCTAAATACAGCAGTGTCTCCCTCTCCAACCAACCAGCCAACCTGCGGTGTGTCATTTGCTGTACTGGTGTATTCAGACTTCGTTGTAGTTGTGGTAGTTGTAGTTGTCGCATTTACCCAGCTAGCTGTTATCGGATAGATCATTTCATTCAGCGAATATCCGTCAGGCGCCTTGATCTCCTTGATATAGTATGTGCCTGCCCCTACCTGACTGGATACTGCAAAGCCATGCTCATTCGTAGTAACGGTGTCGATCAGCTTATCTACTACTTCTACTTCTTTTCCTTCTACTACTTCAGTCTTTTTCTCCGCATAGATTCCAAAGATTGCATCCTTAAGTCCCTTGGCATTGGTGTCAGTAGTATCACTATCTATCTTCAGGAATGCAAGCTGATAGGTATACACTGTTTTGGAATCTTCTTTGTTCCCATACTCTACACCTGCGTTGGGATCATTTTTCGGTGTCTCTGTAGGGTCATCCCAGTCAGTTCCCTTATTGGGCGTCTTAGAATATACCAATGTAACGTCATTTTCATTTCCATTCCCGCCGACAACCGCACTGTCATTGATAATGGCCTTATATGTGATGGTCGGTACATAAGTAGCTCCGGATGTTTTATCCTTAATCAAGTTGGTATAGATAAAGTTGATGTTAAATCCTTCTTTCCCATTATCATCTGTTGTCTTCACAGATTCTGCAACTACATCATTGCCATTCTTATACTGCCTTAC
>CAQUWW010000017.1 GCA_948896875.1 uncultured Acetatifactor sp. | reverse complement strand
CACTTTCCTGCGCTGTCTGAATCTGCTGGAGCTTCCCACAGGAGGACAGGTACTTTTCGAGGGCGTGGATATCACTGCCAAAAATGCGGATATCAATCTGCACCGGCAGAAAATGGGGATGGTCTTCCAGCATTTTAACCTGTTCCCACATATGACTATCCTGAAAAACATGACCCTGGCTCCCATAAAACTGTTGAAAAAATCCCAGGCGGATGCGGAAGCACAGGCCCTTAAGCTGTTGGAGCGGGTGGGTCTGGCAGACCGGGCGAACGCCTATCCCAGCCAGCTTTCCGGCGGTCAGAAGCAGAGAATCGCCATTGTCCGCGCTCTGTGTATGGACCCGGAAGTCATGCTCTTCGACGAACCCACCTCGGCGCTGGATCCGGAGATGGTGGGGGAAGTGCTGGAGGTTATGAAGGAGCTGGCAAAGGACGGTATGACCATGGTAGTCGTCACCCACGAGATGGGGTTTGCCAGAGAGGTAGCCGATCGGGTGCTCTTCATGGCAGACGGGAAAATCGTGGAGGAAGGCTCACCGGAGAAAATATTTACCGCACCGGAACAGGGGCGGACGAAGGAGTTTCTGGCGAAGGTGCTGTGATTCCCACTATTGTATTGATCTCGAATTCTTCTAAAGCCAAAACTGCCATATCGGCGATTGAAGCAATCCCTGATATGGCAGTTTTTTAATAGAATCAAGGTCAGTGTCTTCACCCTATCAATACCGTCTTCCCTTCAAAAGCAAATCCATAACTTCGGATGTGCTCCGCCGGAATCCCCCGCTCCAGAAGCTGCGCCGCATACTGCTTTTCTTCAATCTGCCGCAAAGCGACCTGCACTGTTTCCTCCAGACTTTTTTCCTTTCTCTGATTTCGTACCTTAAACTCTATAATAATCGCGTTATTGCGATTATTTATGATGGCATCTTCCATATCCGGTTTCCTTGGCTCCAGCACCACATCATATCGGCCAAAACCACTTTCCCGATTGGATGTAATACTATATTTGCTCTGCAACTCCACCAAAAGTCCCAGTACAAATCCATGATAAAATCGTTCCGGCTCCGCCTCGGAAGGATTATTTCCTGTGTCAAAGTAGCTGAATGTCCTAAGCGCCACACGGTTCATATATTCGTTCATGGCATCCAGATCATCCAGCAGCAACGCCTTAATAAAATCATTGTAATCTGTTTCGGCCCCTTTGAACCAATCCCGGATCATATTCTGAAACATCAGTTTTACTTCCCGATTGGTCAGCTTCAGCTCATACTGCGGCTGCGCATCCTCCGGAATCTCAAAATAGTCCTCATAGGAAAGCACTTTCAAATAGCCGCTGGCCAGCAGCAGGCTCCAGACTGCACTCTCATTTCCTTTTAACTGATTATATACAATCTGCTCGTCTATAGGAGACTGGATGCTTCCTCCCCTCAACAGGATCTCAAATTTCTCCTTCACTGACCGGCTTCCTTCTCTGATCAGTTTTCCCGCCAGACTGTTGGAGCTGGTGTTCGCCCAGTAAGTACCTAATTTCCTCTTGTCCAGGAAATTCAGAATGGACCAGGGGTTATAGATATCTCTGTGCTCTCCGAAGATAAAGCCGTCATACCAGTTCTTTACCTCTTCCTTCTTCTCTGAAAGCCCGCACTCCTCCAGCGCCGCAAACACTTCCTCCTCCGTAAACCCAAAGGATGTGGCATATTTATCCGAAGTGGTAGTCACCACTTCAAGATTATTCAGATCAGAGAAAATAGACTCTTTACTGATTCTGGTAATGCCTGTCATAACCGCCCGTTCCAGCCAGGGATTGGTCTTAAAAGTGGAATTGAACAGACTTCTGGTAAAAGACACCATTTCATCCCAGTAGCCGCCCACAAATGCTTCCTGCATGGGCGTATCATATTCGTCCAGGAGAATGATTACCTTTTTATCGTAATAGCGGTGCAGGTAATCGGACAGCTGATATAATGCGGATGTGGCATCAGAATTACTGATCTCCGGTTCCAGGATTCTGTTATAATAAGCTCTGTCCGCATCTGTCAACATCTGGCTTTCCTTCAAAAACCCATATTTAATATAAAGGTTCCTGATAATTTCACAGATTTTCTCTCTGGTATCCCCATAATTTACTTCCTTTACTCTGGCAAAGGACAGGCTGATCACCGGATATGTCCCCTGGAGTTCCCTGTATTTTTCATCCCTCCATACGGAAAGCCCTTCAAACAAATCTCCTCGCCCGGCATAATCCACAGAGAAAAACTGCTCCAGCATGCTCATGTTCAAAGTCTTGCCGAAACGGCGGGGACGGGTAATCAGGGTCACATCATCCTTGCTTTCCCACCATTCCCGGATAAAGTCTGTCTTGTCCACATAAAAGCATTCATTTGTGATCATCTTTGCGAAATCCTGAATTCCAATTCCTACTGTTCTTGCCATACTCGCCTCCCCATAAATCTGACACGTTTTTTTGTCTTTGCCTTTAGTATAGCTGATTCACAGGGAAATTACAATTTGTTTTTCCGCCAAAGGAATTAAACTGTCTCAGGATAAATATTCATATTAGAAACGGTTATTCTACTTTTTGCTACATATTTAGTAAATCAGCATGTGTTCCAGTACGGACAAGATATAATTCGTTACTATTAATACGATAAATCAAAAGCTAAAAAGCTACCGCACCGGAAATTGAATCATCCCCGACACGGCAGCTTCTTCTTATTCCACTTATAGGAAAGTAAACTTAAAACAGCGGCTTGCAGGCAGGATAAATCTCCTTAAACTGCCCATAGCGCTCTTCGTACTTCGCCACAAGCTCGGCCTCCGGCTCCACGGTCTCCACCACCTTCACCACCTTTGCGGCAATCTCTTCCACACTGCCGTACTCTCCGCAGGCCACAGCCGCCAGCATTGCGCCGCCCATGGCAGGCCCTTCCTCGCTCTCTATCACATCCACCTTCAGATTCAGCACATTGGCAATAATCTTCTTCCACAGGGGACTCTTCGCACCGCCGCCGCAGATTTTCGTCCGGGTCAGCTTGATTCCCAGAGACTTTGCAACCTCCAGGGAATCCCGCAAAGCAAACGCCACGCCTTCCAGCACCGCCTGAGTCATATCCGCCCTTGTGGTGTCCATGCTCATTCCCAGGAATACCGCTCTGGCATTGGGATTGTTGTGAGGGGAACGCTCTCCCATCAGATAAGGCAGGAAATACACATGATTCTCACCCAGCTTTTCAATGGCCTTCTGCTCTCCCGCGTAATCCTTGGTGCCGATGATGTCGTCCATCCACCATTTGTTACAGCTGGCTGCGCTGAGCATACAGCCCATCAGGTGATAACTTCCGTCCGCATGGGCAAAGGAATGCAACGCATTGTATTTATCCACACCAAAGTTTTTGGAGGAGATAAAGATGGTTCCGCTGGTGCCCAGGGAAATGTTACACATATTGTCACCCACGGTTCCCGTTCCTACCGCGGCGGCCGCATTGTCTCCCGCTCCTGCGGCTACCTTTACGGAAGCGCTGACACCCAGCTCTTCCGCCACCTGCGGAAGCAGCGTTCCCACAGTCTCATAGCTCTCATAGCACTTTGCAAGCTGGTCCACGCTGATACCGCAGATATCACACATTTCCTGAGACCACTTACGATTCTTCACGTCAAACAACAACATACCGGAAGCATCGGACACATCCGTACAATGGACGCCGGTCAGCTTATAGGCTATGTAATCCTTCGGCAGCATGATCTTTGCAATTCTGGCAAAATTCTCCGGCTCCTTATTCTTCACCCACAGAATCTTCGGTGCGGTAAATCCGGCGAATGCGATATTGGCCGTATACTCCGACAGCTTCTCCTTGCCGATAACCGTATTCAGGTACTCTGTCTCTTCTGTGGTTCTTCCGTCATTCCAGAGAATGGCAGGACGGATAACCTGATCCTTCTCATCCAGAATCACCAGCCCATGCATCTGTCCGCCGAAGCTGATGCCCGCCACCTGGCTCTTATCCACATCCTTGATCAACTCTTTAATTCCGATCATGCTCTGCTCATACCAGTCTTCCGGCTTCTGTTCCGACCATCCCGGATGCGGGAAGTACAGCGGATATTCTTTCGATACAATATTGACAATCTTACCGTCGCTGTCCATCAACAGCAGCTTTACGGCAGATGTCCCCAAATCTACACCTATGTAAAACATAATATGTCCTCCATTCCAGTTCCGCTGCTGATCCTCGGTGCACTTTTCTGAGATTCACTTCCGGCCGCAAGGCCATGCGTCCGTAATTGAATCTGTGCATCTTCGGGTCAGCTGCTGTTTTTACTATAAAGTCCCTGTCCCATTACGCCAGCCTTTTATGTAAAGTAGTATGGCTGATTGCATGGGAGCTTCGTTCTGCAGTCCGTTTTAATCTTCAGTCAGGCAGAGGTTCTTTCCCTTCAGCCCCAGGAAGCTTCCGGCGTCCAGTCCGCCCTCCGCATGGCCGATGAGCCATTTATTCACAGCTGTCAGCATAGCGTCTTCATTGGTAACACCTGCACCGCACTGTACATCTGCTACTTTGGTATGGCAGCCCTTCAGCGGATAATTCGTTCCTCTGGGCAGGACAATTGCCACCTGGAAACCGTCTTCTTTTACATGGCAGGGCGCATAGTGCAGAGTTGTGGCATACACTTCCACCGCGGTACCTGCCGGTACCAGAAATGCTTCCACTTTGGAAGTATCATAGGTATGGTCATCTTCCACATCTGTCTGCAGCCCCAGCATCAATACTGCATCCGTCGCCGCCACATTGATCTCGGAATCCCGATGGTATTCCAGCGCGTTCAGCATGGTATTGTGTCCATTGCAGTATCCAATCTGAATCGGCATCTCCCCATAAACCACTCTGGAAAGCTCCTCCATCACGGGAAGGGCCTCCAAAGCTTCCACCGATGGCTCATAGGCAACATTTTCCGGTACGGGCGTCTTCTTCAGCTCTTCCACAAGACCAGTAAAATCCACGTTCTCAACCACCCTGCCATATCTCTTAAATGCAGGATCCGTCACCTTCAAAATCTTCATTCTCTTCTCCTCCTAATTTAGTTCATTCCGCATCTTTTTCCTCTGCACTCTATTATAAAGTCTTTCCGCTGGTTTGAAAAGGGGTAACAGCATTTTTCCATGCCTGCGCAATCACCCAGTGCCCTGCGGCAGTGGGATGAACCCCATCCACTGTCCAGTGCTGAGCCGGAAATTTCTTCTCCGCCTCGTCAAACGCCTGCTGCAGATCAATGAATTCCAGTCCGAACTCCTCCGCCAGCTTACGGGCAATCTCTCTGCGGGTCTTTACCTCACCATAAAAAGTATCCCAAACCTGATCTGTGGCCGTTCCATGCGTTAAATAAGCCCCCATGAGAATGATCCGGGTCTGGGGAAGAGCCGTTTTTGTCTCCCGAAGCAGTATTCGGTATACCTCTTCAAAAAGCGCCGGAGCCACTCCACAATGACGTTCTCCCAGCTCATGCCAGACATCATTCACACCGATGAGAATCGTCAGCACATCCGGCTTCAGATTCAGACAGTCCATTTTCCACCTGGCCAGAAGGCTTGTCACCCTGTTGCCACTGACACCTCCGTTCAGCACCTCACAGTCGCCCATAGCCGTAAGCTCCGCCTCCAGCAGACGCACATAGCCATGCCCTGTGGCATGAGGATCATCATATTTTCCCCTTCCACAATCCGTAATAGAATCTCCTTGAAACAAATACTTCATTTCTTACACCAGCCTTTCCAGATTCTTTGATCCTGTTTTTTATTTTTTCCTTCCATTTCTCCGTCTCTTTCCCGGGAAATCTCAGGTAAGACACCCTGCAATCCTCGCTTCTCTCCTCTCCGATAAGGAAGCGCCCTTACGTCTTCACGCTGTCACCCCAACAGTTTTTTAAGCCCCACCGCCTTCTTCAACAGCTCCAACACCACCGAATAGGCCAGACTGACTGCCAGCAAAAGCAAAAAAGTCAGCCCTGCATACCGGAAATAATAAATATATTGACGCCAAAGTATCATGTAGAAAAAGGTGTGTACCAGATAAATGTTCATGGCATGCTTTCCGATAAATGCCAACACACTACCCAGAACCGGAACGCTCCCCACAAGCACTGCCCCAAAATAAATCAGAAACAGAGCAATGGGCGCATCCACCAGATGAATATACTGTTCCTGCACAACATAATTCTGTCGGATCAGCACACACAGAGCAAATCCTCCCACGCCAATCAGCCATTGTACCAGACGATGCATCTTCAGATTCAACAGCCTGTCCGGCCACTTTCCATACGCGGCGCAAACCCCAAAAACCGCCACAAAAAGATATCGCCTCACATCGGGCCCAACCTCCACCACATATGGGAGAAAAAAGGCAATCAGCAAAATAGGATAGCCGATTTTCCTGACAAGCCAGGTCAGAAAAGGCACCAGGAAAATCAACAGATATGCTATCTCCATATACCACCAGGTCTCATTCATCGTAGGTGTATCAAAGAACATGGACAATCCCAGCGCATCCGTCAGCAAATACAGAATTCCCTGCTTGCCTCTGCCATACAGTGGCCTATAGTCAAACCAGTACCACCAAAGCAGTTGAATACTCAGATAAAACACTGCAAAATTCGCCATCAGACGCACAAATCTTTTTGTCGCCTGTCTATAAGCCGAAGCCGGCGACACCTCCCCCTGCGCCAACAGCCCGGAAGCGATGCCGAAAGCTGTGAGAAACACAAAAATAGCCACACACACATTTCCAAATCCGGTAAACATCAAAAATCCTGAAAGAGAAAAAGGAGCATGATTTACTTCCATCAGCGCAATCAAATCTTCATCTTCAAACAAATGGTACATCAACAGCAAAAGGATAGCCAGTCCTTTTGCCTTATGGGAATAGTTCAAGGTAAATGTCTTTCGCATTTACATACCTCCTCATTGGCTGCCTGCCGTCTGGCTCTGTCCGTCAGTGTAAATCCATACAGAAAAGGCAAGGTAAACAGTATAGGAAACGCATATCTTGGATGGCCGGAAAATCCTGGTGAAGCCATGCAGACCAACAGACTGATCCACAATGGTACTCCCGCGCACAGGGCTGCTTTCTGCCGCTGCCTTCGCTGAAACCCGGTAAGGATAAACAGCATCCATACTGCCGCACCGATATTCTCCAGGACTCCCAACAGCGTGAACTGTCCTGCAAAGCGATAATAAAAAATCAACAGCTTGTCCGCATTGGGAAATAAGCCTCCCTGCCTCACAGTCTCATACAATTCTGTCTCATAACGAATGGTATTGCTGACAGAGGGAGTAAACCAACCATATATGTGAATGTAAAATGCTTCTATATAACATAATGGCTGTTTCAAAAAGCCCTGAAACCAGGTCTTCATATAACCTGCCAGATCCGCCGCAGACGCATCCTTTCGGAACATGGCCTTCACCGGATCCGAACTGGTTGGATCGTACACTGCAGCCACATCCTCCGGCGCTCCCAGAACCCCTTCAATCCCCTCTCGTTCCTCCCGGCTGATTTCCTTCTGATACACCTGGAGATAACGGGCTGTCTGCTGAAAAGGAATGGACAGCATTTCTCCCATACTGCCGGAAGAAGCAGAGCAAAGAATTGTGAGGAAAAAAAGCAATAATTTAGCAGCCGGAATGCTCCCTCCAAATAATAACAGCAGACAACGAATTCTCTCCTTCCGTCCATACCTGCGGAAAAGAAAGAAAAAAGCCGCCACACCGCTGAAAAGTACCACATATAAACCATTATTTCGAAACAAAATCACCGCAATCTGCAAGATCAGAAAAAGTAGCACAAATTTTCCATGCCGCATCCGTTCCGGCTTCTCCAGAACCAGCGCCAGGCAAATCACATACCCAATCACAAAAGCGGCAAACGGCACATCCTTGACCGCAGTGGAAGCCATATTGGAATAAACCGGTGTGATACAATATAGCAGCATCAGACTCAAAAGCAGCCTAAAATTAGCCCCCCGCTTCGAAAGAACCGCAATCGTAGCCGCCAATGCCGCCGCCAGAAGCACATCCTGCAAAATCATATAGACAAACAGCCCGATTTCAGGGGATCCGAATAACGCCTGTCCGCCCTTCGCCAATCCCCCCATCATCAAAGTATGAGCCAACGGATGATGTGTGCTGTATTCGGCATTTCCAAAGACCTGTTCAATCTGGCCGATGGCATCCCAGCACAGATTTCCCGGATAACTGACCAGCAAAAAAGGAAAATACGCCCCAAAAAGAATCAGAAATGCCTTTCGGAAAGCATTTCTGCTGAAAAAATGCTGCCCTCCGGCAATAAAATCATGGGTGTCAAAAAAGGTATAGAGCATCCCCATCAAAGAATAAAACAGCAGACTGAACCCTGATAAAGCCAGAATAAACTTTACAAAATTTACACCGCTTCCAAAACACCATTCTGAGGTCCCTGTCTTGTCATAGCTTTGCCCCACAAGCAGGCAAAAGGAAAAAAAGACCGCCAACCCCCTGGAGGGTTTCTTCCATTCTCTCGTTCCCGAACGCTTTTCCTGCCTTTCGAAATAATAAAAGGTTCCTGCAACCAACAGCACAATTATGAATTTAACATCATAACCACCCAGGAACTCATAAATATTTGCAATCACAAAATCAAGAAACGTATCATATTCTTCAAGCTCCAGAGGGGCATGAAAAACCACGCATAGCGCGTATGCGGTCAAAAAACTTCTTATGAACAGAGGCCAAAACGACGCCTTCGAACAGGAATGTTCCTCGGAACTCATGAAAATACCTCTATCTTCCTAATTATATTCCTATTCTATATCAGCAGCGTCGGAATGACAAGTAAAGATTACTATTTTTACCTGACGCATTTTTACCTGACAGTTGACAAAACAGAAAGAATAAACTACACTATTTTTACATTAGAAGAAAGTCCGTCGCCAGACGGACATGGAATCAGAACGGTGTCGAAGACACTTTTTTATCAATCAGTAAAAGGTGCATGTCGCACATTCAGGCAGCTTCTGCCGAACTTTTCACACTTACCGGCAGAGACAGGCTTCCGCAGAAATTTTAACTGTTAAGCAGTATAAAATATAGAAGAAAGGCATGGTGACTATTTATGGAAAAAACGCAGGATGTTATTGCAGAGTTGAAATCCATCGTACAGAAATATAATAATATCGTATTCTTCGGCGGCGCCGGAGTGTCTACGGAAAGCGGGATTCCGGATTTCCGCAGTGTGGACGGCCTGTATCATCAACAATATGATTATCCGCCGGAAACCATTCTCAGTCATACCTTCTATCGCCGCAACCCGGAAGAATTCTACCGCTTTTACCGAAATAAAATGCTTTTCCCGGACGCCCGGCCCAATGCCGCTCATCTGAAGCTGGCTCAGCTGGAAAAGGCCGGAAAGCTGCGGGCTGTCATCACCCAGAATATTGACGGTCTCCATCAGGCGGCAGGCAGCCACACCGTGCTGGAGCTACATGGCTCCGTTCTGCGTAATTACTGTGAAAAATGCGGACAGTTTTATGATCTGGAGTACATCCGCAACGGCACAGGTGTCCCTGTGTGTGAAAAGTGTGGCGGCTCTGTAAAGCCCGACGTGGTTCTCTATGAGGAGGGTCTGGACCAGAAAACCATAAACGCAGCCGTGCGCTTTATTCATGATGCGGAGGTGCTGATCATCGGCGGCACTTCCCTTGCCGTATACCCCGCCGCCGGACTCATCGACTATTTCAGCGGCGATAAGCTGGTGGTCATCAACAAAGCGCCCACTCCCCGGGATGCCCACGCGGATCTGCTGATTCAGGCGCCCATTGGAGAAGTTTTCGCACAGCTGTAAACATTCTGTATTCTCATATGGCAGTCGAACTGCTACAGTATACCATTATCACTGTCACCACCACGCCTTCCGGCTGACATCATGCAGATTTCAGTCGGAAAGGTACTCCTCCATCGCCGCCTGCCGGGACACCTTCCGGCCCACATCATACAGATTTCAGGTCCCACATAGCACTGCAAACAGCTATATGGCACTGCAAACAGCTATATGGCACTGCAGACGGTTATATGGTATTGCTGATAGTTATACGTTACTGCCGACGCCTGTCACGGCAGCACCGTTTTCCGGTCCATGCCCCATACGGCGGCGGCCAGCAGGACTGTCGTCACAGCATACACCACAGCTGCCGGGATATCCGGGCAGACAAGCAATACCACGGCGGGAATCAGCATCGAGGCCATGCATACCAGCATGGTCAGCATGGTGGATGCGCTCTGCTTTACTACCCTCACTTCATTTTCCCAGTCAAAGAGAGGGAATCTGCAGTTGACTGCCAGGCCTGCCCTCGCGCCGAAGACAATATAAGCCGCCGGTACTGCCAGCAGGCATATGGCGTCTGTGCCCTTCGGCCGAAGCGCCACAAAAAGCAGCACTTCCGATACCAGGTAAAAGGGAAGGGATACCAGGAGCTTCGTCACCACCTTGCTTCGAATCACATCTTTTTCCGTCACAGGCAGCGTCTGTAGCATCCACCACTGCTTTCCTTCCATGGAAATGGAGCAGGCCGTCAACGGCAGTACCACCGGAAGGAATCCCATGAGAAGCGGCAGCATTCTGCTCACTGCACCTGGAATCCCCAGTATAGTCTCCAGCGCTTCCGTATCCATTACCAGCACAGCGATGGCCAGTATCAGCATGGCAATCTCCCCAATCAGCGTATTTGTCACATATATTGTGGAAGAAAAATAATGCCGAAGCTCCCGTTCCACCATAGTTCGCAGCACAGACTTCTTCCGCAGCACCTCCATCCGGTAATTGCCTTTCGCCTCCCTTGCCCCCAGCAACATACAGATATTCACATAAAAGTGGCGGAGGATTTCCAGAAACAGGAGAAAGCTTCCCAGCGACACTGCCAGGAACAGTGCCAGTTTCACCGCCTCTCCCCTTACCATGGCATCCGCAATCCACATAGCCGGCGGATACGTGCTTTGAATCTGTCCCTCCAGCTGTGCTGCCATCTGCTCCATCATCGCCAACAGGCGGCTTTCTTCCATAGTGCTCATCCGCATACTTCCAATCATAATCACGCATGCAAAGCCAATTGTCAGAACAATGGAAATCAGATTCTTCCTTCTCCATCTGCTGCTGATACCTGCAATCAGCGCACCCAGTATGGAAGCTAAAGTCAGCGGCAGAAGAGGCAGAAAAATGCCTGCCGCAATGCCATAGATCCAGAATGTCACCCCCGGATTCTCCAGCACTCCGCACACGGCCATTCCCGGCAGCATCACCAGAAAGCCCAGCAGCATACTGGTGATGTACATGGACAGAAACCGGCTGACAATAATCGCTCTGACAGTGACCGGCATGGCAATCTGCTTTTCATAGGCCTTCCTGTCAAAAAGCACCGGCCCCGCCTTGAATATGGTAAAGAAGAAAATCAGCAGGGATACGCTCACCGACAGCGCCGCCGGCACAATCCTTCCCATTCCCATGGTAATGAATCCATAGCTCAGAGCGCATACGTATCCTGCCAGCATGACAATCAGGAACGCCCACAAAATTCCAAACAGATAGTATCTTCTCTTCTTCCGTACATCTCTGGTATGACGAAATTCATTGAGCCCGAACATGCCATACAGAGAAAGTCTCGTCAACAGCCTAATCTGCCTTGTCATGATGAGTCACCTCCATAAACACATCCTCCAGAGACTTATCTCTGGTCAGTTCCCCGGTATCCCCCTCCACGATCAGCCTGCCGCCTGAAATCACAGCAATCCGGTTGCAGAGCTTCTCTGCCACTTCCAATACATGTGTGGAGAAGAAAATAGCACTTCCCTTTTCACATAAAGCATGCATCTTTCCTTTCAGCAGCAGAGAAGCTTCCGGGTCAAGCCCCACAAAGGGCTCGTCCAGAACCAGCAGCTTAGGCTCATGGAGCAATGCCCCAATGATGGCCAGCTTCTGCCGCATTCCATGTGAATAGGTAGAAACCAAATCTCCCAGAACTGAATAGATTCCGAAGTCATCTGCCTCTGCGCGGATGCACTCCTCCCGCTCCGTAGCGGATACCTGCCAGATGTCCGCCAGAAAATTCAGGTACTGAATCCCTGTGAGATATTCATAGATATCCGGATTGTCCGGAATATAGGCCGTTACCTTTTTACAGGCCAGGGGCTGTGTCCGCACATTCTTCCCATCTATCAGAATTTCTCCGCTGTCAAAGTCGTGAATTCCCACGATACTCTTAATGGTAGTGGTTTTCCCCGCTCCGTTATGACCGATGAACCCATAGATATCCCCTGCATGCACGTGAAGCGACAGGTCTGCCACCGCAGTCTTACCGCCCTTATAGGTTTTCGTCAGATGCTTTACCTCCAGCATGTCTTCTCCTCCTCTGCCTTCAAATCTTATTGATATTATTATGATATCATTTTAATTCAATTTTTGCAAGATGTTTTTTAGTTTTATGGATTCCACTATGAAAAACTCCTCTTTTTTCATATTGATGCCAATTTTCTGTTTCTGCTATAATAAAACCAGGTTAAAGCATTACATCTCAATAGTCAAAACCAGAACATTTCCGGGAGGAACCACATGTACACCCTCAAACAGCTGGCTCAAAGCACAAGGCTTTCGGACCGCACACTCCGCAATTATCTGGATGCAGGTATTCTTCACGGTCGAAAAGAAAACGGCGTATGGACCTTCACCCCGCAACAGGTCAGCGACTTTTTTCAAAATGAAACGGTGCGGACGGCAATCCAGGCGAAGAACAGATCGATTGTGAGTGATTTTTGGAATGATACCCATAAGAAGGTGAATTCTGCCTGTATGATTTGGGATGTGCCGGAAGAGGATCCTGTACGTCTCATGCACTTTATCTGTGATGCCGTCAATCGAAAAGAAGGGATGACGATGTCCTTTGAAAGCAGGCAGGACAAAAATCGGATTATCTTAAGCGGAAGCGAAGCCGATATCTTTGAAATTCTGACGGAATACCATCGTCAGTTTCCATAAAAAAGCATATTCGATTCCGCCAAAAAGGAGAATGTCATGAATCTGTTATCCTTATATGAAGCAGTAAATGAAATTATAAGCCGCCTTGACTTCAGCCGGCTGTATCCCCATTTCAATAAATACAGGTATGCTCTGTATAACCATAATGAAATATGTCTGGATGGGAAAATCATGCCCTATGACCAGCGATTTCTCGCCAATACCTCCATCCTGTACGAGGGAGACTACATCGCAATCTGGAATATAGAGCCTGAACAGCAGGCCTCTCTCGATGTGGATCTTCTGGCCTATGGGATCGTCCACGAAATGTTCCATTGCTTCCAGCAGGAACAATGCGAAGATCGCTTTCCCGATGACCTGAAATTACTGGTCTGTCCCTCCGATCCAGCATATTACGCCGCTAAGTACCAGGAAAATCAATATCTGATTGATGCCTTCTCCGGCTGCAAAATAGAAAGTCTGGTCCAGTTCTCAGAAATCAGGAATGCCCGTCTTACCGGATGCGGCGGCCTTACGGAAGAGCTGAAAGCGGAGACCATAGAGGGAGTGGCTGAATATGTGGGACTGAAGGCCCTGAAAGTGATCAATGAAGAAAAATACAGGAAAATCACTCTGGATTATGTGGATAAACTGCAAAACGATCTGGACCTGCTCTTTGATACCCGAAGAATTTCCTATTACACCGGCACCCTTTTCTGTCTGACCCTGGAAATGCTGGGACTGCCCGTCAGGAATGAATTCCATGGCCTGCCGGTCTATCGGCAGAATATCCCTTTCCCTGCCTTCCCGGCTCTCAGACATAAAGCCCCCTTCTCATCAGAAGCCGCCGCGCCAGATACCGCCCTGCTCACCGAGCTTACCCGCCGTTTCCAGGGTCTGACAGAACGCAGACAAAGCATCCTTTCCACCCACATGGCCCAAAGCGCCTATGTGAAATACCCCGCCTGTATCTGCGGGTATGATCCCATGAATATGTTCCGGGTGGAAAATCTGCTGTACTGCAGTCACTTTGTCTTCCTGCAAAATGGCGCCGAAACTATCAAAAAAGACGGCCCGATTCTCCTTATGCTGAAAGGGGATTCGGACCGTGAGATTGCGGGATATTATGAATTGTCCCAATAGTCTTTCTTTTCGGAAATGTTGTATCCTCATTACCCGGGAATGAAGTCAGGATTCTAATGTATGCTTATTTGGGGTCGTTCCCATATTTCTTTATTATGTTCAGAGCTTCCATCAGCTCCTCCGGCACAGTCATATCCGCGCTCCGCAGCCCTTCCTGCAGCTGCTGCTCCGTCCGGAAGGTGACGATGGGAACCGTGGGAAATGGCTGCTGCATCAGATAAGCCAGAGAGGTTTCACTGACAGGCAGCCCCCATTCCTTCAGTAGCCTCAGAATTTGCTCATTCCGTTCATTCTCATACTGTGCCCGTAACTGGGGCCTGATTTCCTCCCCGCGGATTCGCTTGCTCAGATATCCCTGGGCCACGGAGGTATAGGCCATGGCATTCTTCCCGGCCTGACGGTGATACTGCCAGGTATCGCTGTCCATCAGCACCAGCGTCTTGTCCGCCACACCTTCCCTGTTGATTTCCGCCAGACTCCACATCAGCTGATTGCATACAAATCCCGGGATTCCCTGAGTCTTCGCATACTCGTCGGCCTGAATCAGCCGGGGCAGCGTCCAGTTGGAGCAGCCGTACCAGCGAATCTTACCGCGCTTTCTCTGCTCCTCCAATGTCCCCAGCAACTCCGCAACAGGAATACTTGCATCATCCCGATGGAGAAAATACAGATCCACGTAATCCGTCTGCAATGCCTGCAGGCTCTCGTCCAGATCTTTGACAATGCATTCCGGGGTCACTCTGGGCACGGAAACAGCCTCCATATCCGGATGGCATCCTTTCGTACTGATAATGACCTCTCCCCGCCTGCCGCTTCGTTTCAGCCAGCGGCCGATGATGTGCTCGCTTTTGGCCCGCTCCCCGGGGGTCCAGTCGCCGTATACATGGGCGGTGTCAATGAAATTCCCGCCCAGACTTAAAAATCGATCCAACTGTTCTCCGGCCTGCTGTTCCGCCATTTCCACGCCGTATTTTACCGTTCCCAGACAGACGGCGGATACCTTCAGATCCGTGCCCTGCAATCCCTTATACTTCATAGTTCCCTCCTGCTGTTTCGTTTCGTCCTACGCACGCCCTTTGCACTTTATGCACCATAATCTGCGCCCTATGCTTCCATGATATCCACACTATACGTGTGCAATATTCACGTTAGAATTCATCAAAGCAGGACCTTCACCCGTCTCTCCACATCCGCCGCAAACCTGCGAATCCTCCGGGGATGCAGGCGTGAATAGAGATAATAGGGATAGTAAGTCCCCTCCAGCTCCTGTTCCAGAGAATCCGCCATGGATAAAAGTTCCACCACCGTGGCCCGGGCCTTCTCCGCATCCTGTCGCTCACCCGTCTGCTCCGCCCACACCGTCAGATACATGGCTCTGGTGGTCACATCGCAGAACTGGGCAAAGAGCACCATTGTCCGAATCACGGCCTTCATATCCTCCGCAAACGCCGTCGGCGCACCCAGCGCATCTATATCCAGTATACCATATAATTCTTTTGTCTGGGCAATGGCTTTCTTTTTTTCTGCAAAAATAACTTCCATATTCTCTTTCGTGACGGCAACCCGTTTCGATGCTCCTTCCTCCCAGTCATCCCGGGAGTGAATCACCGTCATAATCTCGAAAGCCTTGTCGATGGTATAAGGGGGCTGGTCGCTTTCCAGATACTGATGGCCCAGAATATAAGCCGCTCCCGCAAAGGCCTCCCAGGAAGCCTTCATAAAGTTCCTGAGATTCTTCCAGGCCTCCGGATTGGTCAGCGTCACATTTTCCTGGAGCTGAGAGGCATTCTTCAATGGCGAATACAGGCCTTCCTCCACCCATCTGCGATAGATTTCATCCAGCTCCGTATCCAGGTTGCCCGTGAGCATTGCCCCGGCATACAGGTTTACCAGGCTGGGAGTACAGTGCACGGAAGCATCGTGAATCAGCTCCCAGTCTGTCCGAAACCACGCCCCTGCGGCTCCCTTCTCATAACAGATTTCCAGCCGCTCCTTCATATCCTCCACAAGACTCATAGGCGCCACGCCCATGCCAAAATACTGGCCCCAGGTGTCAAATTCAATATATTCCCGCAGCTTTCCCGTATTCCCGATCTCCGGATTGATGGGAAAGGTAGGATAATAGTCATGGGGCTGAGCCTTCAGCGCGATAATATGCCTGAATCATCAGACTCTGCTGCTTCGCAGTATAGGCGAAATCCCTGACAATCAGCTCCTTCCCCGCCTGGGAGATGGGACCATACATGGCTTTCAGCACATTGACATACCAATCCAGCTCTTCCGTCTGTCTGCATCTCTCGCAGTGACACCGGTTCGCCGCTATGGACACAGGACTCTCTCTGGTACCCAGGCTTACAATAATGCCCGCAATATCCGGGAAAAGCTCAAATAATTCTCTGAATTTCACCTCCAGGAATTCCAGCCAGAACGGGTGATTTGGACAGACTGTGCCGTCCACATTTCGCAGCTCCGGAAACAGTTCAAATATAGATTCCAGCGTATAAATTTCTTTGATTTCCAGATAAAATCCGATTCCCTTCTCCTTCGCCCTGCGGATTACCCCGTTCATATAGTCTCTCTGGTACAGTACTCCCTGCCGCCGCACCGGCCAGCGTTCCCACAGAATGTCATTGTCATAATATTTTTCGGGGAACACAAGCTGGTCCACCAGGTCATTCTGATGGAAAATCAGCGCGTTCAGCCCTTCCTTCTCCATAAATTCCAGCGCCATGTCCACCTGGGCCTGCTGCCACATCCGCGAACTGTGTATCTCATACCCTCGGAATTCAAATTTTCTCATAAGCTTCACCTCTCCTTTTCCCGCTTTCCATGTCGAATTTCTTCTTCACATCACCCAAATCCTCCGTAAAACTGCTGCAAAGTCCCTAAAATGCCGGCACCTGATATTCTGTCATAACAATTCAATGCCTTGTCTGAACTGTTACATTCTGTCACCCCTTCAGCCCGGAGGTGGCGATTCCTTCTATAAAATATTTCTGTGCAAATATGTAAAGCAATACCGGCGGCAGCATGGTCAGCAGGGACATGGCCATGAGCTGGTCCCAATGCACCGTGTCCGCCACGTCCAGAGACATGCGCAGAGCCAGGGACACCGGATACTTGCTGACGCTGTTGATATAAATCAGCGGATTGAAGAAATCGTTCCATCTCCACACGAACTGAAAAAGGGTCACGGAGAAAATCGCTGGCTTTGACAGCGGTACAATGATTCTGGCAAAGATGCCGAAGGAGCCGCACCCGTCGATTCTGGCCGATTCGTCCAGTTCTCTGGGAAGTCCCCGGATAAACTGTATCATCATATAGATAAAGAACGGATACGTGGCGAAAATTGCCGGCACAATCATGGGTTTATAGCTGTCCAGCCATCCAAGCCTGTTAAACAGCAGGTACCGGGGCACCATCAGCGTCTGTTCCGGCAGCAGCAAAGTGGAAATCACCAGCGCGAAGCACAGCTTTTTCAGCGGAAATCGAAATCTGGCAAACCCGTAAGCCACCAGCATGCTGGAGAACACGGTAAAAAATACCGTTGGCACCACCAGCAGAAATGTATTGGTAAAATAGGTCAGGTACGTGTATCTCCCGTTTCCCTTCCACCCTTCCACAAACGCCGAAAGCCGAATCTGCTTCGGCAAAATGCTCATGGAAGTGATAATTTCATTGTTTTCCTTAAAGGAAGAACCAATCATCCACAGCAGTGGATAGACCATGACCACCGCCAACGCTATGAGAAACACATAACACATCAGCCGGCCCATGCACCCCTTTTTCTGCCCGTTCTTTTTTCTCTTCCTTTCTCTGTTCTCTGCTCCCATATGCATTAATTCCCTCCGTCCTGATAGAAAGCCCAATATTCCGATGACCGGAAAATCAGCGCGGTAAGCGCCATGATAATAGCGAACATTATCCAGGAAAGCGCCGAAGAATAGCCCATTTTCAGATAGGTAAAGCTGTTGTCATACAGCATCATTCCGTACAGATAGGTGGATTTCAGCGGTCCTCCCTTCGTAATCAGGAACGGCGCCGCAAACTCCTGAAACGCATTGATCATCTGCATGATGATATTGAACAGAATAATGGGGGTAATCATTGGCACCGTAATCCTGAAGAACATCTTCACTCTCCCTGCACCGTCCACCTCCGCCGCCTCGTACAGATCCCTGGGAATCTGTTTCAGCGCCGCCAGGAACAGTACCATGGAAGAGCCGAACTGCCACACCGACAGCATGCTGATGGTAAACAGCGCATTCTGCGGACTTCCCAGCCAGTCCACCGCCGATATCCCCAGCTTTCCCAGCATCAGATTGATCAGGCCGTTCCTGTTGAAGAGGAATCTCCACAGAATGGAGATTCCCACGCTGCCGCCCAGAATGGACGGCAGATAGTACAATACCTTAAATGCTCCGATGCCCCGGACCTTCATATTCAGCAGCATGGCAATCAGCAACGCGAACGCCAGCTTCAGCGGCACGGAAACCACCACATACAGCACTGTCACCTTCAGAGACTGCACAAAAATCCTGTCATGAGTAAAAATTTCCCGAAAGTTTTCCAGGCCTACAAAATTCCAGGACTTCAGCATGGAAAGGTCCGTAAAGGAGTAAAAAAACGAGGCTGCCAGGGGCCAGGCCTGGAATACCAGAAACCCGATGATCCATGGCGCAATATACAGAAATGCCACATAGTCGCTTTTTTTATACCGCTGTCCGGTCCTGCTTTGTCTCATCTTCCACTCCTTTCCATGGCCCCGCCATTACTCCTCATTTCCCTTTTTCAGTTTCTCCAGTGTATACACCAGATCGTCATAAAGCTTCCGGCCTGCTTCCTCTGGCTCCATCTCCCCATATCCCACCTTGTGAGAATAATCGCTGATCACCGCCGCACACTCCGCATTCAATGTGGGGCCGTTCTCCGGGCTTCCGCCGTCCGCCAGCGCCTGTTCCAGCATGGAAGATACCTGCGGAGAAATCAGTCCATCCTTTTCCAGCTGCTCTCTTGCCTTGCTGTTGGCCGGAATTCCTCTGGTATCCCCGGTAATCTGGATGGCCTCCGGGTCATTCATGAACCAGTTGATAAAGGCGGCCGCCTCTTCCGGATGAGCGCAGGCCTTCGGAATCGCCAACATCATGGTGGGCGCTATGGTGATAGAGGAATCCTTTGCTCCTTCTTCCACCACCCATCTCATAGTGTCGATTTCAAAAGGAGATGCCGACACGATGGAAGGAAGGTTGGAAGCGCTCAGCACCGACATGCCCCAGCTTCCCTCCAGCCAGTTGGGAATCTGGTCCGCAAATACGGTCTCATACAGTACACTTTCCTCGAAAGGCGGCATGGTGCCTGTCTCCACCAGTTTCTGCACCATCTCCATGCATTCCACCAGATCCTCCGGCGTACAGATCAGCTCATACCCGTCATTGATCATGTTCTCGCCGTACTTCTGCTTAATGAGGTCTCTTGTCACATACACCAGCACATCGTTGGTGAGGAACAGCAGATGGGCGTTGGCGTCCTGCCCGTTTACCTTCTCTCCCGCCGCCAGAAGGTCTTCCCAGTCCCAGTCATTGGAAGCCGTCAGCCCGTATTTCTCAAAAAATTCCGTATTATACAGTGCGCCTCTGCCATTGATACCACAGGGAACACCTATGAGATACCCATCCTGTCCACAGTAATTGTCGATGAACTCCCGGTCAAAACTGGACAGATCAATCTGGTCGGAAAGGTCGTTGATATTGAGAAAAGGTTTCCCCTGAGCAATCAGATCTCCAATCCATTTGTAGTCCACAGATACGATTTCCGGCTGGGTTCCACCTGACATCTGTGTCAGAAGTTTCTGATAATAGGAATCAAATCCCATGTACTCATACTCAATGATCACATTTTCATTCAGCTCCATATACCGCTCAATGGCCTTGATGGTGGCCTCATGCCGGGTATCGCCGCCCCACCAGGAAAACCTCAGCGTAATCGGTTCCTCTTTTTTACCCTGACAGCCCGTAAGCAGTATTGTCAGCATCGCCAGCACACATACCGAACAGATCATTCGTTTCACTTTCATACTTTTCCTCCTCTTTCTTCTCCTGTCTTATCCTGCCTTTTCCTGTTTCCGACAGTACCGTCAGATATTGGGCAACAGTTGGATGGCCATTCCTGACTGTCACCTGTTTTGACGGGTGCCGGTGATTTTATCCTACCACGGCGGCTTTTGCGATAGTAGATGTGTTCCATCCGAAAAAGTGTCATTTTATACGATTGGGGGATAAAATTACCGAACAATTACCAATTGACAAATCCACTCCCATCCCTGAAAATAAGGTAAATATTATCACAGTTTTCTTGCAGATAACAATTTTTCAGAAAACGATCCGGACAGGCCGTCAAAAGAACAGCAGGTCTGGTAACGGATGACGCCCAATATGGCAGCGACAGGGGATAAGGAGCGGAAAAATGTATAAACTCGGCATAGCGGATGACGAACCCAAAATATTGACCGGCCTGCGTGATTTCTATCCCTGGGAAGACATGGGCTTTACCATCTGCACCCAGGCCCAGAATGGTCAGGAATTGTGGGAATATCTACAGAAAAATCCTCTGGATGTCATTCTCACCGATATCTCAATGCCGGTGATGAGCGGAATCGAGCTGGCTCAAAAGCTGGCCGGCTCATCGACCATTATCGTCTTTTTAAGCGGATATGCCGACTTCCAATACGCGAAACAGGCCCTGCATTATAATGTCTATGATTATATCCTGAAACCGGTAAAATATCAGGAGCTTCTGGATGTTTTCCATAAAATACGGGGGATTCTGGACATGGAACAGACAGATGCCCCCGCCCCTGTCTGCTACTACCAGACCATTGTGGACAAGGTAAATCAATTTATCCTGGAGGACCTGCCCGAAGCTTCCCTGAAAAGTGCCGCCGCGAAGGTGCGGCTGAGTCCCGGCTATCTGTCCTCTCTGTATAAGCAGCAGACAGGCCGGAACCTTTCTCAGTTTATTCTGGAGGCCAAAATGAACTGCGCCGGCAGAATGCTTTCCGACGGCGTTCTCAAGGTCTACCAGATCGCGGAAAAGCTGGGCTATGAAGACCCGAAGAACTTTACGAGAGCGTTTCGCAGCTTTTACGGCTGCTCGCCCAGAGAATACAAAGGCGGTGGATTCTATGAAGACAGTTAATGTGAAAAAACAGTTTGTGAAGAAGAATTTTCTCATTCTGTTCAGTGCTTTCGTTCTGCCCACACTGCTCCTGGGCTCTTTGATGGTGTATCTCTCCTGGCGGAATGTGGAACGCGACGCCCGCCGGAGACTGGAAAACACAGTCAGCCTTGCGGAGGAGCATCTGCATTCTCTCACCGATGAGAGCAAGGCGGTTAATGTGTATATAGAGAGCAATCAGCTGCTCTCCAGCCTGAGCCGCATGCTGGACAGCAAGTCCATTCAATATCCTGAAATGATTGCTTTCCGGCATTTCTCCTCTTTTATCAATTCCATTGTCTACTCCAATGCTCTGATAGACTCCATCTATCTCTATCTCCCCAATTCCCTGGACAGAGTCTATACCTCGGCGGGCAATTTTGTCTTCCTTGAAAGCCTTACCGACCGGGAGTGGGTGGACATGCTGTCCTCCGGCGGCGCCGGACAGCGGCTCTGCGCCCGGGTCAAAACGGATTACCCTTTTGAGACGCCCAGGCAGGTTCTCACCGTATTCAACACTTTCCATAACTTCCAGGGCGGAAGTGTTATCAATTTTTCGTCTGACAGTGTTCGTCACACCTATGATTCCATGCTTTTTTATGAGGGTCAGGGCCTCTTCCTCCTGGATTCGGACAATCATATCCTGGTCCATAACGCTAAACTCTCCCAGGAAGAAATCAGTCTGTGGAACCAGTCCTTTCTGGAGGACACCTTCGTAGATTATCATCTGGTCCATACGGCGGAGTATCCGGAATATGGTCTGCGCCTTGTGACGGCAGTGCCCAACCGGATTCTGTACCATTCCGCCATCCAGAATGCTCAGCTCACTATCATTATCACCCTGATGATTGCACTGATTACCGTGATACTCGCCTATATGCTGTCTCTGAACAGCTATCATCAGCTGAACCAGATTGTCTCTCTCCTGGACAGTGCTGCCAGAAAAGAGCCGCTGCCGGAAGTGGAATACAACACTCGTGACATGTATTCCCAGATTCTGCACAACATCATCCGGATTTTCCTGGAAAATAATTATCTGCAGATTCAGCTGTCCGAGAGAAAGCTCCGTTTGCAGACCGCCCAGCTCCAGGCGTTGCAGTACCAGATCAATCCTCACTTTCTGTACAATACCCTGCAGACCATCAACTATGAAATCCTGGCCCTGACGAAGGGCAAACAGACTCACGCCAATCAGATGGTGGAAAATCTCTCCGATATCATGCGGTTCTCCCTGGAAGCTCCCAATACCTTTGTCACCCTGGACGAGGAGCTGGAACATTGCCGCAAATATGTGGAAATCCAGCAGGCCCGGTACGATAATGGCTTTCAGGTCCTCTGGGACATAGACGAAACCCTTGCCGAAACCATGATTCCCCGGCTTCTGCTGCAACCCCTGGTGGAAAATGCCATCGTGCACGGACTGAAGCAGACTTCGGGAAACGGTCGTATCAAGATTACCGTCCGGAAAAAGTATCATGATGCGTCTATCGAAGTCCGTATCTGCGACAATGGCTCCGGCATCCCCGCCTGCAGGCTTCGCGAAATCCGCCGGAGGCTCCGGGAAAGCGATCTGGAATATACCTCCGCCCATATTGGTCTGCCCAACTGCTGCCAGAGGCTCCTTCTCACCTACTCTCCGGAAAGTATGCTCCATATACGGAGCAAGGAGGGCATGGGAACTTTGGTGTGGTTCCGACTGCCCTCCTCGTAAATTGTTTCTTTATCTCTCCGGTTTCTGTATCCCTTTGATTTCTGTGTCTCTTCGGTTTCTGTATCTCTCCGGCATTCCGCGACATCTCAGTCCTGCTTTATCCGGATAGATGTACTGTACTTTATTCCGGTTTTTCCGGCTTGTTGTGCCGCCTTTCAGTTCGAAATTTCCTGTATTTGATACATTAGTCCAGCACCCCGGAAACCGGCAGATTTTTCATAGGCTCTCTCCTCTGATAAGGGGAGACCAGCTCTATGCGGCGGCCCTCTGCACTGCTCTTCTCAAAGGTGGTGAGAATCTCCAGCACATGGAGGGTCTGCTGTACATCCGCCCGGAATTCCCTCTTCTCCCGCAGAGCCTTCGCCATGTCTGCAACACCCAGTCCTCTACTGTTCTCCTTATAGTCATACAGAAGGGGCATCTCCTTAAAGCTTCCGTCCTCCGGCCGAAGCAACCAGATACTGCCGCCGAAGCCGTTGGGATCCGGCACCCTCAGGGTTCCCTTCGTCCCGTAAATCTCCAGAAAGGCCTGACGGTCATAATAGACGTCAAAGGTGGTGAGCACCGTTCCTATGGCTCCGTTTTCGAATCGAAGCAGCCCCGTGGTATGGGTGGGCACTTCCACATCCACCACTGTCCCCTTTTTCGGCTGGCTTGTGATGATCCTCTGCTCGAAAGCCCTTCCGGTCATTCCGGTGATTTCCTTCACCCTTCCCACCAGATTCACCAGCGCCGTCATATAGTAAGGTCCCATGTCCATCATGGGCCCGCCACCGTACTGATAGTAGAATTCCGGCGCCGGATGCCAGCTCTCATGACCGTGGCAGACCATTCTCGCCTCCGCTCCGATCACATCTCCGATCAGCCCGTCGTCAATCAGTCTCCGGCAGGTCTGAATGCCTGCGCCAAGGAAGGTATCCGGCGCTCCGCCCAGCAGAAGTCCTTTCTCCTTCGCCAGCGCCGCCAGCTGTGCGCCCTCCTCGTAAGTAGCCGCCAGAGGCTTCTCACTGTACACATGCTTCCCTGCCTCCAAAGCCGCTTTTGTGGTGGCGAAGTGCTCGTTGGGACGGGTCAGATTCAGGATAATCTCAATTTCCGCGTCCGCAAACATTTCCTCCATGGTATCATACACCTTCGGAATTCCGTACTCCTTTGCAGCCTCCTCCGCTTTCTCCCGGAAAAGGTCGCAGACACCCGCAACCTCCACCTCCTGAAACAGGCCGGTGAGGTTCTTAAAATAAATACCGCTGATGGCTCCTGTGCCCAGAATGCCTATTTTTACTTTCTCCATAAATTTCCATCCTCTCAATACATTTTTGCACTGTTCTCAAAACGCTCTGTAGTCAATCCGTGTTCCAACACATAGGCCTTTCCTTCCGCCGCCCATACAAGTCCCCTTTCCATCAGAATCCCCGCGTTGGGGAATTTCTCGAACACATCGTCATGATGTCCCAGAGAACAGTAGAACACCCTGCCGTTCCCCCAGAATTTCGTCCAGGCCACAGGCATGTCAACAACCTTATTGGAAATGTGATAATAATTCACCACCGGGAATCTGGTGGTGGCCAGCACCTCCACCGCCGGGTCCACATGGAGATAGTAATGCTCGCTGCACACATGGAAATCCTCCAGACCCTCCACAATGGGGCTGGAACCCTTGCAGATATTCACCGTATAGTCGATTCCGTCTCCGCCCGGATGGCTGACCCACTGTCCCCCAGTCATAAATTGCCATTCCACATCCTGCCGGAAAGCATCACACATTCCGCCGTGACATCCGGCCAGTCCCGTTCCCGCCGCCACCGCAAGGCTGATATTCTTGCGGTACTCCGGCTTAATCTCCCCCATGGTCCAGCAGGGAACAATCAGGTCCATCTCCTTCAGCTTCCCGCCGTCCGCCAGAACCTCCTGGCTGTCATACACTTCGCAGGTGTAGCCATGCCGTTCCAGCATTCCCTTGAAGCGCTGCGCCACCAGCTTCGGCTCATGTCCGTCCCATCCGCCCTGGAAAATCAGTGCCTGCCTCTTCGTTTCCATAAAAATCCCTCCTTGTGATGTTTGTGAGATGTATCCTGTCAGCAATTTGTCCTGAAACTACCGGCAATTGCGGCTGCAGATACGCAGTCGACGCCGACTTGTCAGTATCTTACGGCCGAACTGCCTTTGCTGTCTGACAGTTGTTACTTGGAGTATAGCAGAAATCTGTATGGAAAGATTGTCAGAACGGCAACAAAATGAGTCATCTGTTGCAGTGTGTGTTCGATGTTTGCAGACTTTTTTCTTTGCTTGCCCAGCAGGCTGTTTATCTTTGGTATGTGGGAATCATCTGAAGTGGTATAAGAAGGATGGAAAAGTGATACTAACTTCTTTTCCTTCTAAGGTATATAGCATAATATATCTATGAGATGAGAAGTGTATTTTCCTATAGCCATACCTCGCCAGTTCCGGTTCGTCGCATACTTTCAGGGAACCACCGACCTGTTCCAGTTTTCTTATGGTATATTCAGCATCCTGCAAAACATTGCGTGCTGCTGTCTCGTTGCCGAGTGTCATACAAATGTAAAATAGTATGTCATCCAGCTGCTGTTTCGCAAAATCAGATAATATCACTTTATAGTCCATACTTTTCCCTCAATTCTGCCAATGCTTCATTTGCCTCCTGGCATTGGCCGTTTTGATGCTGTTCCCTGGAGAATTCCAATTCCTCAAGAAATTGGCTCTTTGTAGAGGGCTGTGAACCTCTGTTCAAAAAAACTGGCGAATTACCTGTTGAACGACTTGTAATTCCTCTTCCGTACATCTTTGGACCATTGATACAGTAGCATCTAATGTACTCATTGTTTACCTCCTCACCTGCTTTTTATATTTTGATTTTATTATACCTCCAAAGCTTTTTCTTGCAAGCGTTTTTTATGTGGTGTACTGCTCCCTTATAGAACTCTTATAGAATACTTCAAAAGGTGCTCACATCTGCATTTTTACTTTCCACTTAATGTGGCTTCCATGCCCGGCATGCCATACAACATGCTCGAGCATAATGTCTCCATCCAATCACTATAAACGGATACCTCCACAGAGTATCGCCTAAAATTCCAGCTTTTTAAAACAATTGGTAGCCTTCCTCAGAAAAAATTTTATGTCTGCACCAGCCGAATTTCATATATTCCACTGATGCAAATTTGTTTATCTAAGGATTGAAGCGCCTTATTCAGATTTGTAAATATTGGCTTATTATCAGGTTGAATGCTTATTATCTTTGTCTTCATTACTCCGTCTAAATCTTTGTCTATTGATATCCCCTCAATTTCTACAATGATTTTCCTTCTATTGCCATAATAAATACTTTTAATATCCAACTCCAGTAAATTATCCTGAGAAAGCTTCGCACTTTTTAAGAACAATGGATCATATTCCTTCCCTGCTTCCTTGAAAACCAGGTTTACGGCCCCTGCCATCCTCCCCAAAACATTTAAAACAGACTTTGCACCCTGATATATTTTTTTATCGGGCAGAATCGTTTCGCCTATTTCTTTTATAGTTTCCGCATACTTCCATTTGCCAACATCTCCATTGTTTGCCCTTTTTGTAATAATCCGCAATTGGTCATCAATGTGTCTCACACATTGATTGATATCAATTCGATCCCACCAATCATGCCTGGTAGCCGATTCCAGCATCTCATGAAGCGGTTCCGCAGTCTCCACCCTCAATTTCGTTTTGTCCAGATAAATTCTTTTTTCAGAGCGCTTATATTCTTCGTAAAATCCTTCTTTTACTCCTGTCAATACAATCCATACTGTTTTTGCAAACAGGTATACATCGGATTTTTGATAATCGATGCCATCTGGATTCACGATATTCCGCATTTCCGGCGGTCTGATTGCCGCGGGCCCCATATCCTCATATATCTCTGTAAGATGTTCTTCGTTTTCCCCCATGTTGCGAACCAGTCCAAAATCCGCCAGGCATATTTTATTATTATATACCAGCAGATTTTGAGGCTTAATGTCCCTATGCACAATATTCCTTTTATGTAGCTGTGCAATGCACTCTCCAATCTCCAGCATATCCTTTAGTTTTTCTTCCGTAGTGCGAATTTCAGCGAAATCGTATGTTACTGCTCTTGGCATTAAATACCATGTAAACTTTCCCTTCTTCTCCAAAAAGCAGGAAGCATCGTAAATGGGAATGATTCTGTCTATCTCATTCTGAATTTTACATACTGTTCTGATTTCTTTCTCAAATCTTTTTTCTCTCTTTTTCCGTTCTGTCTTCGAGCGAAATCTGGTTTTTAATATTTTAATTACAAAGCTTTCTCCTTCGGGAAGCTGGTTTTCTGGCAACTGTTTTTCAAACTGCTTTTTTTCGGAAGAAACTTTTTCAGAGGAAACCACTTCCACGGAAAATACCCTGCCATTTCCTCCCCTGCCGATATCTTCCACAAGTTTATATGTCCCCAGTCTTCCCTCAATCTGCATTCCGGGTTCAGGATTTTTTGCATCAATACCGCCCATTTTCCGCCTCCATCCTCTCCCGTTCTGATTCTCTCTTATATCTGTCATATAGACTGTAATAAATCTTCGCAGTCTCCGGGTATCTGAGATTTAAATATTCTGCATTGGCCTTGAAAGCTTCCGCCATCTGCATTTCTTCTTTCCCGGCAGTCGGACTGTATATGCCACGTCCATTGTAAATGGCGGATTCGTAGCTGCTTAGTATTTCATCATCAGAATAGTCTTCTATGACAGCCCGCACTGCCTCACATGGTTCATACCCATCCTTTCCCACTGGTGAAAAAGCAAACAGTCTGCCCATCATGAAACCAAATAAACTGCTCTGGTCATTTTGCTCCAGCAGGTTTCTGAATCCTTCCACCCATTGCCGAAGTTTCTCTTCCTCCACTTCTCCGTTCTCTTCTGCCGGGCAAAAGTGAGCCTTGTCATATATGGTATACATGTTGTGCCAATACTGCTCATCCAATTTACTGGCTTCTTTGGGCTCATGGTCCTTTTTATAGAGACCGGCAATCAGTTGAGCAAACACTTCCGGCGATTTCTTAATCAAATAATGAAAACATTTCATGCTATCCCAATCCAGAAAATTCATAAATAAAATTTCTATTCTGGAAATTCTCAGACATTTTTCATTATCATATAGGAACTCTTTCTGCATGATTTCAAGGAACTGCTTTATAAAATAATCTGTCATCTGGCCATTCTGATCATGTGGCATCCACTCAATCCCGTCCATGTAGGAAAAGAGTTCCCCGGCACTCAACGGGGTATCATGATGAAGGCAATGCAATTGCCACAAAAAAATACCCAGGTCTGCATACTCCTTACTCTCTTTCACTGCCCAATGGGCATTATTTTCCTTACATGAAACTGCTGATGTCCAAAAAATCTTTTTTATGGAATCAGACGCCTCCGAAACCAGAGGGATATTATCTGTCCAGGCTGCTTCCGAACGATAAATTTTTGCCAGAACCTCGTCCGAATATCCCAATTGTTTTACTTTGGCGATAAGACCGGGGTATAAGCTTACCTCTCCTCCGATAGCAATTGACATATAATCGAGTGCTATAGCACCGGAGGGCTGGGCTTTCAGCAGAACTTCAAAGGTCTCAAAATCCCATTTGCCATCCTTCCAATACTTCGCCAGCCAGCGTCCCAGAGAGCTGCGTTCCGCTTTGCCGCAAAGCTCTGCCAATACTTCCAGACGATAATTTTTACTTTGAAACTCTATCAGCTTCTCTCGAATCAGTCTCTCTGTCGCCTGCTCATTGCTCTTCCTTTCCCCTTTCGTTTCATATGGCACGGGATGCAACAATGGGTATTCCCTGCTGCCGGAGAATAAATATCCATACTCATATTCGGCTTGAGTGGTATGGATTTCATCCAACAATCGCTCGTACTCCAGCAATTGTTCCTCCGGCATTGCCCAGGAGGAAGAAGTATAAAATCTGTGCCGATATATCATCTCTCTGATATGATTCTTGATGCCTGTTTTCTCATCATCATTCATCTGGGAGACTTCATACAACAACCTGTCAACTACCTTTTTTCTCAGCTCCAAGTCAAAATCATCTGTTGCCTTCAGCATTTTGTTCCATCGGTCCACAGAGAAATCCATATGGTCTAAAAGAATGCTGATATATCCTGTAGACACTGCCCACACATCTCCCACCGTTACCGACTCTACCCTCATATGATCCCTGTATTTCGGTTCGGATAATTCTCCCATCATGCTTACATTATGATGGGGAATCGCTTCATACAGATATGTCCAGGCATTGCCATCCAGCTTAATTGCCAATTCCGCGGATGCAATTTTCTCCTCCGGTGTCCTGATTGCAGAAAAGTTATGCCAAGTACAAAATACTTTTGCAATGGCATCTTTTGGAGCATTAGATGTATACTTATAGTTGCGACTGTCCAGTTTCAGCAGCCACCGAAGCGCCTCCCCTGCAAACTCTTTCTGAACAAGGAATTGCTCCACCCCCCAGAGAATGTTGATATACGCATTTCTCCCAAACAGAAAATCGCTGGTTTGATTTTCAAATAAGCCCATAAGTCCCGTGGGTTCCTCAAATTCCCGGTTCAGCCTCTCCAACACTGCCTTGGGAGATATCTCACACAGATCTGTCCAAAAAGTAGAAATATAGGACCACTGTTTTTCCGTGCCGATATAGTCCAATATTGTGCTAACAACCCCATCCATTGCTGGCTGACAGTCTTCCGATTTTTTGTAAAAACCCTTTATAATCAGTGTCCCGACCATGCCTTTTCTGAGCGTTCCAGACCAGAAGAACTTTTCCCCCTTCATTTGAGCCAACAGCTTCTCCTGTGCGGAATAGGTAAACAGATTTTCCGATTCATTCAGGACTTCTATAAAGATCTCAATAAATTTTTTCCACAGTGGATCGTCTAAGGAAATATCCATGCATTCCCATGTATTCTCCATACTGGCTAAGCAATAAGATAAGGAATGATTTCCGTAATTACTTTTAAGAACATAAAGAAACGGGTCCTCGCCTTTCGTATAGGGCAGGATCTCATTCAGAAAATCCTCATATTTTCCGCCATAAAGGGTTTCCACAATCAGCTTATCCCCTTCAATCTCCTCCCATTTCCCCAGAAGAAGACAGACTTTCTTCGCCTTATCGCCGAGTCCGTCCACCCATTCCGGTGTCTTCTGATACACCCCTTTAAACAGACGTTTCTTCATGGGGATATAAAGTCCATGAGTGTCTGTAATCAGCGCATACGCCTTACCCACTTCCATTCCCGCTTCACGCAGACAGCGTGACAGGGTATCCCGCGTCCTGGGCCTTAATTCAATAATGTTCCGCGTATATGCAGGCGTGTTTTCATTCAGCACAAAGATATTGGTATTGTTTTCGATTGCTACAATTTCATCCGCGTAAAACCAGGGGATATAAATGTTATTCTCGCTGGAAATATTCTGCAGCTTCTGCCAGGACTCCTGACTTTTCACCACATAGACAGGCCTTTTTTCATTCTGTCTCCATAGTTCATTGAGTACGCAGTAAATCGTTTCCTCACGGCACCGTCCCCTTACATAGACCATCTCATCATACTTATGTTCCTCGAATTCCTCCTGAAAGCGCTCATCATCCACTTCAAAAAACTCAATCCCTATGGACGGTTCCGTGCTCCGCCTAAGGATAATATCCATTTGTCCGGAAGGCTCGATTTGCATGTGCTGCCTCTGATATAAGGCAATGTCATTTGACATTTTGTCCAGTTTTATGCGCAATTCCTCAAAGCTCGCCTGCTGTTCGTCTTTCCACTCCTGCAGAAAATAACGCTCATATTTATCTGGCTCAATTTGTTTTATCTGCTCTAAAATTACATACAGTATCCGCAGGGAATAGGCTTCCGCCAGCTCACGTGGGATTTCGTATTTCGCCATAAGCTGCATCAGCATTCCATATAAACGGTCTCTCAATTCATATCCGTCTGTTTTTTGCAGATCTTTGGCAATCTGCGCCATATTTTCTTTTGCAAGCACAAGGGATAAATCGTCAAAAAGCTGCCCTGCTGTTTTTTCGTTCTCAATAAAGAATTCTCCGGTATCTACTAATATTTTCTTCCAGTCATGGGCGCTTTTCATATCCTTCAAAGTGCTTTGTCCTGCGGAGACCAAAAGATTTTCCGTTTCTGCAGATCCTAAGTTAGATATTTTTTTCAGCAATTCGAGCATAATCATATGTTTACCCCTTAATTTTGGATATGACTGTTTTATGTATCAATCTTTGAAGCTAACTTGTCCATTCATTAACAATGGTAATAAAAAATCTCGCAAAGATATAAGTTCCTGGTTTTCGATAAGACTCTCTCTAATTTTAAATGTAGCATCAAAAACACTGCTCATAAACTTGTCATTTAATGTTTTAGAAGGAATAAATACATTTTTATCCTTCAGGAATTTAAAATACCTTGAATATCCCTGATTTACTAAATCCATTTGTTGTATTTGTAAAAATAAAAGATAATTTGATAATGCCTTATCTGCTGATACCAGTATTTGTGTTCCATCTGCTCCTCTTGCAAAAGGAAAATTAACATATTTTATTTCTTTGGTATGATCTCCAAAAACAATTGCACTACCACATGTTATTACGCCCTCTTCCTCATCTGTATATCCACAAATATATTTTTTACTTTGATCTATAATTGGATATTTTCCTAATTTTTTATATTCTGAAGTCAAATACCTCTTTGTTTTTGGGATTTTTTTCAAAACAGTTTCAAGTTTTTCAATTCTCCATCCCTCTGGAATTTCCCTTTTTAGTTTTTCATTCCAAACCATCGTTCCACCGGATGATTTATATGGTTTTCCCTCTTCATTTGGAAATTCAAACTGCAAAAACCAATAATCATAAATTGTTTTTGCCATAGATTCCAATTCAGCATTAATTCTATTATTATTTTCTATTTTAGAATCAATAGCATCCAATAAGTCCGCTATTTTATCTTGAATTCTTCTCTCTGGCACATTCAATGGAATATTATCCATTAGTTTTGTATTCAAAGAGGGCATCGTAGCACCCACAGAAATATTTAGCATCATATTTTTAAATTCAGCAAGTTTGAAATAATATGAAAGGAATCTGGGATTAATTTTTGTTTTATCGCATCTCACCCTAAGGCAACGCCCGGAAAACATCCAGCCTGCTTGCTCTTTCTTCACATAAACGCTTCTATCAATTGAACCTACTCTACTAAATACAATATCTCCTTCCTCCAATAAAAACTTAGCTAATCGCTCAGTATCTTTCTCTGATACAAATGGCAAATTCTGTGTTGTAAATCCTATATCTCCCAAATGTTCCACTGTTACAATAGGTGTTCCTTGTTTAACATAATCCGATTCATGTAATTGACTCCCAAATGGTCCTGTTTGTGATTCTGCTACATCTCCCAATAAACATTTAGTCATACTTTACCTCCCCCAACCTCTCCTGTATCTCCTCCTCCAAAGCCTTCCCCTCGGCAAACAATTTCCCCAGCCTGTCCGCATACGCCGCCATCCTCTTCTCAAACGCCTCCGGCGACAACTCCACAAATTCAATCTTTACCTCAAAGTACTGTCCCGCCGACAGCGAATAGTTCTTCTCCACAATCTGATCATAGGTTACGGATACACTGAAATCCTCCACCACATCCTGATGGATGAAGGTATCTTCAATCTTCTTTACTTCCTCCGGGCGCAAAACTGTCTTCTGGTTCTTTCCCTCTTTCCTCTTCTCACCCAGCTTAGACGCGTCGATAAGCATGATTTTTCCCTCTTTATTTGACTTGTCTATAAAGAGAACGGACACATTTGTCCCGGTATTGGCAAAGATATTCGATGGCATGGAAATGACACCTTTCAACCAGTGCTTGTCCACAATTGTCTGACGCACGGTTTTTTCAATCCCCGACTGAGCCGTAATAAATCCCGTGGGCACAACAATAGCCGCTTTTCCATCCTCTTTCAGGCTCCAGAGGATGTGCTGGATAAAGCACAGATAGACCCCCATGGACTCTTTCTTCTTATCAGGGACCTTAGGCACTCCCGCAAAGAATCTCTTGATTCCGTCTCTCACTTCGGAATCTTCCCACTTCTGCTCAATTGTATTTCTGGTAGAGGAAAAGTCCATTTTAAACGGTGGATTCGAAGTAATATAATCGAACTGTTTGACCCCAGAGCTTGGATCATGGGCCACTCTGTAATGGGCCGGCGTCTCCAGTGTATCCCCCTCAATGATATTGTCCAGACTGTTTGTAAGTCCGTTCAACAGCATATTTGTCCTTAAAAATCTGGAAGACTTGCCGGAAATATCCTGTGTGTATACCTGCGCCTTATCCCCAAAGCTGCCCTTCCCCAGAGCATTGGCAAGGTGAAGCACCAGGGAACCGGAACCGGCCGACGGGTCATATATGTCATAAATCCTGTCTTCTACCGGTGACATATTTACCAGAATCTTTGCGATAATAGCAGAAATAGCTTGCGGCGTAAAATACTCCGCATATACGCCGCTGGCCACATTATAATCCTTAATCAAATACTCAAAAACAGCACTGTAGAAATCAAAATTGTTTTGAAACGCTTCCCCGAAATCAAATTTATCCTGGCTGATGATTCCGAAGATATTTTTAGCAAAATTGTTCCTTCTGGATGCCTCCACATTCTCCGTAATCCTGGTAAATAACGGCTTCCTCCCACCATCCGCCGTATCGATGCTGAATTCCTCATTCTCTGGGTAATTGGATATCCTCTCCAACGCGTCGTCATAAAGCCTGTAAAAATCATTGTTTCCCACTTTATTAATCAGACACTCAATCGTATCCTCATACTTAAAAGCTACATCCTGGGGATAGGAATCATAGAATCCTGCAAGCATATCCCCATCTTGTAAGACCGCATCCGTACTCATACCCATTTCCTTTGCAAATTCTTTCATATTTGCCATGAATTTATCATTCAGGAATTTATAAAGGAATACAGATGTTATCACTACCTCCTCGCTGGCCTGATTGGACAGGCCGTTGGTCTGGCAGAGTCCTTTCATTTCATCTATCATCTGTTTTATCTTGTTCTCCAATGTAAAAATGTCCGGCATTGTAAATCCCCCTATTTGAATAACTGTATATTGGTGTAGAGATCGTTCAGCAGCTGTGTATAAAATCCTTTAATTTTTGCGTATAAATTTTCTTTCAGTAAAACCTTTGTTGCTTTTGACTTTATGGAATCGGCAAAATTTTTCCTGCCCTGGATTGTCACGATCTCCCTGTCTAAAGCATCCCCTATTGCCGTATAAATAATGACCAGAGTCCTTTCCAGCTCCGATTTGTCGGCCGGATAGACTTCTATCGCATCCTGATATGTCTTTACAAAGGCATAATTGCCGCCGTAAATCCTGGATAATCTCTCATTCTCGAAATTGATATTCCGTGCTCTTTCCAAAGCTTCCAGAAGCTCGTCCGTAATAGAGTCCAGATTGTTTAAATTCGGTATGGACAGGTCATCAAAAATTTTCTGCAATAGCTCGTCCAACCTTCTGATCTTAATGTCATCCTTGTTTTTATTCTTTTTTATTTCATTCTGAATGTCTGTGACCACCCTTGAAAACCGCTGAAATTTCGGGTTGTCCTGGGTCATCTGTCCCAAATCCATGATGATGATTTTAACTTTGATGAATTCATACAGAATCTCCACCACATCCTCATTGGAAATAATGTCCATCATCTCGACGGTATTATGAGAAAGGTTGATAAAATCAATTTTGTTCTGGGTCAACTTCAAAAGTCTTTTATTCTTGTCAGCGTCAATCTGCGCAGCATACTCCATGGCTCTCGAAAGAATAAATTCTGTCTGACATTCTTTGATCCCATTCAGAAGACGCCGAATTTTCAGTAGTGTTTCCTTATTATATAGAGACAATCGCCTTGAAAATACTTCCGGATTACCCGTATCAATAATATCTTCCAATTCCGCTGCATATTTGTGATATTTCCTGTTAATGTCCTCCTTATCAATTACCAGTCCGGCAAGCGACCCTTCATTTTCTCCGTTTTCATTCAGATCCGCTTCCAGCTCCTTTATGTAGGCCTCGATGGTTTTATCGTATTCCTGTTCAATATCCACAAAATCAACAATATAACCGTACTTATAAACCTTTCCGTTGGGGGACTTATAGGGCCTGTTTACTCTGGAAATCGTCTGCAAAAGCGACTGTGCGTGAGGTCCCCTTAAAAGATACATCTTTTTCAGACGCTTCACATCATAGCCTGTCGTAAGCATGAAATTTACTATCAAAATATCCGGCGTCAGTGTATCTCTGAAGTCTATCTGATGATTGCGGTTTATCTTCTTCTGCTTAGGGTCATCAACATCCGTAATGACGAGTCCGGTATTTAATTTAGAATTTCCTTTGAACCACTCATGTACCTTCTTCGCCTGCGGATTCGTTCTGCATACAATCATACCGCCAATAGACATATCTGAATTTTGCAGTCTGAAATTCATAAAGTCCTTTTCTATGAAAGTTCCCAATGCCTTTACATACGCATCAGATTCATAGATATCCTTGTCCTCAAGCTGCTTATCTTCTATTTCCAGATTCTGTTTGATTTCTGACCTGGCCACCGTGTCAATATTTTCTTTTTTGATTCTGAGCGTGTATCCATCAGCTATGGATTTGTCATAAAAATATTTATGGATGTAATCGCCAAATTTCAAGTTGGAACGTTCCTTTTTTGAAAGCAGAGGCGTTCCGGTAAGCGCAATATAGATAGCATTCAGGTCACAGGTCATAAGATTTTTGAAGAATTCTCCCGTGGAAGAATAGCTTCTATGCGCCTCATCTACAAAGAAAATACGCTGTACTTTCGCGTTGTAATCATTCTTTGCTTCCGGCATTTTCCCTTCGAATTTCTGAATATTTACAACACAGATTTCTCCGATCGCTTTACTGCCCACATCGGTTGAAAGCGTTTTGTTTAACTCCCTGGTGAATCCAGCCTTGTCACTGCAAGGTATTGTTTTCAGTCCCCTTTTGGTAAATTCTATATCAGCTTGTGTCAACAGATCAAGCCTGTCCACCACAAAGAAAAATCTGGTGCTGATATCTTTCCTGGAATAATAGTCCCTGATAACACGATTGGAAAAGGCGGCTATTGCCGTTTTACCAGAACCCTGTGTATGCCAGATAATACCTCCTTTGCCGCCGGAATCTATTCTTTCAATAATTTTTCTGGTGGCAAAAAACTGGGGATAACGCATAATATGTCTCTCTGGAATCTGACTATCAATAAACATAATTCCATACCGCAAAAAATACAAAAATCTTTCCTTATCAAATACGGATGTCACAAATCTGTTACATGGGGTGTTTGTCTTTAAGTTCTCCGCAAACTCTGTTGTATCTGCTTCTTTTGGATTATAGCCACAATCTTTCATCACATATTTAATTGTGTCCCTGTCAATCTCTTTGTATGGATAAGTAATATGATACTGCTCATCATCCTCTCTGAAAAATGAAAAACTGGTATTGCTTCCATTGGGGGTTGTATAGAATGAACCGGCCTTTACATCCTCCGCATCGTCATCCTCTTCATATTCCATATTGTTTGAAAAAGATACAAACTGAATCAGATTAAAGAATCTTCTGTAGTCCGGATTCTGTAATCTTCTGTTTATCATTCTGTCAAATTCTTTCTGTATACCACCATCATTATCAGGCTTCTTCACTTCCAGAAATGCAAGTGGCATACCGTTAATAAGGATATTGATGTCCGGCCTGAAGGATCCTTCCTCTCTTCCCTCCACTATACTGAATGGCAGTTCATCCACAACTGCAAAATTATTTTTTGCTATATCCTCAAAGTCAATCAGCTTCACTTTATCCTTTGGGTCAATGAGCCAGTTGTAAAACTCTTTTCCCAAATCATTATTTTTAAGAATATTGTGAATATCTGTAATGATGGTTTTAATCTCGTCATAGGTAAATTTTCTGTCATTGATTGTTTCCAGTGCAGGTTTGAACCTGTTTACAAAGATTTTTGTATTGAAATCTATATCTATGTCATCTGTTTTCAATGACTGGTAATCATAATCCAGTCTTAAGAATTGAATTGTAGCCGGTATCTTCACCCTGGTATCTTCATTAAATGCTGGCATCTAATATTTTCCCCCCTAACTTATTTTCCGGATCCATGCTTTTGAAAATCCTAATATGACAATTTTTCAATATAACTCACCCCAAGCATATCCTCATAGCTGACAAGCGTTACATTCCCCATCTCTATGGCATGCTCCTGACACCCCTTTGTAAATCCGCTTTTGGCAAAAAGGTAAAAATGCTTATCTCTATATGGAAACAGACTGCTTCGCTCTGCCAGGGTTTCAAGCACGCCCAGGTCGATTTTTTCGTTCGTCCATTTGCACTCGGCAAATAAGGCCGAGTCCTTGTCTGCTCCCATAATATCGATTTCTTCCTGTGACCTGGTTTTGGGATTTGTACCCCACCAACGGCCAATGTCGCTGAAATTCACGGCACATTTCTATTTTTCCATGTTCTCAATAATAATATCCATCATCTGTCTCGGCGTCACCACATAAGACTTTACAGGAAAATGCTTAACATTACCGGTAACAAGATATGCATCTTCCTCTTTTCTTTTTTCCATCACGACCTCGTAAAAAACACTGTCCTTCGGGTCAGGGAGAATCGTATTCATCTCTACTGCATCAATATATATTCCAAGTTGCTCTACTTCAGTAAGGACATTTTGAATAATTTCCTCTGTCATATGAAATTTGGGCCGGCTTAACACTTCCCTGTACTCTTTCATAATATCCTTGTTCAGCAATGGAATGATTGTCCCACTGAACACAAATTCCATGACATTACCCGGAATAGAATCCCATTTAAGCATAGCTGAGATAAGAACATTGGTATCAATGACCGCATAATACTTCATGCTGTCACCTCACTTTCTCGTTTCAGATATTTCCGCATTAATTTCGTCCAATGTCATATCGCTTATGCCGTTCCTGGCAGCAATGCGACTGGCTTCTTTCATGGCCTTCATCCCCCTGTTTTCGGAAATGTCATCCGCTTTCATACTAAAGGGAACGCCATTTTCCTGTATAAGACGTGATATACACATCCGAAGATATGTTGGAAGGTCAATGCCGAGCTTTTCACATATGCTGACAGCCTTAATTCGAGAGATTTCTTCTGTACGAAATTGAACCAGTGTATTTGCCATAATGACTCCTCCTAGTTGATTTAGATGTTTATATCATAGCAAAGAAGGACTGCAAATGCAATCATTTGATGACATTATTTAGATTTATTCTAGAACTATTTCTCTTCCAGTTCATCCAGATACTCCCTCAATTCCCGAATGTCCTTTGCCGACATCTTCTTTCCCTGATACATAGCCGAGATAAAGTCCTTTGCCGACTTATGGAACAGCTTTTCCAGGAAAGTCTCCCCCTCTGTCAGCTTGTACTCCTCCTCCGACACCAGAGCGGTGTAATAGTTTGTGCGCGTGGATCTGTCGCAGTATACGGCGCCTTTTTCCGCCATCCTGGCCAGCACCGTCATCAGGCTTGCCAGCTTCCAGTTCCGCTCCGTCCCCATTTCGTCCAGGAGCTGATTGGAGGTCATTGGAGTATTGTGCCGCCAGAGCACCTGCATGATTTCAAATTCTGCTTCCGATAATTTTTTCATTTTCTTTTCCTTTTCTCCTCTTTCGACATCATGATTGTTCTATATATTGAATATTATCCAGATTCTATTATCAAAGATCAAGCCCTCACTGCGCATGGTAAATATTATTTTTCAGCAGCTCATCCTCCTTATATTCCGAATAATACCCTTCGATTGTCTGCATCTTTTCTATGAACCAGCCATCCCCCTGCCAGGAGCAGTCAATACACAGCACCTGATCGTCGTCTCCGAAGGTTTCCGCCAGGTACTCCTCATCCAGCGCAATCAACCGCAGGTAATGCCTGCTATTTTCTTCTATGACCGTTGCGCCCAGGCATCCGATATCCTCAAAGGTTTCCGGCTGTTCCCGTTCAACGGCAGGATTGGGAATAAAGTTTTCCGGATATTCCCGCCAGATGAATTTGCCAGATTCTTCCTCCACATATAGCACGCTGATCGGTCCCGTAAGATGCATTCCAAAGCCCACTCTCATCAGAACGATATCTGACACCCCGTTTCCATTCAGATCCCCGGAAACCAGATAGGACGTACTCCACAGCTCATCCTCATAATTAAATTGTGCCTGCCAACCGTCCGCAGTGTTCATTGTTACGCTTGTCCTCAATACATCGTTGTCATCATATACCCTGATCTGGTCCGGCTGTCCGTCCCCTGTCACGTCCACGCGCAGCTCGATGCCGCAGTCGATCCGGATCCCGCCCCGGGCATACACCGTCCGCCCCGCTTCAAAGCCCAGACCGGCGCTTACCATGATTAGCAGTGCAGTCATGGCGCACCCTGCCGCTTTCCCGCTCTTCTTCTGCATATGGAAAATGTTGTGGAACCGTCTCTTGATGAATTTCACCCCCTGCACATACCCTGTGGACAAGGCCGGTGTTCCCGCCCTGCCTGTCCCTATACAGGACATCAGTACCTCGCCGTATTCACTGCGCTCTTCTCTGGAGGTGTTTGCCAGCACCTTCTCGTCACATGCCAGCTCCATGTCCTGATCCGCCAGGGCCTTCATGAACCATGCAAAAGGATTGAACCAGTGAATGGCATTGACAATCATAAGCAATGTCTTTATCCGGGTGTCCATCCCCTTGCAGTGGGTCAGCTCATGTCTGATAATATACTGTAAGTCCCTCTCCTGATATTCCCTGTCCGGCAGAAAAATGATATTATGAAAGAACCCTGTTGTAAATGGCCCTGCCTGAGTATCCTTTGTCAGCCGCACCTGAGGTATCTTTTTCAGTCCGATTTTTCCGGCACTTTCCGCCGCAATTTCCAGAATGCGTCTATCCCTGCACGCCTCACTTCTCTTCATCATCTTGTGACAGAAAATAAAATGTGCCGACAAGTAGAAACCCAGTACCGCCATACATCCCAGACTCCATACAATAACCAGGAGATGCCCGGAGGTAAACTGTCCTCCGGCAAATACCGGAGCTGCCTGAACCGGCTGGCCGGTCTGGTTTGTCCGGCTCGTCTGGCCCCACAAGACCATCTGCTCCACTCCCGCAGCATTTCCCCCGTCCTGCGGCACTGCATCCGTCAAAACGGCCTGCCGAGTTTCCCCAAATACATAAACCGGTACCTGTACCGTAACCGGTTTCTGGAAAAAAGAGGTACTGACAGGGATACACATACGCAACGCAATCAGCAGCCATATAACCTTCCGGTACCCTGCCCGGTATCGCTCTCCCCACAGCCGGGACAGCAGGAAGAACAGGATGATGCAAATTGCTCCCACAACAGATGCCTCCAACATTCCTACCCATATAAACATACTTTATCAGCTCCTTTCGTTATCAGCTTTTTAACATTATACAATTTGTTAATTCTAATGTCAAGCATCTGTTATACAACTTGTTAATCACATTTTCCTCTATATAATTTAGAAAAGTACAAAGCTCGGTATCAATGTGTTTGAAAGTCCATGGTTTCACTTTGCAATAATTCAGTGCCATTGTAGAGTTCGTAAATGGACGGAGAAAACAATGAAACGGAACCGGACAGATAAGTATAATAGGGTTATAGGGAAGCGCGCACCCTCAAAGAAAGGAGGT
>CAQUWW010000016.1 GCA_948896875.1 uncultured Acetatifactor sp. | reverse complement strand
TAATCATTGGGGCATTAGGGGAAGAAATTGCGTTTCGCGGCTTCTTCGCTGGCAAGGCAATGAAAATATTTCCGTTCTGGATCTGTGCGGTGGTATCGTCTCTTGTTTTTGCCGCAGGGCATATTGCGGCAGGAGATGTTGGGCTTGTGGCTTATGATGTGGCTACAATCTTTATCGACAGTATCATCTATACGATTGTTTATCGAAAATCCGGCAACTGCCTGATCAGTACTATTTCTCATATTATTAGCAATGGAACCGGGATTGCTACCACGTTTCTCTTCTTTTAGATTAATAACTGTGTGGTTCCCTGTATAGAACTGCCCTGTCCATAAAATGTGCGGACAGGGCAATTGGCAGGTAAATGTTCGGGAAGTTCAGATCCGTCTTCTGCTCTGGATGGACGGATATCCGTTGCTATTTTGTTTCTTTGACGTACAACTTGTCCCTTCCATTCCCATAATTGACAATATCCCTGAGATAACGGTATCCATACTTTTCATACAGACCTGTATGTTCGGATGGGATATAGGTTATGTCAAATCCATTTTCTTTCGCATATGCATTGGCAAAATCAATCAGTTTTTCGCTAATCCTGTATCCGCGATACTCCTCGGTTACAAAGACACTTGACACCCATGGATATATTTCCGGCAACGGATAATAGTCTGTCTTCATGATCGAAGCCATTCCCACAATCTGCCCGTTTATGATTGCAACAAATGGAGTTTCCCAGTCCGTAAATTCCCACGTCCGAAGCACTTTTGATATGTGCTCTTTTACCTCTTCCCATGAGAAATTCTCCACAAAGCGGATGAGTTTTTCAGCCAGGTCCGTGTCTTTGTCTACCTTTTTTATCTCCAATGCATCTATATTGAAGTCATTTTTTATGAACCCAAAGTGCTGTTCTACTTTTTCAGTAGTTTCCCTGACAGTACTTTTGCAGGTTCTTTCGATCCAATAATAGTTGCTGCCCCTGATATCCTGACACCTTTTCTCGTTGAGACTCTTCAAGGTTGCGTTACAGATGGCCTTTGCTTTCTTCGTGTCAGACGCACTGTTGATAAAGTTGCTGAATCCCTGATGGTCGGGGCGGTTACAGTAATCCTCCACTAAATTGGAAGGTTCCTTTATCAGGAAGACTATCCTGGAGGGGTCTGTGAGTTTTTCAGCTTCTTCCACTGTCAGATGGCAGTCACACAATACAATCTGGTTCCGGGAGAGACGAATCAAATCCAACAGGACAAAGTCCAGCTGCTCTCTTGTGTTATCGATCAGCCATTTTTTGTATTCCTCCACAGGTCGTCCAAAAAATTCATCCGCATCCTGAAACACTTTATTCATTGCCGGCTGAAAAGCAGGATCTGAAATCTTTTGATGCTCTGCAAATTGTTCGTCAATATCATAGACGATTAAGTTGTGTCGTCTGGCCAGCTCCCGTGAAATCGTTGTCTTCCCACCGCAGGGTGTTCCGGTTATAAAGTACACATTTTTAAGATATTCTTTTATTACATTATCCTGAAATATCATTATACAATCTCCTTGATTAAATAGTTTATGGTATTTTGCCTGTACATAAAACTATTTAACGCAGTTTTATGTACTTAGATATTTCTCAATCGTAAGAATGCTATCATATGTTTCACCTCCATATTTTTTCCCATTATATCACATCAGGTTCAGTTATTCCATCCATATCGTGTTATAATGGGATATGTGATTGCATAATTTGGATATGTGGAACCAAAAAGGCGGTAGACAAATGAAAAAAAGAGAGTATAAACCCCTATTGTATACAAGGTCTCTGGCACTTGGCGTCAGTGCATTCTTATTGGCAGCGGTAACGATGGGATTAGGCGGGTGTACAGAGAACGGGGAAGGGGCGGTAGGCGAGTGTACAGAGAATGGGGGAGGAGCGCTAACAGAAGCACTGGAACCGGATACGGAGCAATTTTCAGAGTCATACCCATCTTCGGAGATTGCAGCAGCACAGGGGCATCAGGTTGCAGAGACACAAACTACAGGGCAGAACCTGAATGAAGATGTACCGGAATCGGCGTCACAGGATATCGATCAGACTGCTTTAGCTCCTCTGGAAGTCCATTTCCTTGATGTGGGACAGGGAGACTCCACTTTGGTGGTCTGTGGAGAAGACGCCATGCTGATTGATGCGGGGGACAATAGCCAGGGTACAAAGATACAGAACTATCTCCAAAAGCAGGAAGTAGAAGCTCTGAAATACGTAATCTGTACTCACCCGGACGAGGACCATATCGGCGGCATGGATGTCATACTCTATAAATTTGAATGTGAAACCATATTGATGACGGACGAGGAGAAAGACACCAATACCTACCGTGACGTGGTGGATACCATGGAAAACAGAGGATATCAGCGGACCTTGCCTGTGACAGGACAGCAGTATGTTCTGGGGGATGCGAAATTTACCATTGTTGGTCCCGTGTCCATGAGCAGTGAAAGCAATAATAACTCTATTGCGATTGTGCTGGAGCATGGGAATCGGAAATTCCTGTTCACAGGTGATGCGGAAGAGGACGAGGAATCGGAAATTCTTGGGGAGGCAGAGGCCTCAGGAATATCGCTGGAAGCGGATGTCTATAAAGCAGGACACCATGGGAGCAGAAATTCTTCTTCGGAGGCCTTACTAGATGCAGTATCTCCGGCATATGCGGTGATCAGTTGCGGAGAAGGGAACAGCTATGGGCATCCAAATGCGGAGACGTTGAATAATTTCCGTTCCAGAGGAATAAGCGTTTTCAGAACAGACGAGCAGGGAAGCGTAATTGTTATCTGTGATGAAGAACAGATGGCATGGAACTGCAGCCCATCGGATACCTGGCAGACAGGGGAACCATCCATAGAGATATCTACTCAGACAGAGGAGGAAGTAGAGGCAGAAGTAAATCCGGAAGTGCCACAGACCGTGGACTATATATGTAATACAAACACGAAAAAGTTTCATTACCCTGATTGCAGTAGTGTAAAGCAGATGAGCGAAAAGAATAAATGGCCTGTGAATGCTACAAGAGAGGAACTGATCCAGCAGGGATATGTCCCTTGCAAAAAGTGTAACCCTTAATAAAAATACTTGGATCGAAAAAGAGCCATCGTATTCAGAAGTTTTCTGATACGATGGCTCTTTTTGAAGTCTTATAAATTTACTTTAGTCCAGATTGATGCTGTTCGAAGCCCATGAACTGTTGTTATTATAGCTGGTGTTTGTATTGACAGCAGCATTGGCATATTCTTCCCGAAGGCTGAACTTGGAAACCAGACTCTTAAGCTTATCCGACTGCTCTGAAAGCTCCTGGCTGGCGGCAGCACTTTGTTCCGCGGTAGCGGAGTTGGTCTGTACCACGCTGGAAATCTGATCCACACCCAAGGTAACCTGTTCGATAGCGCTGGACTGCTCTTCTGCAGCAGTTGCAATTTCGTCAATTTTTGTGGAGATAGAACGTACTTCATCTACCACTTTCACCAAAGATTCTGCCGTTCTGTTCGCAATTTGTGTACCGCGTGCCACGGCATCCACAGAACTTTCAATTAATTCGGCCGTATTCTTGGAGGCGACAGAACTCTTGCTGGCAAGACTGCGTACTTCTTCGGCAACCACGGCAAATCCTTTTCCTGCTTCTCCTGCTCTGGCAGCTTCCACAGCGGCGTTCAGAGCCAGGATATTCGTCTGGAACGCGATATCTTCAATGGTTTTGATAATCTTGCTGATTTCATTGGAGGAGCGGGTAATTTCTTCCATGGCGACCATCATATCATGCATCTGGCTGTTGCATTCTTCTACTTCGTCTCCCGCAGTGCTGGATTCTCCCTTCGCAAGTACTGCATTGTCGGCGGTACTCTTAACCTGATGGGAAATATTGGTAATGGTGGCGGCCAGCTCTTCTACGGAAGCAGCCTGCTCGGTGGCACCCTGCGCAAGAGCCTGTGCACCGTTGGATACCTGACCGGATCCGGAAGCAACCTGATCGGCGCTTTGGTTAATCTGTCCCAGAGTCATGCTCAGATCACGATTAAGCTTACGAATGGAAAGCAGCAACCCCTGGAATTCTCCTACATAGCGGTCCTCTGCCTTGGTACGCACATCGAAGTTACCGTTAGCCATTTCACTCAAAAGCATGGAAGCATCGGTAATAATCGTTCCAAGGATGGTGGTCATATTTCGGAAGGAAGTGGCCAGCTTGCCGAGTTCATCCTTTGACTGATATTTTACTGTGATATCAAAATTCCCTTTTTCAATCTGGCCTGCAGATGTCTCCAGCTCATGTAAAGGTCTTGTGATGGAAGCTGTCAGATATGTAGAAAGCAGGATCGTGATAACCAGTGCTACTCCGGCCATACCTAATTGTACGAAGACCAGTGTCTCCTGCATGGAAACCGTGTTCTCATAATCGTCGGCTGCAGACTGTTCTACCACATTGCTGATCTGAATCAGATTGTTTACGGCTTCTTCTACCAGAGGCTGATATTCGTCAAGCAACATCTCCTGTGCTGCCGCCATATCGGTAGAAGATACTTCAATGACTTCTTCCTGCAGTTCCATTGCCTGCTGTACATTGGTGGCAAAAGAATTCAGCAGTTCGGCATCGCCGGTGAAATTGGCAAAAAGCCAGGTGGCATTTTCTTCCAATGCAGTCAGCTCTTTCTGCATATCAGCCAGATAGGACGCTTTTTTATCCGCATCATTTTCGATGGTGGTAAAAGAAAGGTCCTTAACAATGATCTGCAATCCGCGGCGCATACTCATGACCTTGTTGGTAACCTGATATCCCACATTGTAAAAATCGGAATATCTTTCGGAATTTTGGTTTAAGGCCATAATTGCAATGGCAACCGTTCCGCAGAACAGGATGATGACGAGCATGAATGTCACCAATAATTTTGTCCTGATTTTCAAGTTCTTCATTTTTTTCCTCCTACACTCCGCCATAAACAATCCAGGCCCCTGATTTTGTATGGGAATACCAAGTTGTTTATAAGTTGATAGTTTTTATAAGTAAATTATAATAGATTATTGTCATTCTGTCTACTGTAAAAACTTATTTTGGCGGGAATTGACAGAAATCAATTCAGGAGAGGCCGGTGCTGCCGCCGAAAAGGTTCAGCATGTTCTGATACGCGCTGAAAGCGCCGGTTCCCACAGGGGAATACCCAAGTGCGCCCTGACTGTACAGGCTGCGTGAAAACATTTGCATCATCAGCTGGCTGGTAAGCCGGCATTGTTCACAGCAGGAGCGCCCACTTTGAGACTGGGACCGGGCATTTTCTTCACTTTTATCAGAAGACGTGGCCTCCGACTCGGATGCCGTCTGCTCTGTAGCTTTTGCTTCCGCCGTTTTTCGGGAAGCTGCTTTCTGCATAAAATTGGCAAAATTATGAATCGTTGTGACCCGCTTGCCGCCTCTATTGGCATAATACTGGTTTACTTCTTTTACAATGGCTTCATTGACAATCATTCTCAAGTCTCCTCTCTTTTTTTACCTGTAAAAGTACTACTACAAGAAATTCTTTTTCATTTATCTGAATATCCAGGCTTCCGCCGTATTTCTCCGCCTCCCTTTTTACATTGGACAGGCCGATGCCATGCAGAAAGGGCTGATTTTGTGGGGAGGTGCTTTTCTTAGTGGTGACAGGAAGTCCGGTATACCTGTCAAAACAAACTTCCCCATCGAAAGAATTCCGCACGTGAATGACAAAAAAATGGTTCTTCTGTCTGCCGGAGAGATGAATATACTTTTGCCCTTCCTTTAATTTTTCACAGGCTTCCAGGGCATTTTGCAACAGGTTGCTGACAATGATACCGATATCGTACACATTGCAGGAATGACCGGGCGGACAGATAAAGTCCGACTGGAAAGCAATGCCCTGCCGGACAGCAGCTTTCTGCCGATCGCTGATGATAATATCTGTAACGGCATTTCCGGTGCAGACTGTCAGCTCGAAAATATTCATGCTTTCATCTATTCGGGAAATGTATTCCTCCATTTCTGTATAACAGCCTGTTTGAGCCAGACCCTTGATATTTGTGAGATGGTTTCTCATCTCATGCTTTACCCTGCGTATGCCGTCATAAAGCTGCTCTATCTCTTCCACTCTTTTTTGCATAGCATAAAGTTGCTGCTCCGCCGCGGAATGGCTTCTCTGCTCCTCCTGCAGACGCAGGATTCTCTGACAGGCGATGACAGAAGAAAGAATACTCACATAGAACAGAAATACCATGACGGGAATGACACCAATGAGACTGGGGAACTGTTCGTAAAGGTGGAAAAACATACCATCATTACTGATTACCAGGAGATTAATAATAATCCGGACGAAGAAAATTCCTGTCACGGGTGTCAGAAGCAGGTAAAACAACTCTTTTACATGTAGCTCTATTCTTGTCTTTCGCAGTTGGTGCGCAATAAAATAGAGCATAAGCAGGAATAGGAGAAACTGTAGGAGTTCTATTAAAAGGAAGTTCCACGCCGCGTTGTGGAAAACAAGCTCCGGGGTATCCGCATTCCGCAGGAAGTATTCAGTTGAATAATAGTCCACACTGAGCAGTGCCATAATACTCAGACTTTGGAGACAGTAAAAAAGCACGCCCAGAAGGAGTATGAGGTTCTTCTTCATGCCGAGGCAGGTGGAAAGAACGGTCAGCAGGAGCACCACAAGGAGCATGTGCAGCCAGCCGCGGACAAAGGGAATCAGGAGGAGCGGATACAGAATACCATAAGCCAACAAAACGATGGCAGAATGTTTCTTCCTGGCCATAAACGGTTGAAAGAAACCTGCCATACAGATTGCATATAAAAGGTTTTCCGCTCCTATGACAAACTGATGAAACAGGACAAAAGTGGATTCGCTCAATTGGATTCTCCTAGTAATCGCTGTAAATAGAGCAGGTGAGTTCTTACAAAATCAGCATATTTGTATTTGGAAATCAATAGTTTGTCACCATTTTCAACAGTGACTGCCAGGCGGCTGTACTCTTCCACATAAGCCAGATTCACTATATAGCCTTTGTGAATCCGGAAGAATTGTCCGGTGAGCTTCCGCTCCAGCTCCCCCAGCTTCCCATAATATTCCAGATTCTCTTCTTTCAGATGTAGAATCACCTTGTGACTACGGCTTTCCGCATAATAAATATTCTCCGGGTCAATGACTTTGCTTATCCCTCCGAATGGAACAACCAATTTTTTGGAGCCCTGACCGGCGCGGGCAGAGATCTGTGTCACCGCCCGATGGAAAACTTCGGCAAATTTCTTCTCAGCCACCGGTTTGACCAGATATTGAAACGCATCCACATCAAACGCATCGTATACATATTTTTCATGTCCGGAGACAAAAATAATGAGAGGCTGCGGGTGTGGATTCCTGTCTCTGATCCGGCGTGCGAGAAGCATGCCGTTCATGGGATTCCCATTCGAGCCGTCGCCCAGTTCGATATCCAGAAACAGCAAATCATAGTATGGTTCCTCTGAGAGAAGAGCATCGGCGGAATCATATTCTTTTATTTCACAGGGAATATTTTGTTTTCGGATCAGTGTGATGAGATAGCTTCTTATATTCGCTTCATCATCGCATATGGCAATTCTGATGATATCCATACCTCCTTTGTACCTCTTTTTCAACATTATGTACCTATGGACCGGCTGATAAACTGTCTGAGGCGTAGCACAGATATTACTTCGTGTATCGGTAAAAAAATTTGGAACTTAAGAGCTATTACACAAATGGACGTTTTGACAACGTAAATAGACAGGGGGCAGTTTATAGACCACAGGGAAATTACAGGCAGGTAAAAATATTGGGGGATAAACAGTATATAACACTTGACAACAGATACATACTGTTATATACTGTTATACATAGAGGAGGTAAAACAAATGCGCATTATTATCAATTCTTCTCTGATGGTGCCTCTGTATGAGCAGATTACAGACCAGATTAAAACCATGATACGCAACGGAGAATTAGCGGAAAATGATATTCTGCCTTCAGTTCGGACGCTGTCGAAGGAGCTGAAAATCAGTGCTTTAACAGTGAAAAAAGCCTATGACAATCTGGAGGCGGAAGGATTCGTGGTAACCGTTCACGGAAAGGGAACCTACATAGCCGCGGCCAACGCGGAGCTGCTGCTGGAGGAACAGAAAAAGGAACTGGAAGCGGATCTGGAGATGGCGATTCAGAAGGGCAGAAGATACGGAATCAGCAAGGAAGATATCAGAAGTTTATTTGAATTGATTTTGGAGGGATGACAATGTTGAAGATGGAACATTTAAGGAAGACATACGGTACTTTTTCGCTGGACTGTACCATGGAAATCCGGCCGGGCTGTGTGACGGGTCTGGTGGGGCAGAACGGTTCCGGGAAAAGTACCACATTTAAGGCGGCGCTGGGATTGATTTCCACAGAAGGCGGAACAGTGCGGGTTCTGGGGAAAACTCCGCAGGAATTTAATGTGAAAGACAGGCAGGAACTGGGGGTGGTGCTGGCGGATTCCGGATTCAGCGGGTATCTGACTATAAAAGACATTGTGCCGATACTGGAGAAACTCTATGACAAATTTGACAGGGCATTTTTTCTGGAACAGGCGCGAAGATTTCGGCTGCCCGAGGATAAGAAATTTAAGGAATTTTCCACAGGAATGAAAGCAAAGCTGAAAGTGATTGCGGCAGTTTCTCACAATGCCAGACTGCTGATCCTGGATGAACCCACCACAGGGCTGGATGTGGTGGCCAGAGATGAGGTGCTGGAACTGCTGCGGGAGTTCATGGAAAAGGAGGAGGAGCGGGCGATTTTGATCAGCTCTCACATTTCCAGTGACCTGGAGACTCTGTGCGACGATTTGTATATGATACATGAGGGCAAGATTATCCTGCATGAGGATACGGATGTGCTGCTGAGCGATTATGCGCTGCTCAAGGTAAGTGAGAAGCAATATGCTGATCTGGAGAAACAGTATATTCTGCGCTATAAAAAGGAAGCCTTCGGATATAGCTGTCTGACCAACCAGGTACAGTTTTATCGGGAAAATTATCCGGCGCTTGCCATAGAGAAGGGAACTGTTGATGAAGTGATAATGATGATGATAAAGGGGGCCGCATGATGACGGGGTTATTAATAAAAGATCTGAAATTGATGATGATGCAGAGGAATGCACTGTTGATGGTCGGAGTAATAGCGGTCATGGTGGTTATGGGCGGGACGGATCCCAGCTTTGTGATTACCTATCTGACCTTTATCGGCGTAATGTATACCATGAATACACTCAGCTATGACGGAGCCGACAATGGAAATGCTTTTTTGTTTTCCCTGCCCATTACCAGAAAGGGATATGTGGTGGAAAAGTATGTGTTCGGCCTTTTGGGCGGAAGTGTTCTGTGTCTGTTCGGTGCGGCTCTGACTTGTGTGGCAAGTGCGGCGAAAGGAGCTTTTTCTGCCCCGCATATATTGGCAAATGTCTTCGTGGAATTTCCATTGATGATGATTATATTGAGCATTCTGCTTCCCATTGAATTGAAATTCGGTGCAGAAAAAGCAAGAATTATCATTATTGTGATGACCTTCCTGATTTTTGCCATTGGAGTGGCGGTGGTGAAATCGGGGAAATCCATTCCTCTCGCTCTGACGAACTGGTTCGGTCAAATCGAGCAGAAGCCGGAGCTGGCCGCCGTGGCGGCGTTGGCGGCGGGCATTATTGTATTGGGCATTTCCTGCAGAATCAGTATTGGAATTATGAATAAGAAGGAATTTTGAATAAAGATTTTATTCTGTATATATTGAAAATCAGGAGCCATTACGTTACAATTTGGGCAGAGAAATTTAGCATTGGAGATGTGAGAGATGCCCAATTTTACAAAAATGGCCATTAAGGCGACATTTATCAAACTTCTTAATGAGAAGCCCCTGAGTCAGATTACTGTAAAGGACATTGTGGAAACCTGCGGAGTAAACAGAAATTCCTTTTACTATCATTTTCAGGATATTCCCGCTCTGATTGAGGAGATTGTGACAGAGGAGGCAGACCGGATTATCGCGCAGTATCCGTCCATCGATTCCATCGAAACCTGCCTCATGGCGGCCCTGGCATTTGCAAGGGAAAACAGACGTGCCGTTCTTCATATTTATAATTCCACCAACCGGGCAATTTATGAGCAATATCTGTGGAAGGTATGCCAGCATGTTGTGTCCACATATGGGGAAGTGGCTTTTGCGGGTAAGGAGATTGCGGAGTCGGATAAGGATGTGATTATACAGTTCTACAAATGCGAATGCTTTGGCGTGGTAATCGAATGGATGAACAGTGGGATGAACAGTGACATGCCTGATCGGGTGAAACGCCTCTGTGAGCTGCGCAAGGGTCTGATGGACAAAATGATTGAGCGCAGCCAGGAATCTGGAGCAGAGAGTAAAGTAAAATCAGGAACAAAGTAAAACAGCAGAACAGTATGAGTCAGATAGTGGATGCTGCGGAGCAGATACAGACACCGGACGAAATTTGTCTTTTAGACATTTTTTGCCCGGTGTCTGGTTTTTGGGCTTTTTTCTGTCAGTGTTTTAATTTTGGGCATGGGGCTGGCAATGACGATTTTCAGAAGAAAGTCCCTTTGCTATACTGGCATCATGAAGCAAGGGAATGACGCGGCGACTTTCGATCAGCAGAGGACTTTACCCTTTGGTGCCGTCGCGCAGCGACTATAAATAGGAGGACCTTATCATGAAGATGCGTTCTGTAATTCCCATGAAGATTGCAAAAACCGGTTACATTGTAATGTCGGCTGTATTTTGTGCGGTCGGTCTGTTGTGTGTCATCCGACCGGACTCATCCGTACTGACGATCGGACGTCTGCTGGGAGCGGCGATGCTCCTCTTTGGCTGTATCAAGCTGGTCGGATATTTTTCCAGAGACTTATTCCGGCTGGCGTTTCAGTATGATCTGGAGTTTGGTATTCTGCTGATCATCCTTGGACTGATTGTCCTGGTTAAATCGGAAAGCATAATGAACTTTGTCTTCATTGCACTGGGGGTGGCGATACTTGCGGATGGACTGTTTAAGATACAAATTTCTCTGGATTCCAGAAGGTTTGGAATTGACACATGGTGGATGGTATTGCTTTTTGCTGTTCTGACCGTGTTTGCAGGGTTACTGCTGGTATTTCGACCGGTAGAGAGTGCAAGGGTGCTGACAGTCCTCCTGGGTATCTCACTGCTGGCGGAGGGAGTCCTGAATCTCTGTGTGGTGATCAGCACAGTTAAGATTGTCAGACATCAGCGACCGGATACAGTGGAGGTTGAATATAAAGAAGTGTGGTAGAAAAGGAAAGCAGTAAAGTATAGCAATAAAGGGAATTGCCCGGAGACTGTAAAAATGAAAAAGAAAGGATTGATATGTAATGTGTTTCTCAAAAACAGTGGTAAAATACCGAATCGGAATTCTCGTCCTGGCGCTTGTGCTGTCAGTGCCGGCAGTGCTGGGAATGGCAGGAACGAGAATCAATTATGACATGCTGGATTATCTGCCGGAGGATATGGACACCGTAATCGGGCAGAACGAATTGATGGATGAGTTCGGAAAAGGAGCGTTTTCCTTCCTTATCATAGAGGATATGCCGGATAAGGATGTGGCGGCGCTGAAAAAACAGATTGAACAGGTGGAACATGTGGAGACCGTAATCTGGTATGACACTTTGATGGACATTTCAGTACCGATGGAGCTGCTGCCGGATAAAATCTACCGTGAGTTTAACACGGAACACTCCACCATGATGGCTGTTTTCTTTGACAGTGCCACATCCGCTGATATCACTATGGATGCCATTCGGGATGTTCGGGCAATCTGTGGAAAGCAATGCTATGTATCCGGTATGTCGGCACTTGTGACGGACTTGAAGGACCTTTGCGAGAAGGAAGAGCCGATTTATGTGGGAATCGCTGTGGCGCTGGCCTGTGCCGCAATGCTGGTGCTGCTGGACAGCTGGTTGGTACCCTTTGTATTTCTGGCTTCTATCGGCATTATGATTCTACTGAACCTGGGATCCAATTTATTCCTGGGTGAGATTTCTTATATTACGAAGGCATTGTCAGCCGTATTGCAGCTGGCGGTCACCATGGACTACTCCATTTTCCTGTGGCACAGCTACAACGAACAGAGGGAGAAGAACAGTGATACCAAAGCGGCCATGGAAGCGGCTATCGGGGAGACACTGACCAGCGTTATCGGAAGCTCCATTACTACGGTTGCCGGATTTATTGCTCTGTGTTTCATGTCCTTTACCATGGGGAGGGATTTGGGCATTGTCATGGCAAAAGGCGTATTGCTGGGAGTCCTGGGCTGCGTTACCGTATTGCCGGCATTGATTCTGGTATTGGATAGACCATTGCAGAAAACCAGGCATAAATCTTTGATTCCGGATATGGGGGGCCTGGCGAAAGGCACGGTGAAAGCTTTCCCGATATTCCTGGTGATTTTCGGTCTGCTGGCGATCCCTGCTTATTATGGGTACAGCAAAACAAATGGGGAGGTTTACTATGATATGGGGGAGTGCCTGCCCCAGGACATGGAATATGTGATTGCAAATTCTAAATTGAAGGAAGAGTTTGATATTGCATCAACCCACATGCTGTTGATTGATACAGATCTGTCTCCGAAAGAAGTGCGGAATATGGTCAGAGAAATGGAAAATGTCGATGGAGTAAAGTACATCCTGGGCCTGGAATCTCTGGTGGGTTCCCGTATTCCGGAGGAATTTCTGCCAAAGTCCGTCACAGAGATATTGAAGAGTGACAAATGGGAACTGATGCTGATTAATTCTGAATACAAGGTTGCCAGTGACGAGGTAAACGGACAGATTAACGAGCTGAATTATATTCTGAAGAGATATGACAAGGGCGGTATGTTGATCGGGGAAGCACCCTGCATGAAGGATATGATTGAAACCACAGATCATGACTTTAAGGTGGTCAATACGGTGTCCATTCTGGCAATTTTCATTATCATTGCCCTGGTGGAGAAAAGCATTTCCCTGCCGTTCATTCTGATATCGGTGATTGAGCTGGCCATATTTATTAACCTGGGCCTGCCGCATTACCTGGGACAGAGCCTGCCTTTTATCGCCCCTATCTGTATCAGCACGATTCAGCTGGGCGCCACGGTTGATTATGCGATTCTGATGACAACCAGGTACAAGGCGGAACGCATGCAGGGCATTGACAGGAAAAAGGCTGTGGGAACCGCGCTCAGCACTTCCATTCCTTCTATCCTTGTATCCGGAATGGGATTGTTTGCGGCAACTTTCGGTGTGGCACTTTATTCGAATATCGATATTATCAGCTCCATGTGTATGCTGATGGCACGAGGAGCCGTGGTCAGTATGCTGTCGGTTATCTTCATTCTGCCGGCGCTGCTTGTACTCTGCGATGGGCTGATTTGTGTAACAACCATAGGAATGAAAGGTACGGGAAAAAGGAATAAGAAAATGGTGGAGGTAACTGTATCATGAAAAAGAGGATAGAGAAAATAATTGCATTAACAATATGTGCCGCAATGGTTTGCGGCGGAGCCGGACAAACGATACGAGCCCTGGCGGCAGAGGAAAGCCAGGAGCCGGTAAATGCGGCTGTAAGTACAGGGAAGACAGACCAGGCAGATCGTGCAGAGAACGAGGCAGGGAATAAAGACACGGAGAGTACGGCGAAAGAGAAAGAAGCTGCGAAAGGCAAAGATACGGTAAAAACAGGCAGAGAGGCGGATATATCGAAGGAGGAGACGGTCTACATTCTGGCCGGGTCGGACGGAAGCCCGGAAAAAATCATTGTAAGCGACTGGCTGCAGAATGCCGCCGGTGCGGATACCATAAAGGACAGGTCAGAACTGACTGATGTGGAGAATGTAAAAGGAGATGAAACCTGCACAACGGGTACGGACAGCACCCAGGTCTGGGACGCGAAGGGCAAGGATATTTATTATCAGGGAAATATTGAAAAGGAACTGCCGGTGGACATAGCCGTTACCTACACGCTGGACGGGAAGGAGATCACTCCCGAAGCGCTGGCAGGAAAAAGCGGTAAGGTGACCATTCGCTTTGACTATGAAAACAGACAGTTCGAATATGTGGAAGTCGATGGTGTCAGGACGAAGATTTATGTACCTTTCGCCGTAATGACGGGAATGGTTCTGGATACGGAGGTATTCCGCAATGTGGAGGTGACCAACGGTAAGCTGATAAACGATGGCGATCGGACTGCCGTTGTGGGAGCTGCGTTTCCCGGGCTGCAGGAGAACCTGGCATTGGACAGAGAGAAACTGGATATTCCGGATTATCTGGAGATTACGGCGGATGTGGTGAATTTTGAGTCCGGGATGATAATGGCAGTAGCTTCCAGTGAGGTGTTCGGCGGCATAGACATGGAGGATAAGGATATTACAGGAGAGCTGGGAGAAGCGCTGGAACAGCTGACCGACGCTATGGAGCAGCTGGAGGATGGTTCCTCACAGTTATATGACGGGCTCTGCACGCTGCTTGATAAGTCGGATGAGTTGATAAAAGGTGTGGATCGGCTGGCCGCAGGGGCAGGGGAGCTGCACAACGGCGCAGGCACGCTGGAAGAAGGGGCCGCCAGACTGCAGGAAGGCGCGGCAAAGCTGCAGACAGGACTGAATACATTGACGGCAAATAACGGGGAATTAAACGGTGGTGCAAAGCAGGTGTTTGAGACCTTGCTTTCCACTGCGCAGACTCAGCTGAAAGCAGCCGGGCTGGATGTTCCCGCCATGACCATTGACAATTATGGTGAGGTATTGAATGCCGCTATTGCATCGCTGGATGGAGACGCGGTCTACCAGCAGGCGCTGGGCTTTGTCACCGCAGAGGTGGAGAAGAACCGTGCCCAGTTTGAAACGGCTGTCACATCAGCGGTAAGGGATGCGGTGGCGGAAAAGGTGACGGCGGCCGTTACCGAGGGTGTAACGGAAAAGGTAACAGCTGCCTTCCGGGAGCAGGTTGCGGAACAGGTCATCAAAGCCGCCACCAATGGAGCCATGACAAAGGAAGACTATGATAAAGCCGTGGCGGCGGGAACGATAACAGCAGAAATGCAGGAACAGGTAAACCAAAATATCGAGATGCAGATGAAATCAGAGGCAGTCGGAGGCCAGATTTCCACCATGATAGAGAAGCAGATGAGTGAAGGCGAAGGCAAGGCCCAGGTAGAGGCAAATGTGTCTGCCACGATGGAAAGTGAGGAAATCAAACGTCAGATTGCGGATACCATAGAGCTGGAGATGCAGAAGAAAATTGCGGAGGAGATGGCAGGGAGTACGGTGCAGGATCAACTGAATGCCGCGTCGGAGGGAGCCAAATCGGTCATTGCATTGAAGACTTCACTGGACAGTTATGATGTATTTTATAAAGGGCTTCAAACCTACACGGCAGGTGTGGCCGAGGCGGCGGCAGGAGCGGGAGAACTGGCAGCGGGCACAGGGGAGCTGAGAAGCGGCGCCGGGAAACTTTACGCCGGAACTTCCGAGCTCTGCGCCGGGATTCAGACCATGAAAAATTCTACGCCGGCTCTTACGGAGGGCATTACGAAGCTCAGGGACGGTGCGCTGCAACTGAAAGACGGCCTCCAGGAGTTTGATGAAGAGGGAATTCAGAAGCTGGTGGAGGCCATGGACGGAGATCTTGAGGGCCTGGTGGAAAGGCTTCGGGCAACGACAGATGCGGCGAAAGCATATCAGTCCTTTGCGGGAATCGGGGACGATATGGAGGGAAAGGTGAAGTTTGTTTACCAGATAAAGGCTGTGGAGGCCGGGACAGAATAAGGAGTAAGCTATACAGGATACATTTTTCCATCCTCAATACGCAAAATCCGGTCCGCAATATGTAAGGTAGAAGCTTTATGGGTAATCAACAGAATGCACTTCCCCTGTTGCTTCAACATGGAAATTGTACTCAATATTCCGGATTCCGAGTCAGCGTCCAGAGCGGCTGTGGGCTCGTCAAAGACATAGATGGGAGCTTTTTTCAGCAATGCGCGGGCAAGGGAGACTCTTTGCCTTTGCCCGCCTGATAACTGGTCTCCATTCTCACCGATATTCCGCCTGTAAAAAGCTTCTTCGGATGCTGCAATTCCTGCCAGCTCTGCGGCATGTTTCATTTCATCTTCTGTGGCATTGAAATCTCCATACCGGATATTATCAAATACGGTAGTGGGAAAGATATCATTATGTTCCGGAGAATACGCAATACAACTTCTCAGCAAATTCAGAGAAATATTCTTACAGTTTTGGCCGCCGATGCGGATTTCGCCCTGATAATCTATCAGCTGCATCAGAGCCTTGATCAGCGTGGATTTCCCGCTGCCGCTTTCGCCCACAATTCCGATGCATTCTCCCGGGGAGACGGTGAAGGATACATTCTTCAGGATCTGATGACTCCCGTATGCCGCACAGACATTTTCAAATGTCACATCAAAATTTTGAGGAATCTTTTCACAACTGTTGTCATCCTGTTCCGTAAGTTCGCTTTTCAGAGACATAACCGAATAAATCCTGTTAAGGGATAAAGAATGCTCACTATAACGTATAAATGCGACGGCAAAGTTCTGTGTATACATAATAAAGCAGCGACATAACTGATGAATAAACAAAACCACAGCCACAGAAAGATATCCACGGGATGCCATAACACAGGCCAGGGGTGTCAGCAAATAAATGCAGACATTCGCCACGGCATCAGAGGTCAGAACTTTCCATGTTTCCAATCGGACCGCGCCGCATTCCTTTTGATAAAGCCGTTGAGCCGCGGCTTCTATTTTATCACACATTCTGGTTTGGGCAGAATATTGCCGGACACTCATTTTCCCTTTTATAGCGTCATTGTAATTGGATGTACAGCCTTCCTTTGCCTGTAGAATTTCCAGCCGTACTCGTTTGATTCTGCGCATAAACTGAAAATTCAACAGGATAACGATCACGCCCAGCAGGAGCATAAGAAATCCGATCCGGACATCAGCCAGCAGGACGGCGGCTGTATATCCGGTTCCGACAATCAGCGGATAAATCACTCCGAAAATGTCATAAGAAACAATCTGAGCGCTCTGCTCGATATCCGTGTTGTACCGTGTAAGCAGTTGTCCCTGACTGAACTGTTGCAGATTTTTCAGCGGTGCCCGCACCAGACTTTTGTAAAAGTCATATCTCAATTCATTTTCTGTGGAAGCCAGAAACAGGGAGAAGACACATAATCCTGCATTGTCTATCCACGAAAGCAGCAGCAGAACAGGCAGAGAAAGGAACAGTATTTTGACAATATCCGGAAATGATGTCCGGGGCTGCGTCAGTATCATAACGTAATTCTGCAGTCTGCCGGCAAAATATATATTGGTGGCAGTGCTGAAAAATGCGGGAAGAAAAATGCCGCATACCCATAATTTCCAGTTTCTGCCAATGTATTTTTTCATATAATAGAGAGCTTTCATATCATGCTTCCGCCTTTCTTTTGTTTTTCATTTTCTCTTCATAAAGGTTTTTATATAGTTCACAGCTCTGCAGCAGTTCTTTATGGGTCCCGAAGGCCGCTGCCTTTCCCTGATCCAGCACAAGAACTTTATGAAAACGGCAGACCTCCTCCAGATCATGCAGGATGACTAAAAGCGTTTTATCCGCGCAGTCCGAGAACAGATAGTTCCAGATGGCTCCTGCTGTGACAGAATCCAATGCCGATACCGGTTCATCAAGTAAAAAGATATCGGTATTTCTTAAAAAGGCTCTGGCCAGATTGATGCGCTGCATCTGACCATTTGATATAGACTGAACGGTAGTATTCACTTCCGTATCATATCCCTGGGGAAGCGTCTGAATAAAAGAATCCAGTCGGGCATTTTTACAGGCGGCGATGATCTCTTCTTTACTTCCGGCTGATTTCGCCACTTTAACATTGTCCATAAAGGTTGCCTGAAAGAGAAAAGCCTCCTGTGTCGTCACCGTAATATGAGCTCTCATGTATTCGGGGGTAAGAGCGGTTATATCCGTTCCTTTGAAATAAATCTGATTTTTCTCCGGCATATACAGTCTGCCCAGCAGTTTGAACAATGTGGTTTTGCCGCAGCCGCTTAGACCTACAACGGCAATTTTCTCCCCGGGATAGACGCTGAAATGGATATCCTGTAATATGGCAACGTCTCCATAGGAAAAAGAAAGTCCGCGGACTTCGTAAACCGGACTTCCATTTTGGACATCTGCCGGTTCTGCCTTATTTTCCGGCATGGCCTCATCCGGCAGCTCCAGAAGCGTTTGAATGCGACTTACGGCTGCTTTGGCCGGCGGCAGGAGGAGAGGGATATTCCCGAGAATTTTCAGTCCTTCCCCGATAAAGTCCGCGCACAGAATTATGCTGGTCAATCGTCCCAATGTCATTTCACCGAGGAAAATGAAATATGCGCTTAAAAGTAAGAGTGATATCCTGCTGATATGGCCATAGCTTCGGCCGTATTCTTCCGTCAGTTTCTCGAGCAATACACGTTTTTTGCGGGTTTTCCTGTGTTGGTCCAATTTCGCTTTGTGCTCATCCTGAAATGTCTGTTCCAGCTGGAATGCCTTTATCAGCATTGCAAATTGCAGAGAGTCGGTAAAATGAGAAAGCACTCCGGCATAGGCCTTCTTCTCCCTGCCGTGAAAGGGAGAAAGCCTGCCGGCAAAAAATATGCTGGGAATCGCATTCAGCGGTATCATACACAAAGCAATCAGAGAGAATTTCCAATTGCACCATCGAAACAGGCAGACAGGAATAAGTCCAAGACATATGGGCAGATATCCGGATTTCATCACCAATCCAATCCAACTTCTTATGCTGTCTATATCTTTGGCAACCATAGAGAGCAGATCACCGCCATCCATCCGCTCAATCGCCTGATATTGCGCGGAGCATAGTTTCATTCCGATTTTAAGCTGAGCGCCGCGTGAAAATGCTGCTGAAATTTTGCCGCTGAAAAAAGTAAATGCGGCTGTTCCGGGAATATAGAGTGCCAGACTTGCGGCTATGGCAAGGACATGATACATTGTTTCTTCGTACCCTTTTTCGATCGCATCGATCACATTCCCCAGGTGCTGAGCCGCCAGAAACTGAGCGATGGCCGTACCAAGGGCGAGAAGCATTGCAAAAGCAATCTGGAAATACAGCTTTCTGCCGTAAACTTTTTTAAGAAAAAGGTTTATTTTCATATAAATTTTCCTCCGGAAAGTACATGATACAAATAGAATGAACCATTCATTTCAATCTTTCGGTAAAAGGAAAGGTGCATTGTGCACCCTTTCTTCTACCATTACGGCACTTTGCTGCTTTAGACCTGATAAGCTCTCCGAATCATTCCGAGACAAAATTCTTTGGCGACTTCCCGGGGGACAGGCTCCTCCGGAAAGGAAAGATTTGCGTTCAAGGCCCACCATGTCAGAGTATTCGTCAGAAAAAGAACATGGGACTGGATATGAGTAAGTTCCCGAATCTGTCCGGCTTTCATATACAGCCGCAGATAATCACCCAGCTCGCCAAAATAAGCCATTTTCTGCGGCCAGTATATTTCGTTCAGTTCTTCCAGCACACCTGCGTTGGTCTCGATATTGTCGAAGGCAAGGAGATAATCGGCAAACAGATCAAACAGCCCGTCCATAAGTTCGGGAAAACTTTTACGGATATTTCCGCTTTCATCCGTAACATTCAGGACGGAAGTGGACGCATGGTCCAGCACTTTTTTCAGTAATTCGATCAGTCTGGATGCCTCTATTGGCTTAATGGGCAGCGTGATATCACTGGAAAGATAGTCTTTGTCAAGCGTAGCATATATTACAAAGGAGAGGACGGCATCTTTTCCGGTAAAGGAGGAATACATGGTACCTACCGCGATTCCGGAGGCCTTCGCAATTTCTGCCATTTTTGTATTCGCATAGCCCTTATTGTTAAACAGGCGTCCGGCCTCCTGATATATTTTCCGTAATCTTGTATTATTCATAATACCTTCCTCTCGAAATTAGAATGAATGGTTCATTTCAATTATACCTGTTTCTCTGCATTTGTCAATAGATATTTATTGCGGGACACTTAAATGGGACACATAGGCCAAAACGATTCGGCAAAATAAATACGGCAATATATAGCGAATATTCAGCAATATATAAAATATACGGCAATAAATACGGCAAAATACTAAAATAAAAGTTGAAATATTGCCGAATGTGAGGTATAATTTGCGGTAAGAGAAATATATTAATTACAGAAGACGAGGAGGTGCGTGCTGATGAAAACATGTAAAGAAAAAGCGGCAGAATGGGGAATTGCAGAACGCACAGTTACCTATTTCTGTAATAATAACAGAATACCGGGAGCCGTGAAGGAGGGAAAAAGCTGGAAGATTCCCGATGAGACGGAAAAACCGGCCGATAAGAGAGTAAAGTCGGGAAATAACAGGGAGCCGGCAGCCGTGACAGAGAAAAAGACGCTTCCCATCGGGATTTCCGATTACATCCGCGCGCAGTCGGAATATTATTATGTGGATAAGACCCTGCTGATTCGGGAATTTCTGGATAAGAAGCCTTTGGTGTCTCTTTTTACCAGACCGAGACGATTCGGGAAGACCCTGAATATGGACATGCTGCGGGTATTTTTCGAAATCTCTCAGGAAGATACCAGCCTCTATTTCAGGGATAAGGCTATCTGGAACTGCGGAGAGGAGTACAGAAAGCATCAGGGACAATATCCGGTCATTTTCCTGACATTTAAGGACGTAAAGTTCGATTCCTGGGGGGCAACGCTTGATAAAATCAGAGGACTTCTCCAGGCAGAGTTCGGCAGACACCGGGAGCTTCTGGAAAGTGACAGGCTTGCTGATTATGAGAAGGAATTCTTTTCCAGGATACTGAATGGAAAATCCAATGAAGTGGAGCTTACTTCATCCTTGGAGAATCTGTCCGGAATGCTGTGCAGACATTACGGAAAGGCTCCCATCATCATCATTGATGAATATGATACGCCCATTCAGGAAGGATATACAAAGGACTTCTATGATGAGATCACGAGTTTTATGCGTAACTTTTTTTCAGGTGCATTCAAAGATAACAGGAACTTATCCTATGGCTTTCTCACAGGGATTCTGCGGATTGCACAGGAAAGCATTTTCAGCGGACTGAATAATCTGACAGTGAACTCTGTCATGGATGAGGAGTATGACAGGTTCTTTGGATTTACCTATGAAGAAGTGCATCGCATGATGGAATATTATGGGGTTTCCGACATGGATCTGGAGCTGAAAGAATGGTATGACGGATATCTGTTTGGCAGCACGGAAATCTATAATCCGTGGTCGGTAATCAATTACATCTCCAAAGGCTGTATACCCCAGGCCTACTGGGTAAATACCGGGAAAAACGAAGTTCTTGAGGATGTGCTGAAATCGGCTACGGATGATATTACCGAAAAGCTGTACGCTCTTTTGCAGGGTGAGAGGGTGATTGCAAGAATCGATCAGAATGTGGTATACAGATCTCTGAGCGAGGAGCGTGCCAATATATACCGCCTGCGTCTTGTGGCCGGATATTTAATGGCATCGCGAAAGGAACTGCAGGCCGACGGAGCTTACCTGTGCGAGGTTACGATTCCCAACAGAGAGATTGCGTCTGTCTACAAAGGAGAGATTCTGACGCATTTACTGCAGATTGGAGCTATTACGCGGACGACTGCGAATAAAATTGCAGAGAGCCTTTATACGAATGACCAGAGAAAGCTGCAGAAGGCAATCGCAGAATATATGGATAAATCTATCAGCTTTTATGACGCGGGCGCGGAAGGGTTTTACCATGGACTTACCCTGGGGCTGGTGGCTTTGATGGACAATCATTACAAAATCAAATCCAACAGAGAATCCGGCGACGGAAGATATGATATCTGCCTGATTCCAAGAGAGAACAGATACCCGGGAATTATCATGGAATTAAAGTGGAAAAGTGGACTGAGCGAGACGGCATTGGACGCATTGTCAGACGATGCTTTGGCGCAGATAGATGAGAAGAGATATGGGGCTGAGATGGGATATGATGGTGTGGATAAGATTTTAAAGTTGGGAATTGCCTTTTCCGGGAAGAAAGTAATCATAAAGGCCGAATCATAAAATATCTTAAAAAATTTATTGCTATTGACATAGTACGAAATCATACTATAATGTTTATTGTATGATTTCGTACTATTTAATTTATGAAAATAGAAGACTCGCAAGTTTGTGTAGGGTAATAGACTTGGCGGAATTGAAATGTGAGACAGGAAGAAAATTGGGAGGTAAGGGTACTGATGGAAGGTTTTACAACGGCGGAAATGAAAAGATTCAATTATTTAATGAGTGAGACGGATGCCGCCTATCATGAGGCAGCGCTTAAGCTGGGAATGTCTGACAGTGTAATGCAGATTTTTTACACTATTTGCAATGCAGGTGACAGCTGTCTGCTCAGCGATATATGCAAATTGTCCGGGACCAGCAAGCAGACAATCAATTCGGCTCTTCGGAGGCTGGAGGCGGAGGGAACTATCTATCTGGAAAATGTCAGCGGAAAGAAAAAAAGAGTATGCCTGACAGACAGTGGAAAAAAGTTAGCTGAAAGTACTGTGGTGCGACTGATTGAGATAGAGAACAGTATACTGGATTCCTGGCCCAAAGAGGAAGTGGAGTGGTATCTCCGGCTGACAGGAAAATATCTGAAAGAGTTCAGGGAAAAAATCAAGGAGTTGTAAGGAAAAATGAAAATTCAATTATCAGATCATTTTAATTATAGTAAACTACTGCGTTTTACGCTTCCATCTATTATAATGATGATTTTTACGTCGATTTATGGTGTGGTTGACGGCTTTTTTGTATCGAATTTTGTAGGGAAAACTCCCTTTGCGGCGGTAAATTTTATCATGCCATTCCTGATGATACTTGGCGCGGTGGGATTCATGTTCGGAACAGGCGGCAGCGCAATTATTGCAATTACTATGGGTACCGGAGACAGGGAAAAGGCAGAGAAACTGTTTTCACTGTTTGTCTATCTGGCTTTTGCCATCGGTGTTGTAATCGGAGTGCTGGGGATTTTCTTTATCCGGCCGGTGGCAGTGCTGTTGGGGGCGGAAGGTCTCATGCTGGAGAACTGCGTACTCTATGGGCGAATTATTTTGGCCGCGCTTCCTGCATTCGTCCTGCAGTATGAATTCCAGAGCTTTTTTATTACCGCGGAAAAACCGCAGCTGGGTCTGGCCGTTACGGTAGCTGCAGGAATAACCAATATGGTGTTGGATGCCCTCTTTGTGGGGGTATTACGGTGGGGACTTGTGGGTGCGGCCTCGGCAACGGCATTCAGCCAAATTGTGGGGGGACTGGCTCCGGTGATTTATTTTGCCCGTCCCAATACAAGCCTCCTGCGGCTTACCAGAACAAAATATGATGGCAAGGCGTTACTCAAAGCCTGTACCAATGGTTCTTCCGAGCTTATGTCCAACATCTCCATGTCCATAGTCAGTATGCTTTATAATGCTCAGCTGATGAAATATGCGGGGGAAGACGGTGTGGCGGCATATGGTGTGCTTATGTATGTCAATATGATCTTTCTGGCGGCCTTTATCGGGTATTCTGTGGGAGTTGCTCCGGTAATCAGTTATCACTATGGTGCGGGGAATCAGAAGGAACTGAAGGGCCTGCTGGCAAAGAGCCTTTTGATTATTGCCGTCTTTTCAGTGAGTATGTTGGTATTGGGAGAGCTGCTGGCCAGGCCGCTTTCCATGATTTTTGTAGGGTATGATCAGGGGCTTTTGGAGTTGACGCTCAGAGGATTTCTGATATATTCTTTTTCGTTTTTGTTTGCGGGAATTGCCATTTATGGTTCCTCTTTTTTTACAGCGCTGGGAAATGGGCTGGTGTCGGCGTTGATTTCGTTTCTTCGGACGCTTGTGTTTCAAATGGCGGCGGTATTGCTCCTGCCGCTTATCTGGGGAATTGACGGAATCTGGATTTCCATTGTGGTGGCGGAGCTGATGGCGGCGGCCGTGACGATACTGTTTATGATCGGGATGCGGAGGAAATATCATTATTGATGCAAAATGGAACTGTGTAATTTGACAGCAGATTGATTAATAATATATTTTTATTGTTTATCAATAAAAATATATTGACATTCGAATTTTAAAGTGATATATTACCATACAGAAAAGATGTGTGACGGTTTCGATGAGGTCTCCGGCCGTTTCGCAGAAAAAATTAGAGGTGGCGCATGGATACAAAAAGGGATATCAGAGCGAAGAAGAATCATCTGACTATGTGGACAAAATATCTTTTGGATTTCATGTTTTATGCGGGAATTGCAGTGACAGTGACGCTGCCGCTTAGCATTAGGAAAATTGGAGAGTTGCTTCCTTATATGATAGAGCATTATGAAGAGACGGTCATAATCTATTTTGTGCTGGGGATTGGCGCACTTGTTCTGGTGCGGGAATTGCGGAAAATTTTCAGGACTGTGCTGGAAGGGAATTGTTTTGTCCAGGAAAATGTGATCAGCCTGCAAAAGATGGGGAACTGGAGCTTTTTTATTGCAGTGATGTCTGTGGTGAGAAGTATTGTCTATATGACCGTGGCCATGGGTGTGGTGATTCTGGTATTTGTAATTGCAGGATTGTTCAGCAAGGTGCTGGCCTGTGTGTTTGAGGAGGCAGTGCGGTATAAGCAGGAAAATGACCTCACTATATAAGGAAGCTTGATATATGCCTTGAAAGCGGGCAGGGAGTGCAAAAATGGGAATTGTGGTAAATCTGGATGTGATGATGGCAAAGAGAAAAATAGGCCTGACCGAGTTGGCGGGTAAGGTGGACATTACTTTGGCAAATTTATCCATTTTAAAAAATAATAAGGCAAAAGCAGTGCGGTTCTCTACCTTGGAGGCGATTTGCGGGGCATTGGATTGCCAGCCCGGAGATATTCTGGAATATGTGCCGGATGAGGTGCGGGAGTAAACCTGACACCGGAAAAAGTTCGGACTGTTTTCTGCGAAAGCTGTGGAAGGAGTGAAATGTGGTATGGAAAAAATGGAAGAAAGCGTATGGATGAACGATACGAACAATAGGAGCAGCGGACAAGACAATATACAGGAGAATTCGAGGCCCCGGACATCGCCGGCTTCGCCTGTGCCGCCGACGAATCAAACGTGGCCGGGTCTTTCCACGTCCCCGCCGTCCTCGCCTATACCGTCAGCTCCTGCGGAGACGGAAGAGACAAAACGAATGAAGGAGAACTTCGGTTTCATCGCACCGCTGGCCTTTGGATATGCAGTTTTGTATGCCTTTTGTATGTATCGAAACGGTTCCGGGGTGACATTCCCTTTTTTCGTGGCAGGCAGCCTCTTGTTTTTCTTCTTGTCTTTTGCAAGACTGGGGATTACTGTAAAAAAAGGAAGCGGTTTTTACATGGCTGCCATGCTTCTGCTGGGGATTTCCACGTTCTGCACGGATGACGGATTCCTTATCTTTTTTAACAAACTGGGTGTGTTTCTGCTTTTGATGAGCTTATTGCTGCGGCAGTGCTTTCATACCTCGGAGTGGAGGCTTGGGAAATATCTGGGCAGTATCTGCATATTGATTTTTGCAAGTGTCGGAGAGCTGGGCCGTCCTTTTACCGACGGAGCCGCTTATCGGAACGGCAAAGGGAAAAAGGTGGATAAGCGGGTCTGGTATGCCGGACTGGGACTGTTGGCAGCGATACCGCTGTTCCTAGTGGTACTTTTGCTTCTGGCCAGTGCGGATGCGGTGTTCCGCCAGATGACAGCGCGGCTGATGCAGAGTATCAGCCTGGGAGGAATTATCAATGTGATTTTCCGGATAACAGTGCTGTTTTTTGCAGCATATGCAGTGACGGCTTACCTGTGTAAGAAAAGGATCCGGGAAGAAGTGACGGATATGAGAAAGGGAGAGCCTATTCTGGCGATTACAGTGACAGGATTGCTGACGCTTTTGTACCTGCTGTTTTCCGGGATACAGATTGCGGGATTGTTCTTCGGCAGTCTGCGGCTGCCGGAGGGATATACTTATGCTATGTATGCCAGGGAGGGATTTTTTCAGTTGCTAGCGGTAAGCCTGCTGAATCTGGTGATTGTGCTGTGCTGTATGGAATTTTTCCGGGAGAGCAAAGTGCTGAAGGTTATTCTGACACTTATGTCACTTTGCACCTTTGTGATGATTGCTTCCAGCGCGGTGAGAATGATCATGTATATTCGATATTACTATCTCACTTACCTGAGGATTCTGGTGCTGTGGGCGCTGGTGCTGCTGACATTTCTGTTCGTCGGTGTGGTGATGAATATATTTAATGAAAAGTTTCCTCTGTTCCGCTATCAGGTAGTTGTAGTGGCAGTGTTGTATCTGACTTTGTCTTTTGCACACCCGGATTATTGGATTGCAAAGGTAAATGTGGCAAATGCGCCACAGCAGGACGGAATGGCGTATAATTCCTTTTTCCTGGCGAAAGAGCCCTATCAGGATTTTTCCTATCTGAGAAGGCTGTGTGCGGACGCGGCTCCGGTTCTTGTGCCTTATCTGGAAGGGCTGGGCTATGATATGGAGGCTTTTTATGCAGAGGATGCCGTACAGTACGCTGTCGATACCAGCGCATGGGGTTCGGATTCCGGGAATAGCCGTTACGAACAGATGGGATTCGGGTATTACTGGATGCGAAAAATGCAACAGAGTACGAAGAATATAGGCATTCGTACTTATAATGTATCAAGACATGTGACGCTGATGAAATTTCGGGATTGCCGGGAATGAGACTGAATCAACGGAAAAAAGGGGCTGGTTTCCAGTCCCTTTTTTGCGGTACCATATTGACGTGTGTGTTGAACGTGGAGTACAATATATGTTATTGCTCGCATTGTGACCAATGCCAGAATGCAGGGTGTTCGAAGCAGCAGGCCGGCAGAATGTCGGAAGCTTGAAAAGGCAGGGAACTTAAAATGAAGATAACAGGATTTTTGTATGAGACACATATGCATACCAGTGAGGGAAGTGCCTGCGGTAAAAGCAGCGGAGCGGAGATGGCCAGAGCCTACGCGGCGGCCGGCTATACCGGCGTCATTGTAACCGATCATTTCTTTTACGGAAATACGGCTGTGGACAGGACGCTTCCGTGGAATGAGTGGGTGGACGGTTTCTGCCTGGGATATGAACATGCGAAGATGGAAGGAGACAAACTGGGCCTTCAGGTGTTTTTCGGATGGGAGTCCGGCTATCATGGACCGGAGTTCCTGGTATATGGACTGGACAAGGAATGGCTGCTCAGGCATCCGGAAATCAGAGACGCCACAGTGGAGGAACAGTTCCGACTGGTGCATGAAGGCGGGGGAATGATCAGTCAGGCCCATCCTTACAGGGAGGCATCTTATATAGAAGAGATTCTCCTGTATCCGGAATATGTGGATGCGGTGGAAGGGATAAATGCGGCGCATACAGGCAGGATCAGCGGAAACGTGCATCCCGAGTATAATGAGATGGCTGTTGCATATGCGAAGAAATACCATCTGCCCATGACAGCCGGTTCCGATCAGCACAGTACACAAATGCTGTATGGAGGTATGGTATTTCCGCGGAAATTGAAGGATATTCATGATTTTGCGCGGGCTGTCATGGCAGGAGAAGTTTTGCAGATGCCGGACGGAACGGAGGAGCTGGAGCGAGGTGACAAACGAAAATGAAGCAGAATAAATTTTCTCTGACCCCATATTTATGGAAGTACAAATGGTATTATCTGGCAGGCGTTGTGATTTTGCTGGCGGTGGATGCGGCGAACTTATATATCCCCCAGTTCATAGGAGAAGTAATTGATGGATTGACAGAAGGCATACTGGATAGAGACGGTGTGCTTATCCTGCTTGCCAAAATTTTTGCGGCCGGCGCCGTGATGATGCTGGGGCGATTTGGCTGGAGATTCTGTATCTTCGGCTCCGCAAGAGGAATCGAATATCGGCTTCGCAATGATATGTTAGGGCATTTGGAGACGCTTTCCGCCCGTTATTTCAACAGTCACAAGACCGGTGATTTGATGGCGCGTTTTACCAATGACCTGAACGCCATCCGGATGGCGGTGGGACCTGCGGTGGTTACGGCGTTTGATGCCATAGTGATGACAGTAATGGTTCTGCTGAAAATGATACTTGACGTGGATTTCAAGCTGACAATTATGGCGTTTATTCCTCTGACTTTGGTGGCTGTGGGGTGCTATTTCTATGGAATAGAGGCGAAAAAGCGTCAGACCAGGCGGCAGGAAGCCTTCTCCGGACTATCTGATAAGGTGCAGGAGAGCATTGCGGGGATCCGGGTGGTAAAAGCTTTCGTGCAGGAGGAAGAAGACTTCAGAGCTTTTGAAAAGGCCAGCGAGAACAGTATGGAGAAGAACCTTTCCATGGTGAAGCTTCGGGCCATGTTTGGCCCCGCGTTGGATACCGTCACAGGAATCAGCCTTCTTCTGACACTGGTATTTGGAGGAAAAATGGTTCTGGCGGGGCAGATATCCATCGGTCAGTTCGTGGCGTTCAATTCCTATATCGGAATGCTGGTATGGCCTATGATTGCCTGTGGAGATTGTATCAATAATTTCAGCCAGGCGGCGGCAGCATTTCAGAGAATTGCCAGTATCTTCCGGGAAGAACCGGATATTGTGGACAAGGTGCCGGAGGATTCGTTGAACAAAGATGTACATATTCGAGGTGATATCGTTCTGAACCATCTGACTTTTACGTACCCGGACGGAGAAGATCCGGTGTTGAGAGATGTCAGCCTTCATGTAAAAGCAGGGGAGATGCTGGGAATTCTGGGGCGGACCGGAAGCGGAAAATCCAGTCTGGCAGATTTACTGCTGCGGGTTTACGACTGCGAGGACGGAGCACTTCTGGTGGATGGCAGACCTATCACGGAGTTCCCGTTGGCGGTACTGCACCGGGATATGGCCTATGTGCCCCAGGATAACTTCCTGTTCTCGGATACGTTGGAGGAGAATATTGCATTCGGGTTGGAAGAGAGGCTCAGAGATCATCCCCAGATTCGTTCCAGTATCAAGAGAGCGGCAAAGGCTGCCTGTATTCATGACAATATCATGGGTTTCCCGGAGGAATACAGAACGCTGGTGGGTGAGCGGGGTGTCACGCTGTCAGGCGGACAGAAGCAGAGAAGCTCTATTGCAAGGGCGCTTCTGATGGATGCATCAGTGCTGATTCTGGATGATTCGCTGTCGGCTGTGGATACGGATACAGAGGAACAGATTCTGGAGAATCTGCTGGAGCTGAGAAAAGGGAAAACCACTATTATCATTGCCCATCGTATCTCCACCCTGCAGAAGGCGGACCATATTGCGGTGCTGACAGAAGGGGCGCTGACAGAGTATGGCACACATGAGGAGCTGGTGGAGCTGAAAGGATTCTATGCCCATATTTATGAAAAGCAGCAGTTGGAGCAGGAATTGACGGCCATGTGAGCGTGCAGGAAGGTGTTTTTGCATGGCTTGCATGACAGACCCGAGACTGACATGGCGAAGAAGTGCTGTTGTGGAATGACCTTGAAAAGGAAAAGAAGAATTGGAGGGTGTTATGAGCACATTAACCGATGACAATATAGAGTCCAATTATAAAGGAAATGCCTTGCTGCACCTGCTTTCTTATATGAAACCCTATGTGGGATGGGTGATTATCTGCCTGGCCCTGGTGCTGGCTCTGACCGGATTTGACCTGTATCGCCCGACACTGATCGGCGATGCCATCGATCTGTTTAAAGAGCAGGGGAATTACGATGTCATCGTGGAGACCACGATTAAATATGCCATTGTGCTGGTGCTGAGCTTCGTGTTCAACATCACCCAGACCTGGCTGCTGCAGAAGATGGGACAGAGCATCATTCTCACTGTGCGCAAGGAGCTGTATGCACATATTCAGTCTCTGAGCAGCCGATATTTTGACCTGACACCGGTGGGCAGGCTGGTGACCCGCGTCACCAATGATGTGGAAGCGCTGGATGAAATGTATTCCGGCATCCTGGTGCGGCTGTTCCGCAACATCGTGAAGATTGTGGGACTGGCTGTGGTGATGCTGATGATGGACCGAAAGCTGGCGCTGATTTCCTTTATACTGCTTCCCATTGTGGCGGTGCTGACCGTGGTATTCCGCAAAATTGCCCGCAAGACTTACCGCATCTCCAGAACACGGTTGACGGATGTGAATACTTTCCTGTCGGAGAACATTTCCGGTATGCGTATCATTCAGATATTCGGCAGGGAGAAACGGAAGTACGAAGAGTTTAACGATAAGAACTATAAACTGTACCGTGCAGGGTACAGGGAAATGATGGTGTTTGCCATTTTCCGCCCGCTGATTTATATTCTCAGCATTATTTCCCTGATGATTGTGCTGGGTGTGGGCAGCAGCGAGGTTATGGGAAATGTGATTTCCATCGGTACACTGTACATTTTTGCCCAGTATATCCAATCTTTTTTTGAGCCCATTCAGGAGCTGGCGGAGCAGTTCTCCACATTGCAGTCTTCTATCGCCTCGGCGGAGAAGATCTTTACCATCATGAGTGAGGAGCCGCTGGTGAAAGAGGATGAGAATCCGATTATCCTGCCTGAAATCAAGGGGCGGATTGAATTTTCCCATGTGTGGTTTGCCTATGACAATGAGAACTATGTCCTGCGGGATGTGTCCTTTGTCATCGAGCCGGGGGAGAAGGTGGCTTTTGTAGGTGCGACAGGCGCCGGGAAGTCGTCGATTTTGAATTTAATCGGAAGATATTACGATATACAGAAGGGAAATATCTACATCGACGGAGTGGATATCCGCAGACTCAGCAAAAAGCAACTGCGCGGCGCCATCGGCCAGATGCAGCAGGATGTGTTTATCTTCGAGGGCGATGTGGAATACAATATCCGGCTACATGATGAAGATATTACCCTTGAGGATGTGAAAGAGGCTGCAGAGTATGTGAATGCTTCTCACTTCATTGAGAAACTGCCGAACGGCTATCAGGAGCCGGTGTCCGAGAGGGGCTCCACCTTTTCAGCAGGGGAGAGGCAGCTGCTCTCCTTTGCCAGAACCCTTGCCCATAAGCCCAGTATTCTGGTTATGGACGAGGCTACCGCCAACATTGACACGGAGACGGAGCTGCTGATTCAGGAAGCACTGGAAAAGCTGATGCAGGGCCGGACGACGATTATGGTGGCCCATCGCCTTTCCACCATTCAGCATGCGGATTGCATAATGGTGATGCAGAAGGGGAAGATCAGAGAGCAGGGGACACATCAGGAACTGCTGGCGCAGGATGGAATTTATAAGAAGTTGTATGAGCTGCAGATTCATCATGAGGCTACGGCGTGATATTTGTTATGAATTTGCGAGTACAGATTCATGAAGAAGATAGGGGAATCGACATTTTTGCAATCCAACAAGGCGGCAGCTTCGGCCAATAGAGCGGAACGGAATGTGGGAAAGAAGAACAGGAAAGAAAGTTTATGATATTCAAAATAAAGGAAGCGAACACGAAAGAACAGCTGGAATGTGTCAGAAAATTATACGAGGAATCCTTTCCGAAGTCGGAGAAGAAGCCTTTCTCCATGATACTGGAAAAGCGGGAGGAAGGATTTTTCGACATTCTGGCCATAGAGGATGAGCGGGGAGGGTTCTGTGGCCTGGCGATTATGCTGCTGGCCTGTGATCTGGCTCTGCTGGATTACCTTGCCATTGCTCCGGAATATCAGGGCGGCGGAGCGGGAAGCAGCACACTTCAGGAATTGCGGGACCGCTATGGGGATGAACGGCTTGTGGTGGAAATTGAGACCACGCTGGGAGAAGAAGCAGAAAGGGCAGAAAACGCAGGAGAACGTCTGCGCCGAAAGGCATTTTACCTTAGAAACGGTATGGTACCAATGGATTTCCTGGTGGAGCTGTTCGGGGTAGAGATGGAGATCCTGACTTTTGGCAGGAAACTGACATTTGAAGAGTATTACAGTATTTATGAAGCAGTTTTGCCGAAAAAAATGATGGATAAAATCAGGCTGGTGTGATACCGGCCTTTTTTCGTATCGGACTATTGAAAAAGTTTGGTCAAAAGTATAAACTGGAATATAATAAATAGTTTTCAGCAGTGCAGATTGTGCGCCGACAAATCCACCAAAAGAAGGGAGAAAGTATGCAGAGATACATCATGGCCCTGGACCAGGGCACCACAAGTTCCCGTTGTATTCTGTTCGACCAGGCAGGAAAGATTCATTTTATGTCCCAGAAGGAATTCACGCAGATTTATCCTCAGCCCGGCTGGGTGGAGCACAATCCGAAGGAAATCTGGTCTTCTCAGCTGGCGGTGGCCACGGAATGCATGGCTATGGCGGGAGTGAACGCGGAGCAGATAGCGGCCATCGGCATCACGAATCAGCGGGAAACCACAATTCTCTGGGACAAAAATACCGGAGAGCCGGTATACAATGCCATTGTGTGGCAGTGCCGTCGTACTGCCGATATGATAGAAGCATTAAAAGAGGATGGTTTTGACCGGAAAATCAGGGAGAAGACGGGACTGGTACCGGATGCCTATTTCAGCGCTTCCAAAATTGCGTGGATTCTGCAGAATGTCCCGGGGGCAAGAGAAAAGGCGGAGGCGGGAGAGTTGCTGTTCGGCACGGTGGATACCTGGCTGATCTGGAATCTGACCAAAGGAGCCGTACATGTGACGGACTATACCAATGCTTCCCGAACCATGCTTTTCGACATACACAGGCTTTGCTGGGACGAAGAGATTATGGAGCGTTTCGGAATTCCGGCGGCTATTCTGCCGAAGGTGCGGCCCTCCAGCTGCGTCTTCGGGCATACGGACAATTCCGTACTGGGCGGAGAGATTCCCATTGCCGGAGCGGCCGGGGACCAGCAGGCGGCGTTGTTCGGACAGTGCTGTTTTGAGAAGGGTGAAGTAAAGAATACATATGGCACCGGCTGTTTCCTGCTGATGAATACGGGAAATGAAGCCATTGCATCTAAAGCGGGACTGTTGACCACCATTGCCGCAGGCGCATCCGAGAAGCCGGAGTATGCACTGGAGGGCAGTGTGTTTGTGGCAGGTGCGGGTGTACAGTGGCTTCGAGACAGTATGAGAATGATTAAAAGCGCCTCGCAGTCCCAGAGCTACTGTGAGGCAGTGGAGGATACGGCAGGTGTGTATGTGGTGCCGGCTTTTGCAGGAATGGGAGCACCTTACTGGAATCAGTACGCGAGAGGTACTGTGGTGGGCCTGACAAGAGGTTGTACGAAAGAGCATTTCATCCGTGCCACACTGGAATCCATTGCCTACCAGACGGTAGATGTACTGCAGGCCATGGAGCAGGACAGCGGAATCCATCTGAAGAATCTGAAGGTGGACGGCGGCGCCAGCGCCAATGATTTCCTGATGCAGTTCCAGGCGGATATCGTGGATACTCAGGTGCAGCGGCCGGAGAGCATTGAGACCACGGCGCTGGGGGCGGCTTATCTGGCAGGCCTGGCGGTGGGCTACTGGAAGGATAAGGCGGAAATCAAGGCGAACTGGCAGATTGGGAGAGTATTCGAGCCTGTGATGGACAGCAAAAGGAGGGCGGAGCTTCTGAAGGGCTGGAAACGGGCCGTGAAGTGCGCGCTTGTGTGGGCGGAAGAATGAGCAGGTGCGGGGCAGCATGACGGAAGGTGTGAAGAAAATTGCCGGGGCTGCAAAATAGTGTGGATGTAAGAACGGGGGAACAGATTGAAAAAATTTAACGTAAATGGAGTGTGTTATCCTGACAGGCATTATATGGCGGATATACATGGGCGTTTGCAGAAGATAAAGGAACTGGTGGATGCAGGGGATTATTTTGTCATCAACCGGGCGAGACAATATGGCAAAACGACCACACTGTGGGCATTGAAAGAGTATTTAAAGGAGACATATCTGGTAGTCTTCATTAATTTTCAGCAGTTAAGTGAAAATGACTACAGGGATGAATATGCGTTTGCCTCAGCATTTGCAGATGTTTTTCTGGATGCCTATAACAAAAATGAGGTGTCTGCGTCCATTGAGGAATCCCTTTCGTTTTTGCAGAAAGTGGCAGACGGTGAGACAGAGAATATAGGATTACGTAAGTTGTTTAAAGCTTTAAGCCAAATATGTGTGGGTGTATCCGGTAAAATTGTATTGCTGATAGACGAAGTAGACAGTGCATCGAATAATCAGGTTTTTTTAGATTTTCTTGCACAGCTTCGGGCTTACTATCTGAGCGGAGACAGAAAAAGTACATTCTGGTCGGTGATACTTGCCGGGGTATATGATATCCGAAACCTGAAATTGAAGATGCATCCTGATCTGCAGCATAAGTTTAACAGTCCGTGGAATATTGCAGCAGAGTTTAATGTAGATATGAGCCTGAAGGTTTCGGATATTGCTGGAATGCTGGAAGAGTATGAAGGCGATCACAATACGGGTATGAATATTTCGCAGATGGCAGAATGGATATACGATTATACATCAGGATATCCGTTCCTGGTATCCAGACTTTGCAAGCTGCTGGATGAAAATATCTCAGGAAAAGAGGGAATCCCTGATAAAGCTTCTGCGTGGACGAAAAATGGGCTGGCAGAGGCCGTGAAACTTCTGCTTGCAGAACCTAATACACTATTTGATGATATGGTAAAGAAAATATACGATTTTCCGGAACTGCGGAAAATGCTGTATACAATTTTGTTTCAGGGAGACAGAATTTCTTATAATATAGACAATCATGCGATCCGTGTGGGAAGTATGTTTGGATTTGTGAAAAACATAAATGGAAATACGGCAATTGCAAATAGAATTTTCGAGACACGGCTGTACAATCTGTTTCTGTCTGAAGAAATGCTGAACAGTGCGATTTATAAGGCAGCAGATGTGGAGAAAAATCTTTTTGTCAGCGGAGGCCAGTTGAATATGGAGCTGATTCTGGAAAGATTTGTGCAATCGTTTACGGATATCTATTCGGATGCGGAAGAGTCTTTCCTGGAAGAAAATGGCAGACGCTTTTTTCTACTCTACCTGAAACCGATTATCAACGGAGTCGGCAATTATTATATTGAGTCCCGAACAAGGGATCTGCGCAGAACAGATATTATTATTGATTATCATGGAAAACAATATGTATGCGAAATGAAAATCTGGCATGGCGAAGAATATAACAGGCGGGGAGAAAAACAGCTGTTGGGGTATCTGGAAGATTATCACCTTACGACCGGTTATATGGTCAGCTTTAATTTTAACAAAAATAAAAAGCCGGGAATCAGGAAAATCAGAATAGGAGAGAAAGAACTCATCGAAGCTGTAGTTTGAACAGCATTTGAAAAGTAGCAGTAACTGTTTGTAATGCATGGAAAATGTGGTAGAATAGAACCATCCTCCAAACAGGAGAGGCAGATACAGAAAGGATACATGATTATGTTAGTTCAGAAATATAAAGATATGCTGTCAGGGAAATCCGTTATCAGGGAGCTGTCAGAGTTCGCAACGGCCAGAGGGCAGGAAATCGGCTATGAAAATGTGTTTGATTACAGCCTCGGGAACCCTTCCGTGCCGGTTCCACAGGAATTTACGGATGCAATGGTTCATATGCTGACAGAGATGGGAACAAATGAGCTGCACGGCTACAGCCCCAGCCTGGGGATTACCAGTGTCAGAGAAGCTGTGGCGGCCTCTCTGGAAAAGCGCTTCGGGCTACCCTATCGCAAAGAGCATATTTTCATGGCAGTGGGAGCTGCCGGAGCACTGGCCCATGCCTTCCGGCTGGTGACAGAGCCCGGAGATGAGATTCTGACCTTTGCACCTTATTTTCCGGAATATGGTCCCTATGTGAATCTGACGGGAGCGGTGTTGAAGGTGGTGCCGCCGGATACGGAAAGCTTTCAGATTCATTTCGGCAAGTTCGAGGAGATGCTTACGGAAAAGGTGATGGCAGTGCTGATCAACACGCCGAACAACCCCTCGGGGGTGGTGTACTCCGCGGAAACTTTAAGCCGGCTGGCAGACTTGCTGCGCAAGAAATCCGCAGAATTCGGACATACTATTTATCTGATCTCAGATGAGCCCTATCGAGAGATTGTGTTTGCAGATGTGGAGGCGCCCTGTGTGTCTACATTTTACGATGATACCATCATGTGCTATTCCTTCTCCAAATCCCTGTCCATTCCGGGAGAGCGCATCGGTTATGTGGCGGTGAATCCGGCCTGTAAGGATGCGGAGGATATGGTATACATGTGCGGTCAGATTTCCAGAGGGATCGGACATAACTGTCCGCCGTCCATCATACAGCTGGCTGTGGCAAAGGCGCTGGATCTGACGGCAGATTTAAGTGTCTATGAGACGAATATGAATCTGCTGTATCATGAGCTGATGGAACTGGGCTTTACCTGCGTGAAGCCAGGCGGAACTTTTTATATCTTTCCCAAAGCGCTGGAGGAGGATGCGAAAGAATTCTGCCGGAAGGCATTGAAATATGACCTGGTTCTGGTGCCGGGAGATACTTTCGGGGCGCCGGGGTATTTCCGAATGGCGTACTGTATCGATACGGAGAAGGTGGAGCGGTCGCTGGCGGCATTGAGGCGATTTGTGAAGGAGACATATCATTAGAACCGGACTGTTTAAGCCGGAAAATATCCTGAAGCTGAGAAGGCTGTGAGAATACAATGGCTGAAAAGGCGGACAGAACGAGGAACCGTTACTATCAATATTCTGACAAGGCTATGGGTAAGGCAAAAGCTGGAAGGATATGATATGGTTGGAATCAGCCGAAGGATTTGGAAAGGTGGGATAAAGATGTATCAGGCAGGATTGATACTGGAAGGCGGCGGAATGAAGGGAGTCTATACCGCCGGTGTGATTGATTTTTTCCTGGATAAAGGAATCGAATTTTCCAGCATATACGGGGTATCGGCGGGAGCATGCAGTATGTGCAGTTATCTTTCGAAGCAGCGAAAACGTGCGTTGGATGTCTGCATTGACTATCTGGACAGCAGGAAATACTGTAGCCTGGAAAGTCTGCTAACCACAGGCGATCTGTTTAATGTGGAGATGTGCTATCATCTGATTCCGGAGTATCTGAATCCTTATGATTATGAAGTATTTGACCAGTATAAGGGGAAAGCGTACAGTGTGGCTACGGACATTGCCACTGGAAGACCGGAATATTTCCGTATCCGGGATATGAGAAAAGATATCGATAAAATACGGGCTTCCGCTTCTCTTCCCCTGGTGTCCAGGAATGTGAAAATTAACGGAAGGTTCTACCTGGATGGAGGAATCAGTGATTCCCTTCCGGTGCAGAAGTCTGTTATGGATGGGAACTGCAAAAATGTGGTGGTCATGACCAAAGAGACAGGATATGAAAAAGGGCCTGTGGGATGGCTTTCTTTCTGGCTGATGAAATTGAGATACTGGCGCTATCCGAAAGTGGCAAGCAGGATGGCGGAGCGGCATAAGCATTATAATGAACAGGTTGCATATATTGAGCGGCTGAGGAAGAGCGGAGAGGTATTTGTGATACGGCCGAAAAAAGCGGGTAAGGTAGGGAGAGTGGAGAAGGATGTGAAAAAGCTCAAAGCACTTTACCGGCAGGGATATGCGGATGCGAAAGCCTGCTATGGGGAAATGAAGCGGTTTCTGGAGAGCTGAGGGAAAAAGAAATTCAATAGAAAGAATAAAAGAAACGGAGACAGAAATGATAGAAATTATCAAAGCAATCATCTATGGTATTGTGGAAGGAATCACCGAGTGGCTGCCAATCAGCAGCACGGGACATCTGATTCTGGTGGAAAGTCTGATGCCTTTTCAGACAGTGGAAGCAGGAGGCACCGTCAGCGAGGAATTTTTCGGTATGTTCGATGTGGTCATCCAGCTGGGAGCCATTCTGGCAGTTGTAGTTTTATTCTGGAGCCAGATTTGGCCTTTTGCACTGACGAAGAAAGAGAGAGAGAAGCAGGGTGGAACCGGCATCATGTCATATTTTAAGAAGGATATCTGGATTCTGTGGTTTAAGATTCTGGTGTCCTGTGTTCCGGCGGCAGTGATTGGAATCCTGTTTGACGATGTATTTGACGCGTTGTTCTACAATCCCACCTGTGTGGCCATTGCGCTGATTGTGTTCGGTGTTGCATTTATTATCATTGAGAACTGGAATAAAGGAAGAAAGCCCAAAGTGCGGAAGCTGTCTCAGATTACATATCAGACGGCATTGATGATTGGTGTGTTCCAGGTGATTGCAGCTGTTTTCCCCGGCACCTCCCGCTCCGGCGCCACCATTGTGGGGGCTTTGCTGATCGGCGTATCCAGAACCGTTGCCGCGGAATATACCTTTTTCCTGGCCATTCCGGTGATGTTCGGCGCCAGCCTGCTGAAGGTGGTGAAGTTCGGATTTGAATTCACATCTCTGGAACTGACACTGCTTATCGTGGGTACGGTGGTGTCCTTTATCGTATCTCTGTTTGTGCTTCGTTTCCTGATGGGTTATATCAAGAAGCATGACTTTAAGGTCTTCGGCTGGTATCGGATTGCGCTGGGGGCAGTGGTGCTTCTGTATTTTGGATTGCTGGCGAAGTAAAGGTGATGCGGGGCAATGGTAATATTTAATCTTGAACTGTATTCACAGTTAACAGATGGGGTGGAAGCAGCGTTGGATAAATCAGATAAGGCTGCCGCAGAGGATAACAGAAGAATGACGCATGAGGAAGTATTTGGAAATCTGCGGAGGAAAGTAAATGCTCAATAAAATATATGGGCAGGACCAACAGAAATTGGTTTGATGCCAAATTCTGTTGGTTAAAGCCCAATTTTATAACTGAAATTTATCCCATAACCTGATGCCTGGCAAAGGCGCGTCTGGCATATAATATACAGATAAGAGTCACCACCAATGCCACGGGGAGCGCCAGCCACATAACATTCAGTTCAAAGCCTCCTGCCTGCAGCAGGGGATAATTGAAAATATCGGCAAGCTGCATCTGGCGTATGGGGAAAAACTGTGCGGGCAGGTTTAAAATGCCCCAGTTCCTCCAGGGAAGGAACATGGGCACCACAAATACCGCAAAGGATATAACCAGGCTGGTGAAAGTGCTTTTGGCTATGGCAGATATCAGGACGGCAGCCGCCGTCAGTGTCAGCCCTGCGGTAAACCACATAAGAAGGGCATACAGGACACCCTCTCCGAAGGTCATGGGGTAGAAGATACCTGTGAAAGCATCGAAATGGCTCAGCTGAAGAGAGGCATTCCAGCCATCTGTCCCATAGTGGAAGAGATAGACGGCTCCGAAAAGCAGGAGAATCAGTGTTGTCAGGCCAAAAGAGATCAGGAAGCCGGCAATGATTTTGGCCCAGGCGCATTTTGTTTTGCCATATGCCCCGGTCAGAATCAGAGCATCCGTCCTTTTTGTATATTCTTCGGAGAACAGAGGGGCCAGAATAATGGTTATCACACAGCCCAACGATAGCAGGGTGTAGATGGAGACATAGAGGAACTTTTCCCAGCCTGTGTAGCCCACATTCAGGCCGGGGGTCAGATCGCCGTAAACCTCCTGAACAGTCATTCCATTCCAGGTACCGTCAGACGCATAAAAATTCCGCAGGGAAGAATAGAGAAAATTGTGCGAATAATAGCGTTCATTAGAAGGATCCAGTCCGGCTCCTGTCAAATCTTCATCCTTCATATCAAATTCTGCCAGGACAGCCTGCACTTTTTCATCGGTCAGAGGGCCTTCGTATTTTCGACCAATGGCTTTGGCTGTTCGGATGGCTTCCTGGTTTTCCAGAATGACCAGCTTACCGTCCTGGAAATACTGCACGGTTTCTGTGCCGGGATAGAGCCACTGAGAGGTCATGGCGATCAGCATGACTGCCATACCGGCCAGGCAGGCCCATACCAGCTTCTTTCCCAGTAGTTTCTGTAATTCATATTTTATCAGTTCCCACATGATTTTTTCTCCCTTCTTCCTCGTCGTTAAAGTAATACATGTACAGATCCTCCAAATTGGGGATCGCCTCCCGGGCCTCCGGCATGGGAAGCTTATCCGACAGCAGGCGAAGAACGGTTTCTTCTCCTTCATTCCGCAGGTTGATTACATCGAAGGATTCCGATATCTCTCCGGCCAGCGCGGCAGGCACACGACATTCCCAGACCTTGCCACTGACACTTCGAATGATTTCATTCGGCTTGCCGGAATGTATCAGGATCCCCTTCTTCATGACCAGGATTTCACCGGCAATATATTCCACATCCGATACAATGTGGGTGGACAGGAGGACGATTTTATTTGCGGCAAAGGAGCTGATCAGATTCCGGAAACGGACCCTCTCCTTCGGGTCCAGTCCGGCTGTGGGTTCGTCCAGAATCAGAATCTGTGGATTATTCAACATGGCCTGAGCGATTCCAAGACGCTGTTTCATGCCGCCTGAGAAGGTCCTTATTTTTTTATTCTTTACCTCCAGCAGCCCTACGGTGTCCAGCAGCTCCAGGGAGCGCTGTCTGGCATATCCCCGGGAGAGGCCTTTGACTGCGGACATATAAAGCATGAATTTATAGGCGGTGAAATCAGGGTAATACCCGAAATCCTGCGGAAGATATCCCAGGAGATTGCGGTATTTTTCCCCCATTTGATGAATTTCCTGATTGTCATAGAAGATTTCTCCCGCGGTGGGCGTCTGAATGTCGCACAGCAGTCGCATCAATGTGGTCTTCCCCGCGCCGTTGGCGCCCAGCAGTCCATATACACCTCTGGTAAGGCACAGGTCTATGTGATCTACCGCAATTTTATTACCATATTGTTTTGTGAGTTTTTCTACTCTAAGTTCCACTTGATTACTCCTTCCTTTTTCTTCAGATTGGTGCACAGGCTGACAGCGCTGTAAACTGTGGCTGCGCTGAAAGCGATAACAGCAATTCCGGTGACGGCGGGCAGCCATTTCATATGGACGGTATGCATCCGGTTGTTTATATTTTCCAGCAGGAAACAGCACATAAGATTGACCCCGATTCCTGTTGACACCAGCAGAAAGGTACTGTATTTTCCGGGGAAGTGGTTCAGCTCCCAGAGATAAATGCTGCTGCTGATCAGAAAAGGCAGTAAGATGTACAGGCCGAATTCCCATAATGCGCTCATCTTTTGTCCATAAAGACAGCTGCCGAATGCCAGGACAAGGATATCCCCGCCTCCTACAATGCAGAGACGCATGGCCGTAACCTGTCTTAAGTCATAACGGCATGCCGCTTCCATTTCCCACATATTACAGCCAAAGCTTCTGATAATATCCGCCATGGGCAATATGGCCAGCAGGGGACCGGTGGAGGACAGAAGCGTCAACGTTTCCACGCTGACTGACTGCTGTCGTAGCAACAGGAAAAACAGAAGAAGCACGAGAAGCTGTACCGGCCATATCCACAGAGAAATGTAGGGAAGCTGGCGCAGCAGTCGGTCCGGCAACCGGGAATTCTGCAAAAATACAAAAGGCATGGATTCCGCCTGCTGCTTTACTTCCTGCTTCAGTCGGGCAACCTTTTCCGGCAGGGGCTTTGGTGCCTGATGATGTTGTAAAAATTGTGTTATTTTTTCCTGATCAGATTTCTTCATAGATACCCTCCTCCTGAAAAAGCTTTCTTAATTTGTCCAGCCCCTGTTTCAGCCTTGATTTGGCGGCAGGCAGGCTCACATCTGTGATTTTGGCGATTTCCCGTACTTTATAGCCGTAATAGAAATGCAGGATAATCACTTCGCGCTGAAATTCCGGCAGGCGCAGGAGACATTTTTGAATGACGCAGGAAATTTCAAGCTGTTCATAGGCAGACTTTTTGCCGCCATTTTCTTCGGAATACAGAAACTGTCCGGTAGACAGGCCATCTTCGTCATACTGTTCCGAACTGTTTTCAGCCAGGGAGACTGTCGGAGGAGGATTTGCACGATAATAATCCCGGCAGACATTCAGTGCGATGTGGAGCAGATAACTTTTGAATTTATGTGTTTCCACATAGCTGTCCATAAAACGCAGCATGCGCAGGAATGTATCCTGTGTACAGTCGTAAGCTGTCTGTTCGCTTCCGGTTCTGTAATAACAGAAACGGAAGATTTCCTGATAATATTTGTCTATCAGCGGGTCCAGGAGGGATTTTTCACCCTGGAGGATTCTGTCAATCATTTCTTCATCGGACATGGTGGTTGTTTTGCTTCTCCTTTTTGTGGGGGTAACTTCGCGTT